>CAKUND010000049.1 GCA_934668295.1 uncultured Oscillospiraceae bacterium
TCGGCGAACGGCACGACGCTCGGCGGCGACGACGGCATTGCCGTCGCCATGGCGCTGGCCGTGCTGGACAGCAGCGAGATCGCGCACCCGGCCCTCGAGGTCGTGTTCACCGTCGACGAGGAGATCGGCATGGAGGGTGCGCAGGGCCTCGATTTCTCGCAGCTCTCCGCCCACCGCATGCTGAACGTCGACTCCGAGGACGAGGGCATTTTCACCGTCAGCTGCGCCGGCGGCGCAAGCGCCAATGTCTCCATCGGCCTGACGAGCGCGCCCTGCGCGCTGGCCTGCGCCCATCTGACCGTCTCCGGCCTCATCGGCGGCCACTCCGGTCAGGAGATCGACAAGGGCCGCGCGAACGCAAATCTCCTGCTGGGCCGCGTGCTGGACGCGATGCAGAAAAAAATCGCCCTCCGGCTCGTTTCCGCCGCAGGCGGTCTGAAGGACAACGCCATTCCGAACGCGTCCGAGGCCGTTCTGGCCCTGCGAGAGGAAGATTTTGCTGCCGCGCGTGAGATCGCGGCGGCCTGCGAAGCGGACTTCCGGAAGGAATACGCCGCAGCCGATCCCGGCGTGACGGTCGCGCTGGAGCCCGCCTCTGCCTGTGAGCAGGCGCTGACGGAGGAAGCGACGCTGCGCGTTGTGCGCTTCCTGCTGCTCGTGCCGAACGGCATCGCGGCCATGAGCATGGACATTCCGGGACTGGTGCAGACGTCCTGCAACCTCGGTATTTTCCATGTGACGGACAGCGTTTTAACGGCGGTCAGCTCAGTCAGAAGCTCCGTTTCGTCGCAGAAGCAGATGCTGCTTGCCCGCATTGACGCGCTATCACAGCTGCTGGGCGGCTCGCTTCACGTGACGGGAGCCTATCCCGCGTGGGAATACCGGCGCGAATCTCCGCTGCGCGACAAGCTCGCCTCCGTCTATACCCAGCAGACCGGCAAGGCTCCGAAGATCGAAGCCATCCACGCAGGGCTTGAATGCGGCCTGTTCGCGGGTCAGCTCCCCGGCCTTGACTGCGTGTCCTTCGGCCCGGATCTGGTCGATATCCATACCACGCGCGAAAAAATGTCCATTTCTTCCGTCCAGCGCACCTGGCGCTTCCTGCTCGGTGTACTGGAAGCACTGAAGGACTGAATTTCATAAGCAAAAGAGCCGCCCCTTTCTTCAAAGGGGCGGTTCAAATGCTCGATTCCATTCGGTATGCACCTGCGCACCGGGGACGGACAGCATTGTCCGTCCCCTCACTGCGAACAGCTACAGGCTCGCCAGAAGCGCGCGGCAGCCAGATTCGATGTCGCGCCAGGCTGCGTCAAAATCACCGGTGTACCACGGATCGGCGACATCGCGCGCCGCGCCGGTATAGTCCATCAGCAGCCGGAGCTTCCCGTCTGGATCGCCGCCGCAGATGCGCCGCATAGCCGCGAGATTCTGTCTGTCCATGCCGATGAGCAGATCGTATGCGTCATAGTCGGCGCGCGTCATTTGCCGCGCCCGGTGATCGTCAAACGGCACACCGTGCGCGCGCAGCTGCCGCTGCGCGGGCGGATAGATGGGGTTCCCGATCTCCTCCCGGCTGACCGCCGCAGAGTCGATCCGCAGCCGGGAAGCCAGTCCGGCCTCCCGCGCCAGCGCCTTCATAATAAACTCCGCCATCGGACTGCGGCAGATATTCCCGTGGCAGAGAAACAAAATTTTTACCATCCGGGTCTCTCCTTATGATTTTCGTATCGCTATACGAACAGTATAGCATGCCGGAGGCGTTTTTCGGAAGCGCATTTGAAGAATATTTATCATGCAGGCGGGAAAAACAACGGAGAAATGCGTTTGCATGGCAAGGAAAGCTCCGGATCGGAGCTTGATTTGAAAGGAAACAGTATGGATTACGCAAAAGAATCCCTTCGTCTGCACGGCGAATGGAAGGGAAAAATCGAGGTCACGGCGCGCGTGCCGGTCGAGACGAAGGACGATCTGAGTCTTGCTTACACGCCGGGTGTTGCGCAGCCGTGCCTGGAAATTCAGAAAAACATCGAGAAAAGCTACGAACTGACCCGCCGCTGGAATCTCTGCGCCGTCATCACCGACGGCTCGGCCGTCCTCGGCCTCGGCGATATCGGCCCGGAGGCCGGCATGCCGGTCATGGAGGGCAAATGCGTGCTCTTCAAGGCCTTCGGCGATGTGGATGCCTTCCCGCTGTGCGTCAAGACGCATGATGTGGACGAATTCGTCAATACCGTCGCGCTCATCTCCGGCTCGTTCGGCGGCGTGAACCTCGAAGACATCTCCGCTCCCCGCTGCTTTGAGATCGAGCGCAAGCTCAAGGAGCGCTGCGATATCCCCATCTTCCACGACGATCAGCACGGCACAGCGGTCATTACCCTCGCGGGTCTGACCAATGCGCTGAAGGTTGTCGGCAAGAAAAAGGAGGACGTGAAGATCGTCACGTCCGGCGCCGGTGCAGCGGCCATCGCGATCGTGAGGCTGCTGCTGTCCGCAGGCTTCCAGAACGTCACGATGTGCGACCGCAAGGGCGCAATTTACAAGGGCCGCGAAGGTCTCAACTGGATCAAGGAAGAAATGGCCGAGGTCACGAATCTCGGGCATAAGGCCGGAAGCCTTGCCGACATGCTCGTCGGCGCTGATGTGTTCATCGGCGTCTCGGCCCCCGGTACCGTCACGACGGAAATGGTCAAAACCATGAACCGCGACGCCATCGTCTTCGCCTGCGCGAACCCGACGCCGGAGATCTTCCCGGAGGATGCGAAGGCGGGCGGCGCGAAGGTCGTCTCGACTGGTCGGAGCGATTACCCGAATCAGATCAACAACGTTCTGGCCTTCCCGGGCATTTTCCGCGGCGCATTCGACGTGCGCGCGAGCGACATCAACGATGAAATGAACATTGCCGCCGCGCATGCGCTGGCAGAGCTCATCTCCGATGCCGAGCTTTCGGAGGACTATATCATCCCCAAGGCCTTCGACCACCGCGTCGGCCCCGCTGTTGCAAAGGCCGTCGCCGAAGCCGCTAGAAGGACCGGCGTGGCGAGGATCTGAAGAAAAGACAGCAGCCCCGGCTCGGGAGTCTGAGCCGGGGCTGTGTTTGTCGATCAAAAATCTGTTTTGAAGTTGAGAAAATGATTAAAATAATAATGAGAATCACTTCAAAATTGAAGCAGATGTGTTAGAATAAATCCAGGCAGACAAGGAACAATGAAATAAAGAATATTGATCAAAAGGAGATTGAAGCATGAGCAAGTATGCAGGCACAAAAACCGAGGCGAATCTGCGCGCGGCCTTTGCAGGCGAATCGCAGGCGAGAAACCAGTACACCTTCTTCGCGTCCGTTGCGAAAAAGGAAGGCTATGAACAGATGGCGGCGCTGTTTCTGAAGACGGCGGAGAACGAGAAGGAGCACGCAAAGCTCTGGCTGAAGGAGCTGTCCGGTATCGGCGACACGAAAGCCAATCTGGCGGCCGCGGCTGCGGGCGAAAACTACGAATGGACGGATATGTATCAGGACTTTGCCAAAACCGCCGAGGAGGAGGGCTTCCCGGAGCTGGCACAGCGCTTCCTCCTTGTCGCGGAGATCGAAAGGCACCATGAGGAGCGCTACCGCGCGCTGCTGCACAATCTGGAGACGGCGCAGGTGTTTGAAAAGAGTGAGGTCAAGGTCTGGGAATGCCGCAACTGCGGCCACATTGCCGTCGGCGTGAAGGCCCCCGAGGTCTGTCCGGCCTGCAATCATCCGCAGAGCTATTTTGAGCTCCGTGCGGAAAACTATTGAAAGCAGCAAAAGAAAGCCGTCCGCAGCTGCGGACGGCTTTTTGTCTGGCTTTGTTATTTGAGCCTGCGGATATACCCGCTGCCGCAGACCTGGCTGTAATAGACCTCCTCACCGACGGAAAAAACATCGGCGGAACTGAACGCGCGGACGGTCTGACTCTTGCTGTCGACGTCGACCGTCAAGGGAGAAACGGATGTGACCGTTGCCGGACGGCTCGTTGTGACGAGGACAACATCGAAGGCATTGTCGCCGTCGTGGTCGATCACGGTGATCTTGTCGTTTGCGGACAGTGTATTCAGGATATCCTTGTTCGAGGGCGTGTAATTGTAATAGTACTCGGTCGCGTCTGTCAGGCGGAAGCCGCCGCCGGAGCAGATCTCCTTGAGCTGAGAGGCGTCGGTGAAGGTGTAATAGACCTCGTCGACCGCGTAGCATGGGATGCCGAAGACCTTGCCGTCCTTCACATAGATATCGACGTTCCGTCCGAGCAGACTGAGATCCGTCGAGATATCAAAGGCCTTGTGGCCGGCGAGCTTGCTCGTCCCGGCGGGGAGCGTGCTGCCCGCGCTCGTCAGATCGGCACATTCGTTGCCCATCAGCGTGGCAGTGTAGCGCGTCAGACCGAAGCGGATCTCCAGATACGACATGGGGTTCATCAGACTGTCGAGCACGTAGCGTGCGTCGCCCTCCTGACCGGAATCGGCGACCTTGGGGCAGAGCGCGGCATTATAGATGAGCAGACACGCAACATCGCGCGTGGCGGCGGAATCATAGCTGACGGAGACACCTGCGTAGATCCCCTTCAAAAACGCGTCCTCATCGACGTTCTGCGCCCAGCTTGCGCCGACATAGCGCGAAGCATCCTCGCCAAGGATCACGAGCAGCATCTTTGCAAGCTCGCGGATCGTCACATGGTCTGCCGGGCGGAAGCGGCCATTGCTGCCGGCGATGATGTCGTGCTCGGCGCAGTAGGCGATAAAATCTGCCGCCCAGGACGTGGAGATGTCATAAAACGGCGCGGAGCCATTCTGCGCCTGCGGGTCGGCTTCGCACAGAAGCGCCATCAGCTTGGCGACCTCCTCGCGGCGAATAGGGTTCTGCGGGCCGAAGCTGCCATCAGAGTAGCCGGAAATGAGGCCGAGGTCGTAGAGCATCCGCACGGCGTTGATGTTTTTGATCTCCTGCTGGTCGGTGAAGCCTGCAAAGTCAGCCGCTGCGCACGGAAGCACAAGCGTAAGCGCCAGCACAGCTGCAAGCAGCGCACAAAGCATTTTTTTCAAGGCGGAGCCCCCTTCCGGTAATTGTTCGGCATGCCGAAAAGCATGACGGCCTGATTGGAAACAGAGAATAGGTAATAGCGAATAGTGAAGAAGTGATGTGCTGGCTGCGCCAGCAGATTGAAATCGTGCCGCAAAGCGGCACACAATACTTATTCACTTTTCACTTTTACTTCCCCTTCGCGGTGCCTTTTAGCGATCTTATAGATATATCCAGTATAGGCGGCAGCCGGGAGGATTGCAAGTAAACTGGGCCGTTTGTAACAGAACTGTAATGAAAACAGAGGAAAAGGCGGTCGGGATTGCTTTTTTTCTGCAAGACTGGTACAATACAGACCGACGGGAGGCGGGACGATGGACAAACGTGAACAGATCGCGCGCATGGCGCAGACGAAGGAAGACGAAATGCTGCTGGCAAGGGTCTATGAGCGCATGACGAACGCCGCCGCGCGCAATATCCCGGCCTCGACGGGTTTTTTGTCCAAACGGGAGCAGATGCTTGCTGCCGAGCTGCTGCGCGGACAGGAGATCCGGTTCTACGGCGGGCCGCCCATGGCCGAGCGCGAGATCTGCTGCTATCTGCCGGACTATCTGGACGAGAGCTGGCTGGAGAGCGAGGACGGGCCGATCGCCGCCGTCCGCGCGTCCTATTTTGAGGGTGACACGCTCACGCACCGGGATTTTCTCGGCGCGCTGATGGGCTGCGGCGTGAAGCGCGAGACGATCGGGGATATTTATGTGGCGGAGGGCCGCTGCGACTTTCTCGTCACGCGCGAGGTGCTGCCGTATCTGCTGCAGAATTTCCTGTCCGCCGGGCGCACAAGGCTGCATGTGGAGCAGATCGCGATCGCGGATGTTTCCGTGCCGGAGCAGAAGGTCAAGGCAGTCCGCGATACTGTGCCCTCCCTGCGGCTCGACGGCATCGTTTCCTCCGGCTTTTCCATCAGCCGCGGCAAGGCCGCGGATTATATCGCCGCGGGGAAATGCGAGCTCAATTACGCGCCCTGCGTGAAGGGCGATAAGCAGACGGCGGCGGGCGACGTGATCACCGTCCGGGGGCTGGGCAAGATCCGGCTGGACGCCGTCGGCGGCAATACGAAAAAAGGACGCATCTGCGTTGAGATCACAAGATTTCTATAAGGAGCATGCTCTATGAAAAAAGAAGATATCGACCGCATCAACGAGCTGGCCCATAAGGCCAAAACCGTCGGCCTCACGCCGGAGGAAAATGAGGAGCGCGCTGTGCTGCGCCGGGCCTACATCGATTCCGTCGTGGGCGATCTGCGCCAGCAGCTCGACAACACCTACATCGTCGACAGCAAGGGCAACAAGCGCAAGCTGCGCCAGTGATCAGCGAAGCAGGAAATATAAGATCGCGCACTGCGCTAGAAGCAGCAGCGGGACTGTGATGGTAAACAGCGGTTTTCGCGTCTTGTGGCGGCAGACATACATGCCCGCCAGCACGCCGAGACTGCCGAAGCAGGCCGCAAACGCCAGCAGCAGCGCCTCCGGAATGCGGCGGCGATGACGGCGGGCAAGATTTTTATCCAGCAGCATAATTGCGAAGCCGGACGCATTCATTAGAAGCAGGAAAACAGGCATGGGACATTCCTTTCTTATTGGAGGCGATCTGGTGATGAAACGAATTCTGATCGGTTGGATGGCAGCGCTGAGCGCGCTCCTGTGCGCCTGCTCGGTGCAGACAGTATGGGAAACGGTGGACGGCGGCTGCGTGCCGGCAGAGAGCGGCGCGGCCCGTGCGATCTGCATTGCGCTGCCGCAGGACGCGGTCGAGGAGGTCTTCACGGAGCGCGGCGCGCGGCAGATCTATACCCAGCCGGGCGGAGGCTATGAGATCACGACGGAAATTCTGGACGCCGCGCCTGCCGCCGCGATCGTCCGTCGGCTGTCGGGCTTTGACGCGGCCGCTCTGCACGTATATAAGAGCGGCGGCAAGGATCGGCCCGTCTGGCAGTTTGCGTGGTACGCGGCCTCTGACGAGGGCGGACGCATGTACCGCTGCAAGGTGATCTCCGATGGCAGCCACTGCTACGCGCTGACGGTCAGTGTGCCGGAGGGCTCCGGCACCTCGTATGATAGCATGCTGACGGAGGTATTCTCAAGCATGGAATTGCAGCCGGTGTGAGCGATGAAAAAAGTTTCGCGATTTTAAAAATTGTTCTTGACATTTGCTGTGTTGGCCGTTATAATACACACGTCGCTGAGAGATGCGGCTTGATGGAACGGAAGGTTAGCTCAGCTGGGAGAGCACCTGCCTTACAAGCAGGGGGTCACAGGTTCGAGCCCTGTACTTTCCACCAATTTACCTGGCCCGGTGGTGCAGTCGGTTAGCACGCCAGCCTGTCACGCTGGAGGTCGACAGTTCGAGTCTGTTCCGGGTCGCCATAATGTATGGTGAGGCGAGTTTATCTCGCCTCAACATGCCTCTGTAGCTCAGTAGGTAGAGCAGCGGACTGAAAATCCGCGTGTCGTTGGTTCAACTCCGACCGGAGGCACCATTATGCGGGTGTAGCTCATCCGGTAGAGCGCCACCTTGCCAAGGTGGAGGTAGCGAGTTCGAGCCTCGTCACCCGCTCCAAATAAAATAGGAATGCCTCAGCGCATTCCTATTTTCATATCCGGTGCCGTGGCCAAGTGGTAAGGCAAAGGTCTGCAAAACCTTCACTCCCCAGTTCAAATCTGGGCGGCACCTCCATGTCGTCGCGGACTTGTACTGGTTCGCGGCGATTTTTTATGCTGTGCAGGAACATATGGAACAAATGACCCGCCTGCGGGCGGGAAACGGAGGCGTTTGAACATGAAGACAAGCTATCGTTTTTCCGCGCCGGGCCGCACGGAGATCAGCGGCAACCATACCGACCATCAGCACGGCTGCGTGCTGGCTGCGGCTGTCGATCTGGAGACGACGGCGGAGGTCACGCTGCGGCCCGATCCCATCATCCGCGTCGCGTCCGAGGGCTATGCCCCGGTCGAGATCGATCTGAACGACCTGTCCGTCCACGCGGCGGAGAAAAACACCACGGCCGCGCTCGTGCGCGGCGTCGCAGCGGCGTTCGCACAGCGCGGCTGCAAGCTGCAGGGCTTTGACGCGGCTGTCCGCTCGACGGTTCTGCCCGGCTCGGGCCTGTCATCCTCCGCTGCGTTCGAGGTTCTGCTCGGCACGATCTGCAACGAGCTGTTTTTTGACAAAAAATGCTCCGCCATCGAGATCGCACAGATCGGCCAGTACGCCGAAAACGTCTATTTCGGCAAGCCCTGCGGGCTCATGGATCAGATGGCCTCGAGTGTCGGCGGGCTGGTCTTTATCGACTTTGCCGACCCCTCGCACCCCGCTGTCCGGCAGGCGGCGTTCGACTTTGCGCACTGCGGCTATACGCTCTGCACGCTCGATTCCGGCGCGGATCACGCGGATCTGACGGATGAATACGCCGCCATCCCCGAGGAGATGCGCCGCGTGGCCCATGTATTCGGCAAAGACGTACTGCGCGAGGTAAACGAAGCGGAGTTCTATGCGAAGCTGAAGGCGGCCCGTGAGGCTGCGGGCGACCGCGCGGTTCTGCGCGCGATGCACTTCTTTGACGAGAACCGCCGGGTACAGCAGCAGGTACAGTCACTGGAGGCGGGCGATTTTGAGGGGTTCCTCGCGGGTGTGCGCGAGTCCGGGCGCTCGTCGTGGATGCTGCTGCAGAACGTGATCCCTGCCGGCAGCCGGGAGCATCAGCAGATGGCCCTTGCGCTGGCCGCCTGCGAAAAGCAGCTGGCCGGACGCGGCGCCTGCCGCATTCACGGCGGCGGCTTTGCCGGGACGCTGCTGGCGTTCGTGCCGAATGATGCGCTTTCGTCTTTCCGCGTCAATATGGAGGCCGTGCTCGGCGAGGGCCGCTGCCACGTGCTGTCGATCCGGCAGGCAGGCGGCGTCCGGCTGCCATGAGGCGGGCCGACCGCGCGGTCACGGACCGCAATCGGATCTTGCAGGTGATCGAGTCCTGCAGCTGCTGCCGCGTCGGCTTTTCCTGCCCGGAGGGCGCGTATATTGTGCCGCTGAACTTTGCCTTCGTTCCCGGCTCGCCCGACCGGTTCTATTTCCACGGCGCGCATGAGGGCCGCAAGGCAGACCTGATCCGCACTGCGCCGCGCGTCGGCTTTGAGCTGGACTGCGCGCACGCGCTTACAGCCGGGCAGACCGGCTGCTCGTATTCCTATCGTTATCAGAGCGTGATCGGCACAGGCGTGATCTGCGAGGTACAGGAGACGGAGGAAAAGAAGCGGGCGCTGTCAGCGATCATGGCACACTACGAAAAAAGCCGTCCGTTCACATTTACAGATGAGCAGGCGCAGCGCGTGACGGTGTTCCGTCTGGACGTTGCGCAGCTGACCTGCAAGGAGCATTTATAAGAAAGAAGGAGCAGCATGAACGAATTTGAATTGCAGCACCTGCCGGAGGCGTACCGCCCTCTGTCGCCGTGGAGCTATTTTGGCCTCGGCATTCTCTATTCCCTGCCGCTCGTGGGCTGGATCTTCCTGATCGTCCACGCCATCGGCAGCGCAAACCTCAACCGCCGCAACTACGCCCGCAGCTATTTCTGCGTTTATGTGCTGGCGATCATCCTGACCGCTGTCCTGGCCGTCACTGGCACGCTGACCGACCTGACCCAGTCGCTGGGCGGAACATTCGCATAAGTCCATACGCATCCGGATATCAAAAAGCACCCGGCCAGAAGATTCTGGCCGGGCGCTTTTTGATGCAGTCAGAACCGTCATAAGCCGGTTCATTCGCAGACGCCGTAGATCTGATAAAGCTCGTCGATATGGATCGGCCTGCCGAGGATCGCGCAGAGCGCTTCCTCTCTCGCGGAAAACAGCTTTGCGAGCAGGGCGCGGATATCGGCTTTCCTGCCAGCTGAAAAGCTCCATCTGTCTTGCATCCACGAAAAGCGCGGTATCCCGGCTGGGGTTCTGATTCAGAACCCACGCGCAGCAGGGGACGCGCGATCCGCGGAAAAGTCCGGCTGGAAGGGCGAGGATCGCTTCTATCCAGCCGGCAGCAAGGAGCTGCCGCCGGAGGCACCGCCCCTCGGCTGTCCGTCTTCCGTGCTTCCGTTTCGATCGCGCGCCACAGGCGCGCTGCGTCCGGGTGCTGCGCTGCGTCCAGCGCCAGATACCGGATCAGCAGCAGGCAGTCCAGCAGCTCCGGCGCGGTGCCGGAGATCGATTCCAAAATATCCGCCTGCGGCGGCTTGGCGTGATCCATAGATGTTCTCCTTTCAATTGATCGGTGGGGGCATATTACGCGCTGGGCTGGGTGAGCCGCTTCTGCTGCAGCTCCGCGCGAAGGAGAATCCCGAGCGTCAGGCAGAAATCCGGGTTTTTGAGATCGCAGCCGAGCAGCTGCGTGATATGGGCGAGCCGGTCTAACAGCGTTGAGCGGTGCAGATACAGCGCTGCCGCTGTTTTGGTGACGGAGAGGTTGTTGTCGAGATAGACGCGCAGCGTCTCCAGATACGAGACCTGCGAGCCATCGTCATGCGCCTTCAGTTTTTTCAGACCGTCCGGATAATAGACCCACGAAGGCCGGCCGGCCAGCGCGCCGGACAGGAGCTGCGGCAGCAGATAGTCCTGAAAGTAAAAGACTGTGCCGCTTCCGTCCTGCAAAAGTCCGTTTTGCAGCGCGCTGGACGCCTGAAACCACGCCTGATTGGCCTCATACAGATTGGAAAACGCGCTGGATACACCGCAGATCAGACCGAGCCTGTCCAGCAGCGGCAGCAGCTGCGCCGTCGTCTCGCGCTCGGCCTGCGCGGCGGGCAGAAACGCGGCGACGGTGCTCTCAAACTCGAATGCCATCGCGCCGGGGTGCCGTTCCTCCAGTGCGGCGGACAGATACGCGCCCGGCAGGGGCGCCGCGCCTGATTTCGGCTGGAGGCGAACGCAGACCCAGTCCGTTTTTCCGTTTTCCTGACTGAGCGCCCGCCGCAGCTCAAAATCGACCGGCTGCCCGGCAATGACGCTGCGCAGCGCGCGGCGGACAGCGGAACGGGTGCTGGCGAGTACCGGATTCTGCTGGATCGCCTGCCGCAGGAGCTTGGCGAGGAACACCGCAAGGGCGCGGTCGGAATCCCGCAGCGGGCGGAACGCCTCGAACACTGTCAGGCAGCCGAGGTATTCCTCCTGATCGAACACGTTGACCGACAGCGTCCGCGTGTCCTGAAGCTCCAATAAAAGCGGCTCATGCACGTGCGTGGAAAGATCGTGCAGGGACAGAAACGTCGCCATTTTCTCCGCGTCAAACGTCTCGGTATCCAGCCGGATGCCGAGATCTTTTTGGAAATATGCCTCATCTGTCACGGCCAGATACCGGAAGTCCGAACCGATCAGCTGCATCGGATTGGAAAGAATGTCGCGGCTGACCTCCAGCATCTGCGGCAGATTTGCGCCGTGGCGGAGGATGTGCCAGAGGCGCTCTTCCCATGCTTCGTATTGGTCAAAAATGTGCTGCACCAGATTGAAGACCCGGAAAATATCCGTATCCGCCTCGACCACGATCACGCTGCACCGGTCATAGAACGCCGTCAGGTTCCAGTGCTGTCCGAGGCAGACAAGGCACACATTTTCGCGCAGCGACGGGCGCGTCGGCAGATGGTCGGCAGAGCAGACGTAGACACGATTTTTCTCAAACGTCTGCGTCCGGTCGAGATAAAACTCCGGGCGGCTCAGCGTCAGCTCCATACTGCCCGCGCCGTGCAGCTCGACGGCCTTCAGCTCCTCCTTCAGTCTCCAATAGAGAATATCCGCGCACAGCTTCATAGGAGCTTCCTCCAATCGTTTTCTTGATTTTTATTATATTCCGGCAGAAAGCGGCTGTCAACGAAGTTACCATACAAATTGTATGGGTCGCATCTCTGGACGGCGAAGAATCTGCTGTTTTACACAAAAATAGCACGTACAAATTGTATGATTTGCTTCCATACAAACTGTACGACGTAAACCGGCAAAAACCGCGCAATTTGCAGCATTTCCGCAGCAGGGGCGATTTCCTATAATAGAGGTAACGCAGAAAAAAGAAACAGGAGGAATACCATGCTAAAGGAAAAACTGGAGCAGCGGAAATGCTTCCCGACCGCGTGGGGCAAGCTCATCCCGGAGGAAGAAGCCTACCGGCAGCTCAACCGGCAGATCGCGGCCATGACCGCGAATCTGTTTCAGGTCATGCGCATCTTTGAGCCGAGCTGGGAAAAGCGCACCGAGGCCATCTGCGACATCGCCAACATGATGAACATGGCGGTCGCGGGCACGCCGGAGGAGCAGAAGGACTATGTCAATGCATCACTCTATGAGGCGTTCAACATCCCGGAGCTGTGCGAAAAATCGAGCTGGCTCGGCGGCATCACCGGCGACTCCGGCGACGAGTGGGAGAACATGGCGGGCCGCGTCGTGCAGTTCACGCGCAACCGCGTGGAAAAGGAGCTCGACACCTGTCCGTGGGACATTGTCGGCAGCGAACTGTGCAACATGACGACCAGTATGTTCACGGCAAACTTTGACTTGGCTTCGTCTAAGGGTACGGAGAACGAGGTCGCACTCAACATGTGTCAGGCACGCGGCTGCGGCAACAAGCACTGCCGCGTCGTCGCGGAGCGCCGCGATGTGTATAACCTCCCCAAGCAGGGGTGGCTCGAGCATATGCAGCAGCCCGTCGACCCCATCCATGACACCCCGCGTGAGCGCATGGTGAAAGAAGGCCAATGCCTGCGCAACGGCCAGTACACGCAGAACTTCGGCGAAGAAACTTCGCTCGAAAAAGCCTATCACTGGGTCGCGCAGATGGGATGGGTCTGGTCCATCCAGTTCCCGATGATGGCGATCAAGGACATGGCGCCCGACGAGGATGAGTTCCT
>CAKUND010000050.1 GCA_934668295.1 uncultured Oscillospiraceae bacterium
GACGGTGTGGCTAAAAATCCGTGATACCGTGGCTAAAAGTCCGTGTATATGTGGCTGTGGGGCCGAAATTTACAGCCCGTCTGCTCGCCGCCGCGCAGAGCAGCGGAGATACTCGGCTTGCGCTGCTGATGGAGAGCATCTGCGCGACCGGTATCCGCGTCAGCGAGGTGCAGTTTCTCACCGTGGAAGCCGCACGATGCGGCCGTGCCGAGGTCGCATTGAAGGGCAAGATTCGCACGATTCTGCTGCCCGCGAAGCTCTGCCGCAAGCTGCTGAAATACGCCAAAAAGCAAAAAATCGCCCACGGCGAGATTTTTCTCACCACGGGCGGAAAAGGCATGGACAGGCGGCAGATCTGGTCTGCCATGAAGCGGCTGTGCCGCAAGGCGGGCGTTGCGCCGTCGAAGGTGTTTCCGCACAATCTGCGGCACCTGTTCGCAACGGCGTACTACCGCGTATATCGTGACATTGTGAAGCTCGCGGACATGCTCGGCCACAGTTCGATTGAAACAACGCGCATCTATCTCGTCGAGAGCGGCGCGGAGCACCAGCGCCAGCTCGACCGGCTTGGCCTGATCACATAGGACAGAATCCATATTCTGTCCATGCCTGTACCAGCAGAGCGCAGTATTCCACATTGCTATTTATTAAAAATGTAGCACAGAATATGTCAAAAATCAATAGGTGGGCTGCTTCTGCGCGCAAAAAATCCAGTCTCAAAACTCGGTTTTTTGAGACTGCGCTTTTGTGCGCATTTTTCCTTTTCGTTGGTCGTTTAGCCTGCGTTTCAAGGGAGCGCTTCTCTATTTCATCATGATTTTCATCTCGCTCCGCGGCAAGCGGTGGAACAGAATATGGATTCTGTCCATGCTAAAAAGCGTGGCACGAAACAAGGTAGACCCAGCCCGTGGAGAACTCAGCGATCATCGCTTTTATATAAAAACTCAAAAGGAAGTGAAGGCTGTGAAAAAGAAAGCATTCGCGATAATACTAACGCTTGCCATGGTAACGATGCTTGTTCCGATCACGTCGGCTGCGAATGATCCATATTCTGTGCAGCAGATGGTATTAGACGAGACGGCGAATACAGGCTCGCTGCGGCTGTATTATGATGACCGATTCCCGGTCGGGGAGTATCAGGTGAGCCTTGGTGATCAGCAATGCGACTCAAAAAAGGCTGGTACAAATGAACCGGATGATGCCGTCATTACCCAAGTCGATAATCAGTTGATCGCAACGGGCTGCGGAACCTGCATGGCAACCTTTTCAAAAGAGGGTGTAAGCTATGCGGTCACGATTACAGTAACGGCTGCACCAATCAGCTTAGTTATGGTTACCGGTCATAGTCTCGGTGCCGGAGAAAAAGGGAATCCAACAGAGTCCGTTGTTTGCGAAGCCGGTCAAGCTTACAGCACCTATGCCAAAGCAGGAGAATTAACAGTTGATAATGCTGCAACCTATGTGCCCGCCGCACTTGGCTATGCCGGGGATCACACTGCAGCTGCAGATATCAATGCCTTTACGTCGGTCGGCAGCGGCGTGCAGGGCGAGGACAGTGCGTTCGCCTATTATTGGAACCAGTTGACCGGCGAAAAGATCTGGGTGCTGAACGCTGCGCGCAGTGGAAGCTGCTTACAGAATTATTGGCTGCCTAGCTTGACCGATGGCGGGCATAACAATTTCTGGCGTGCGGTTGCCCTGTTTAAAGCTGCTGAAAATGTTCTAAGCCGGGAAGTGACAGCGGGACATTATGAACTCAAGCACATGGGCATTATCAATCATTCGGCAGCGAACGGCGATGAAGGACTGACCATTGACGACTACACCGAGAAGTATCTGTCCATGTGGAATGGCTTTAAGAGCGAGCTTCAGACGACAATCGGTGGGGTCAACAAAACAGTAGACTTCCTTGGAATTACGCCGTTCTGGCAGAGCGTAAATACAACTGCGCTGAACAATGCCAAAATCGTCAACTACTACATGGGAACAAGTGCCGCGTATTCCGATATCTATATTACAACCGATATTGGGCGGCAGTGGGGTTCTGACGCTGGTGTTCAGACATATTTTAAAGGCAAGTATCCGAGCGGCACCGTCGACTATACTACGCACAGCGGCTCCATTCAGCTTCCTACTCGCCGCGGCAGCGGTGCCCCGCAGGAATCCGCTGACAAGCAGGACTATGGTACGGATACCGTATTTGGCGACATTTCGCATTATCGTCAGGTAGGCTATAACGAGATCGGCAAAGATATGGCCCACAATCTGTTTTCTTCGCTCTATGGTCAGAGCAGCGCACAAAGCGTTGTCGTTACCAAACGAGATGGTAAAGCAATCGATCCTGCGCAAACGCTTCTGATGACGCCGGGAGAAACACTCGAACTGACGCTCATGCCAAATCCGGTCAGTGTGAACGACCTTGAGATCGTATGCACAGGCAATGCGCTGCAGCGCACGTCGGAAAATGCCTTTGTCTACCAGTGCATTGCTGGTGGAACAGGCGAGATCCAGGTGAAGCAAGGCGGAAGAACGCTTGCAAGCTATCCCGTGAAATGTGTCTCCGGTGCATGGTACCGCTGGCATTTCAGCAAATAAAAAGAAAGGGAGAAAAATAAAGATGAAAAAGTTAAGTTTGCTTTTCTTGGTCATTGCCATGGTTCTCTCACTGTTGGTGCCCGTATCTGCAAAGAGATATACCGCGGGCAGCGAAGATGATACCATTACCAATGAGGAAGGCAGCGAAGAAAATGCGCTGAAGGTCATTTCCGGCAGCGTGGATGTGGACGGCGGAGCCATGACGGGCACGGACGCAATCCTTCAGCTGGCTACTCCGGTTACTTTCAGCGCAAGCAAAAAATGGGCGATTGAATTCGAACTGAGTGGATTGAGTGGCGAATTTGCGGTCTTATCAGCTGAAGCAGACCCGAGTTCTTACAATATCGTCTATTTACCCAAGAATGGTGACCTTGCACCTGTGGTGAGTAGTGTGTGGTATCGTGTTACAGATTCCAGTAATGCTGTAACTGCAAATATCAACGATATCGCTGCATTAAATAATTTTGATGCCACTGCACGGCATATTTATCGGATTGAAAATCACGGCAGTGACGGATGGTGTTACTATCTCGACGGTGTGAAGGTCGGTGTTTACGGTCAGGGAGCTGGCGGTATTACGAATCGTTCAAATGGAAGCGATATAGCGCGCACACTGAGTTCCGATTTTACGGTTGGATATATTGGTATGAAGCGCTGGCCGTTGAACGCCACCTTATATGACCTGAGCCTTTACACCGAGAATAGTGAAATTGCGTTTGCCGGTGATGGTACATTACCTGCCCCGATCACGACTATTACTCCCGAAGGCAAAGATGAGCGACAGCTCTATCCGACGGATAAGGTCACGCTCCCTGCTCCGTTGGCCGTTCCCACTGGAAAAGTTTTTGTCGGCTGGAAGGACGGTAATGGAAAGCTGTATAAAACAAGCGATACTTACACAGTGACCTCTACCGGTACAACGACCCTGACGGCTTCCTATGCTGAAGCGGCTCTGGCAGGAACGCTGATGGTGGTTTTCAATAGCGATAACACATTCTCCGCTCGACTGATCAATGCAAACAATGCCGATGATTTGCGCTATCAGTGGATGAGAGACGGTGTCGAAATCGAAGGTGCCACGGGTGCGACCTATACCATGACCGCGGACGATTGTGGACATCAGATCTCCTGCAAGGCAACCAGTACGCTGCAGTCCGGCGAACTGACCAGCCAGAGCATGACCGTAACGTCGGCTGCAAATGGTACGGTTCAGGGCAATAACATCGTTATGGCACTGAACGCCCCGATCAGAACGCCTACCGATAAGAATTGGGCGATCGAGTTCAAACTGAGCGATATTACCAAAGAGCAGCAGGCAATTCTCTCTGACATGGCCAATGAACAGGAGGCAGCCAACATTCGCGCGCTCTATCTGTATCCTACGGGTGATCTTGCTATCATCCGAAACAATGTATGGTATTTCACGCCGGAGTATACGAAACCTGCTGATTTTGATGCCAAAGCAGAGCATACTTATCGTATTGAAAACCGCGCGGGTACTGTCTCTTATTATTTAGACGGAACAAAAATTGGGGACTATTCTGTTCGCGCTCCCGGCGGTGTTGCTGGAAGAACTGATTTGGCAGAAGGCAAACCGCAGTTGGATGTCACATATCAGTATCTTGGAATTGAACGTACTGCAAACAAGGGGATTTATAAGTTTGATGGTAAGCTGCACTCCCTCGCGTCCTTTGAGAATAACAGCACAGTCGCTTTCAATGCAAATTATGAAGGTTCGGCCACAATTCCGAGCATTGATTCCTTCGGAACGGGCAATGCACAGCGTCAGCTATACGTTGGCGACGTAATTACTCTGCCGGCCGCACCAACACGTGTGGGCTATGATTTTGGTGGTTGGTCTTACGGAGCAAAGACCTATGATGCTGAATCACAGTATACCGTCCCCGCGACCGGAATGACCACTTTGACCGCGCAGTGGAAGGCACACGCTCTGACCAAGACCGATGCCACTCCGGCCACCTGCACAGAAAACGGCAACAATGAATACTATACCTGCAAGACCTGCCACAAGGTTTTCAAGGATGCAGCAGGTACGCAGGAGACCACTGTTGCAGCGGAAACACTTACCAAGCTCGGTCATAATATGGCCAAGATTGAAGCCAAGGCTGTTACTTGCACGGAAGATGGCAACAACGAATACTACATTTGCAATGTCTGCCACAAGGTTTTCAAAGATCAAGCTGGCACACAGGAAACCACGGTTGCAGACGAGATCGTTAAGGCACCCGGTAAGCACGACTGGTCCAACCACGACGGTATCTGCAAGGTCTGCCAGACTCCGTGCGGCGAAGTGCACACCGCGGGCACGACCTGCAAGGTGTGCGGCAAATACACGCCTGCACCCGCGCCGGTCACCCCGGTGAAGCCGAGCAAACCCGCAAAGCCCTCGTTCAATCCGGATGCCGGTAAGACCAAATTCGTGGACGTTTCGGATAACGCTTGGTATGCCTCCGCGGTCGATTATGTGGTCGACAAGGGCCTCATGAACGGCACGGGCGAGGACAAGTTCTCTCCGAATGCGGATACCACGCGCGGCATGATCGTGACCGTTCTGGCGCGTCTGGACGGCAAGAGCACCGCTGACACGCCGTGGTACGCCACTGGTCAGCGCTGGGCAATGGAGTACGAAATCTCCGACGGCACGAATATGACCGGCGCGATCACGCGCGAGCAGCTCGTCACAATGCTGTTCCGCTATGCGGTCAAGAACGGCCTCGAAGCGGTTACGCTCTCTGAGAATCTGACCCAGTTTACGGACGCTTCCGACATCAGTGCGTGGGCCGTCTCCGCGATGCAGTGGGCCGTCGGTCAAGGCCTGATTCAGGGCTCGAACGGCCAGCTGCGCCCGCAGGCAAACGCCTCCCGCGCCGAGGTTGCCACGATCCTCATGCGCTTCTGCGAGCTGATGAAAAAGTAAATCGTGACGGTTCAAAGTTGAGCTTGCGGCATACGCCGTTTGCCGGAACATCACATCGCAAAAACCCGGAAGGGGCGGCCAAGCCGCCCCTTCTTTCTAGTGGAATATCTTCCTTGGGCCGTGCCCCATTTGAAGAATAATCGTTATCCGTTTCGTTCCAATATCAAAAAGTTACTCAAATGCGCTATTGACAAACGTTTGTTCTAGCGCTATCATATGGAACATGGCAGGAAATCCTGCCGACAACAGAATATTCCGAAGCGCACCATGAAAAAGTAATGAAGGAGCACTGCGACCGAGAATGGCCGCAGCGCTCCTTTTGGTGCTCTTTGGAGAAATTTGGAGGTGGAAATACACTCCCAAACAACTGAATAACCAGCAACGCGGACAACACCGCAAGACAGGCTGCCGTAGCTGGGGTTGAAAGCAGTCAAGACCCCTTCCACGAGCTGTGAGAGCTGCCAAGCTCTGTCCGCGCTGTTCCCCATCGCCGGGGCGCGAGCTGCAAATACGGCGAAAAAGAAAACCATAGCGACTATACTAGCGACTATAAAAGGCAAAAATCTGAATTTCAAATTTTCATAGCGACTAATGTAGCGACTACGGAATCCAAGATGCAAAGAGAACAAATTTTACGTCTGGTAAAGAAAGAACGTTGAAATCATCTTCCGTATGACGCCACTGACAGAGAGTCGCTCAGGCTTTTCTTGCTGCGCAAGAAAAGCGCAAGCATCGCGTTTTGGCACCAAAACGCAGCTTGCAGGGAAAACCCTGACCCCAATGCCGCCTGCAGGCGGAGGACTAACGGTTGAACTGCGGCACAAGTCGGAAACGCACATCGGCGCAGCCGTTTGCTCCGCGGCGTGGGGCGCGTTGTGCCGATGTGTGCGGTTTTGCAGACTGACTGCGCATCCGTGCAGGTTTGCGCCACACAAACACCGCGTCCGCCCACCGTGCGGCGCAAAAAGGCGAGGGCTGGCATCAAGCCAGCTCTCGCCTCACAAATCGAACGAAGGAGATGATCCATGACAGCATCACGCAGCCCAGCATCACCAGAAATATTCCATCCGCCAGTGTCGCGTGCACACGATACCACGGTTGAAACGCTGTGAGCATCAGCACCAGGTACACCAGCGGAATGGATAATCTCAATTTCATTGCAATACGAATCAGCAAAAGCAGCAAGTGAAGCATCATGGAAAAACAAGCAGTTACCATCGGCGATCCTCCTCAAACGGTTTGTCGGATGTTAACTCTCCTGGCTGCTTTTTGCAAGTACATTTTTTGAAAATCAAATCAGGGAGGTCGTCATGAACCAAACTACAAAACCAGCGGCCTGCCCTGATTCCGTCCGTGTTGAGCACATTCAGATTTCGCACGGGCGAACTATTCGTGTCGTCTCCGTTTTTCCGAAAAACGCGAGTCAGACTGCGGAAGAAAAACTCAGGGTTTTGGCCGCGTTGGAACTTCAGCGAAAAAAGTCGGCATAAGGGCTAGACTTCTCGCGCCGCTTGGAGTATTGTGTGCTCACAATGCTCTGAGCGGTTTGACTTAAAGGAGGACAGACAACATGTCAAACCAGAAGAAAACCGCCCTCTACTGCCGGCTCAGTCAGGACGACGGCTTAGATGGCGATTCCAACAGCATCCAGAATCAAAAAAGCATCCTGCAAAGGTTCGCGGAAGACCATCATTTCCCAAGCCCGTGCTTCTATGTGGACGACGGTTTTTCAGGCGGTAACTTCCAAAGGCCCGCATTTCAGCAGATGATCGCGGACATGGAAAACGGCGAGATTGGAATCATTGTGACCAAGGATCTCAGCCGCCTTGGCAGAAACCAGCTTCATACCGGTCTCTACATTGAAGAGCGCTTCCCCATGTTCGGCGTCCGGTACATTGCGATCAACGACAATGTGGACACGGAAAACGCAGAGAGCAATGATCTCATGCCGTTCAAAAATTTGTTCAACGAGTGGTTTATTCGGGACACCAGCCGAAAAATCCGTGCAGTTCAAAAAGCCAAAGCGGAGCGCGGAGAACGGCTTGGGACGCGCGCTCCCTATGGATATGTCAAAGACCTGGAGACCAAGAAGCTGGTCATAGACGAGGAAGCCGCTGCCGTTGTGAAACGAATCTTTGCCCTGTGTGCCGCGGGCAATGGCCCCAGCCGGATCGCGACGATCCTGACCAAAGAAAAGGTGTTTTGTCCTAGCTATTACACCTACCAGAAATACGGCCTGACACATTCCGCATTGGACATTACAAAGCCGTATCATTGGTCGGACAGTGCCGTTGCAAACCTGTTGGAAAATGAGTTCTATCTTGGCAACACTGTGAACTACCGGTTCAGCACCAAATCCTACAAGGACAAGCGCAAAATTGAACATCCGCGTGAGGAATGTCTGGTGTTCGAAAATACGCATCCGGCCATCATTAGCAAAGAGGTCTGGGATATTGTACAGCGGGTACGGAAGAACAAGCGCCGCAGAACGAAGATGGATGAGCAAAACAAGTATTCCGGACTTGTGATCTGCGCGGACTGTGGGAAAACGATGGTGCTCCACCGGGCACATACAATGTCAGCAGATTATAATCACTTCACCTGCCGTACTTACAAAAAGGATGGTGAAGCCTGCACCGCACATTACATCCGAGAGTGCATTCTCGATGAGATCGTGTTGGAAGATCTGCGCCGGGTGACGGCGGAAGCCAGAGAGCATCCGCAGAAATTTGCCGAGTACCTGAACAGCAAACAGTCCGCGGAATTCCAAAAAGAGATCCACAGACTGGAAAAGGAGAAAGCCGCCATGCAGAAACGCAAAGCCGAACTGGATGCGATTTTCAAGAAGCTTTATGAGGACAGTGTGCTGGGACGCATCACAGCAGAACAGTTCCAGATGCTCTCTGCCAGTTACACGGAGGAGCAGGCAAAGCTGACAGAATCGCTCCCGCAGCGAGAATCGGAAATACATCGGCTGAAAGAGACAGTAAGCAATACGGCAGCGTTCCTCGACAAAGCGAAGCGGTACACAGATATTCAGGAGCTGACACCGGAGCTGCTGCGGCTCTTCATCCAGAAGATCGTGGTGCATGAAAAGGAAGTAAAATGGTCCAAACACGCACCACAGACGGTGGAAATTCACTACGCCGACATTGGCTGCATGGAAAACAGACAAACGGCAGAACCGGAACAGCACAAAGATATCCCAATGGTATCCTGAACCATTCCCGGCTATACAACGATAGGAAACCCGGCTGGTGCCCGAAACACCAGCCGGGTAACCCCCGCCAACGTTGTTACCCCTGTCAGGGGGCAGCAAAGCCCTCCGGGGGTGTTTGTTGGCCGTCAGCGCCGCGCCAGGCGGTAAGTGCTTTGTAGCATGAAAAGACTGTACAGGAGCATGACGGTAAAGACGATGTAGGACGGCGCATATCCGCCCGCGAGATCGGCGATCGCGCCGGGCAGGAAGGACAAAACGATGCCGCCGAGGCCATAGGCCCCCTGGAACAGACGGAGCGTCTTTTCATAGCGCTCGGGCGTACTCAGATCGCTTGCCCAGATCGAAACGCCGACGGTATTGAGCGACGCGCCGAAGCCCAGGAAGACTGACGAGGCCAGCATCAGCGCCGTGCTTTTCATCGGAGCCAGCACGCACAGCGCGCAGCCGAGGATAAAGCTGCCGAACAGCAGATAATTTGCCCGATAGCTGCCCAGCTTATCACACAGCGCGCCGCAGACGCATTTGCCTGCCATCAGCGCCAGACCGCACAGCGAGAATGCTGCCGCGGCCTGCATGGCGTCCATGCCCTCCGACATGTACAGGGTCATCAGATGCGTAAAGCCCGCCGAGCCGATGCCGCTGACCAGCAGCACGGCCAGCAGAAGCAGCAGCCAGCGCAGCCGGGACAGGTGCAGTGCGTGCAGCGCGCGCTCCTGCGCGCTCTCCGGAACGGCTGTGCCCCATGGCTCGAGGCCGAGCGCGGCGGGGTCGCTCCGGATGAGGAAAAAGACGAGCACAGCCGCGGCCGCGCAGAACGCCGCCGTCCACAAAAACGCGCGGTCAACACCACCGGCTTCCGCAATGGCAGTAAACAGCGGCGAGAATAAAACGGTCGCCAGTCCCGTTCCGGCAGAGCAGATCCCGATGGCCAGCCCGCAGTGCGCGCGGAGCCAGCGCCGCATCAGGATCGACGCCGGGACCATCGAGCCGAGCGCATAGCTGATGCCCGCGATCGCTCCGGCAAAATAATAGGCCATGAGACTTTTTGCCGCAGCAAACAGCAGGAAGCTCACGCCGGCCAGCACCGCCGCCAGCGCGCAGCCGGCGCGGTAGCCCAGCTTCCGGTAATACCGGCCGATGGCGAACGTGCCGAGCAGATACGCTGCCGAGCGGACGGTCGTGATGAGCGAGGTCTGCGTGTTGGTAAAGCCGTTTTGGGCCAATATGTAAGGCTGTGCCGCCGAAAAGACGTTGAAGGCCAGACCGCCCGTCACGAACAGCATCAGCGTGCAGCCCGCACAGGACAAGATCGCCCGTCTGAGGTTTTTCTGCATATCTCTTTCTCTCTCCTGTTAAAATAAGCGCGCCGTGCGGCGCGCTTATTTTGTTTTCAGTCTTCTTCCTTTGCCGTGCAGCGGATGTGCAGCTCGTCGAGCTGCTTCTGGGTGACCTCGCTGGGTGCGCCCATCAGGATATCCTGCGCATTCTTGTTCATCGGGAAGGGGATGATCTCGCGGATGCAGTCCTCGCCGGCCAGCAGCATGACCATGCGGTCAACGCCCGGGGCGATACCGGCATGGGGAGGTGCGCCGTAGCAGAACGCGTTATACATGGCGGGGAACTTTTTCTTCACATCGTCTTCGCCGAGGCGGACGAGCTGGAAGGCCTTGATCATGATCTCGGGATCGTGGTTCCGGACCGCGCCGGAGGAGAGCTCGATGCCGTTGCAGACGAGGTCATACTGCTGCGCCGTGATGGTCAGCGGGTCAATTTCGCCCCGGATGGCCTTGTCGAGCGTGGCCGCGCCGCCGCCCGGCATGGAGAACGGGTTGTGGCAGAATTCCAGCTCGCCGGACTCGTCGCCGATCTCGTACATCGGGAAATCGACGATCCAGCAGAACTCGTAGCGCTCTTTGTCCATGTGGCCCTCGACGTTCGCGCCGAAGGTCTTGATGAGCACGCCGGTGAGCTTCGTGGCCGAAGCACCCGCTGCGATCACGACCAGCGTGTTGGGCGTCAGGCCGAGGCGCTCGGCCAGCTGCGCCTTGCAGCCCTGCACGAACTTCGCGACGCCGCCGGCAAGCTCGCCGTTTTCATCCATCTTGAACCAGTAGCCCTTGACGCCCGCCTGCACCTCGCAGTCGGTCAGGAGCTTTTCGATCTGCTTTCTCGTCAGATGGCAGTTCGAGATGGGAATGGCCTTGACGGTCTGGCCCTTGAACGGCTCAAATTCGGATTCTGTGAACAGATCGGAGATATTTTTGCACGTCAGGTCGATGCGCAGATCCGGCTTGTCGGAGCCGTAGGTCTCCAGCGCGTCCTTGTACGCGATGCGGCGGAATGGCGCGGTCGAGGCAATGTTGTACTTGCCGTATTTGGCAAAGATCGGCGGCAGCACGTCTTCGATGACGGCGAACACGTCGTCCTGCGCGGCAAAGGCCATTTCCATGTCGAGCTGATAGAACTCGCCGGGGCTGCGGTCGCCGCGCGCGTCCTCATCGCGGAAGCAGGGGGCGATCTGGAAATAGCGGTCGAAGCCGGAGGTCATGAGCAGCTGCTTGAACTGCTGCGGGGCCTGCGGCAGGGCGTAGAACTTGCCGGGGTGCTTTCTGGCGGGGACGAGATAGTCGCGCGCACCCTCCGGGCTGGAAGCCGTCAGGATGGGGGTCGTGATCTCGAGGAAATCGTGCGCCATCATGGCCTGACGCAGTGCGGCGATGACATTGCAGCGCAGGATGATGTTCTTTTTGACGGCGGGGTTGCGCAGGTCGAGATAGCGGTATTTCAGGCGCTGCGTCTCGTCGGCGTCGCGGCTGCGGTTGATCTCAAACGGCAGCTCGTTGTACTGACAGCGGCCCAGCAGCTCGATCTTCTCCGGCACGACTTCAATGTCGCCGGTGGGCTGCTTGGGGTTTTTGCTGGCGCGCTCACGCACGGTGCCGGTCACGGAGATGGTCGACTCCTTGTTGATGCCCTTGACGATGTTCATGATCTCCTCTGTCTCGACGACGATCTGCGTCGTGCCGTAGAAATCACGCAGGACGATAAAGGCAAAGTTATTGCCGACCACGCGGACATTTTCCATCCAGCCGACGAGCGTGACATGCTCGCCCGCGTTTTCGATGCGGAGCTGGCCGCAGGTATGGGTTCTTGACTGCATCATAGTGGTTTCCTTCTTTCTTTAATGGGAAGATTTTTTACTTCAGAATTGTGCCCTGGCCGCGAAGCTCGATGTCGGCCAGAATGCGGGCGGCTGCGTCCTGTGCCGGAACGGTGATCTGCTCGCCGGTGCGAAGATCCTTCAGGGAGACCGTTCCGGCCGCGATCTCGTCCTCGCCGAGGAAGACGATGTAGGGGATGTGCAGCTTGTCCGCGTACTGGATCTTGGCCTTGAACTTCTTCTGCTCGGCGTAGAGCTGGACGCGGATATTCTGTGCGCGAAGCTCGGTCGCGAGGCGGACGGCAGCCTCCAGCTCGTCAGTCATGGGGACGATCATCACGTCGGCGGGCGCCATAACGCGGTTCTCGTTCAGCATGCCCTGCTCGTTCAGCACATAGAACAGGCGCGTCAGGCCGATGGAGATGCCGACGCCGGGCAGCGGACGGTCGGTGTAGTATTCCGCGAGATTATCATACCGACCGCCGGAGCAGACCGAGCCGATCTCGGGATGGTCAAGAAGCGTCGTCTCATAGACGGTGCCGGTGTAGTAATCCAGCCCGCGCGCGATGGTGAGGTCAACGGCGAAATTCTCCTCCGGCACGCCGAACGCGCCGAGCAGCTTCGTCACGGACGAGAGCTCGTCCAGACCCTGGTCGAAGACCTCGTTTCTGCCGCGGTACTGCTCCAGTGCGGACAGGACCTCGCCGTTTGTGCCGCGGATGGCAATGAAGGTCAGAATTTCATCGGCCTTTGCTTCCTCCACGCCGCACTCCTCAACCAGCAGAACGCGGACCTTGTCGGCGCCGATCTTGTCGAGCTTGTCGACGGTGCGCATGATATCGCCGGACTGCGCAGACAGGCCCAGCATGGAGTAAAAGCCGTTCAGGATCTTGCGGTTATTCACGCGGATCTGGAACCGGCGCAGGCCGAGCGTCGAGAACGTCTTATAGATGATGGACGGGAT
>CAKUND010000051.1 GCA_934668295.1 uncultured Oscillospiraceae bacterium
ATGTACTTCCGGTCGATGAAGAAGACGGCGGGGGATGTTTCGCTTTCGGACTGCATTGAGACGGGGAAGGACGGGAATGCGCTGTCGCTGATGGATGTTCTGTGCTCAGACGAAGATCTGTTTGAGGATCTGAGCGCGCGGCAGACGTACAAAAAGCTGTACGAGGTCATGGATGAGGTGTTATCGGAGCGCGAGCGGATGGTCATCACGCTGCGCTACGGGCTGGGCGACCGGACACCGCTGACACAGCGGGAGATTGCCGCAAAGTGCGGCATCAGCCGGTCGTATGTGTCACGGATCGAGAAAAAGGCGCTTGCCGCGCTCCAGCAGGCACTGCAGGACTATACGCAGACGGTATAGGCCGAAAATTTCTTTTACGGCACTGGATTTAGAAGTTTGTTTCTGATAATATGGACACAGGCGGCAGGCGCTGGGGCGGCTGCTGCGCGCAGGATAAAAACGCAACGCGGGGGCTTTTGCCGCCGCCAGAGCTGGTAGGTAGCCCAGCCGTCTGCGCTTCGGCGCAGGTAAGTAACCCTCCCCTCCGGGTCGTCCGTTCCTGTGAAAATAATGGAGGAAGCTCTGATTCAGAGGTTCCTCAGGGAGGGTTTCGTGATGGACAGTGATCTGACAAGGCTGACGGTATTTTTTGAAGCGCCGTTCTGGGTCGGGATGTTCGAGCGGTTTGAGGGCGGGACGCTCTCGGTCTGCAGGATCGTCTTCGGCGCGGAACCGAAGGACTATGACGTGCTTTCGTATGTGCTGAAAAATTACACGCGGCTGCGATTCAGTCCGGCTGTTGCAGCAGCTGTCAGACAGGATGCGGCAAATCCGAAGCGCATGCAGCGGGAGATCCGAAGGGCTTCTTCCGACTGCGGCGTGGGGACAAAGGCGCAGCAGGCGCTGCAGCTGCAGCGGGAGGAGCAGAAGCTGGAACGAAAAACGCGCACCCGTGCGCAGCGGGACGCGGAAAAACAGCTGAAATTCGACCGCAGACAGCAGAAGCGAAAGAAAAAGCACCGGGGTCGGTAACGGTGCGCCCCCTTCATGGGAGGCAGTGTTTGTACTGCCGCACATGGAGGGGGCGTATTGTTTTGGGTGAAAAAGCCGCCGCTCGGGTGAGCGGCGGCTTTGGGGTCAGGTATTGGGGTTGTCCATGAGCTCGAGGGGATAATCGCCCAGGTGCTCAAGCTTGAAGCCGTTGGCCTTGTAGGCCTCGTAGTCGAACGCGTTCAGCTCGTCGATGGCGAGCTTGTGGAACTCATAGAAGTTCGGCCACCACTCGTAGCCGTCGCCGAGATTGTGGCTCAGGTATGCGTCAGCGATGTCCTTGCCCATCTGCGGCGCGACATAGAACGCACCCATGGCCAGGACGTTGACGCCGTTGCCGGTGATGGCGCGCAGCGCAGCCGGAACGCTCTCTACAACGCCCGCGTGGACGCCGGGGCACTTGCTGGCCGCGATGTGGATGCCCATGCCGGTGCCGCAGAAGATGAGCGCGCGCTCAAACTCGCCCTCGGAGATCATCGCGCCGACGCGCAGGCCGATGCGGTGGAACATGAGGTCGGTATCCTCCTCGTCGCCCGTGCGGACGCCGACGTCTGTGACGGTCCAACCCTTCTTTTTCAGATGCGCAACGACCGCTTCCTTCAGGGGGAAGCCGGCAAAGTCCGCGCCTACCAGAATCTGCTTATCCTTGATCGTTTTCATGGTACAGCCTCCTTATTTCAAATAGAAAATAGAATCCATATCGGTATAGAACGCCTCGTCGCAGGCCTCGTCATAGACCTCGAAGCAGGGTCTTGTGCAGCGCCACCAGCGCTGCGTGGTCTCGTCGGCAGCCATCTTTGCCATATCCGCTTCGTAATCTGTGCCCGTATATTCAAAATACGAGAAGACGACGTTTCCGCGGATGAAGATCGAGTAATTTTCAAGATTGCATGCCGTGATCATTTTCAGCACGTCCGGCCAGACAGCTGCGTGGAGGCGGACATATTCATCCCGCTTCTCCGGCTTCAGCCGGCCGACCTGCCCAAATCTGCGTCTTTCCATTGTTTCTCCGCCTTTCATGCTTTGATGCGCTTATGCTCGTTCAGATAATCCAGCACCATGACCAGCAGCAGGACTGCGCCCCAGACAAGGGAGATGTAGTAGCTGCTGATCTGCGGGAACCGGTTCAGGCCCGTTTCCAGCGCGCGCACGAGGAAGATCGAGAGCAGCACGCCGCCGATCTTGCCCTTGCCGCCGTTGGGGCTGACGCCGCCGAGCACGACGATCAGGATGCACTGCAGGGTATAGTTCGAGCCGTAGTCCGCGCGTGCGGAATTGTAGTTTGCCAGCATGATCATGCCGCCGGCTGCCGCGTAAATGCCCGAGATCAGATAGGTCTTGACGAGGATCCAGTCGACGTTCAGGCCGCTGAAGCGGGCGACATTCTCGCTGCTGCCGAGCAGGGTCAGCTTTTTGCCGTAGGTCGTCCTGCTCAGCAGGAACCAGAGGATGACCGCACCGACGGCAAAGATCAAAAACTGCACGGGGATGCCCGCAATGCGGTTATTGATGAGATAGGCGTAGGTCACGGGGAAATCGCTGATGGCGCTGCCGCCGGTCAGGACAATGCCGATACCGGAGAACAGCTCGCCCGTGCCGAGCGTGGCGAGGATGGGCGGGATCTTCAGCTTCGCGATCAGAACGCCGTTCAGAAGGCCCGCGACCGCGCCGATGAGAAGCGCGAGCGCGAAGATCGGCAGGATCCAGACGGGGCTCAGCTCACTTCCGCCGTTTGCGATGCGGCGCATGAGCAGGGCCATGGTGATGGAGGTCATATTGGCCACACCGACCGTGGAGAGGTCGATGCCGCTGGAGATCATGCAGACCATGACGCCGAGCGACATGAGGCCGAATTCCGGGAACTGCGCAAACATGGTCTGGAAGTTGACGACAGAATAGAATTTGCGGCCCTTCATGATGCCCATGAACACGAACCAGCAGACCATGATGATGAGCAGGCGCCGGATATGCGTGTCCATTTTCAATCCGCGCTTTGCGGACAGCTTTTTATCAGCCATTGTGCTGCGCCTCCTTTGCCTGCGTTCTGACGCGGCGCTTCGCGCCGGAGTGCGTCGCCTGATATGCGCTGACGGCGGTGCCGATGACGATCAGGAGGCCGACAAACACGTCCTTCCAGACGACCGGAACACCGATGAGGATCATGGAGTTTTCCACCAGCACGATCAGGAGCGTGCCGAGCACGCAGCCGGTCAGCGTGCCCTTGCCGCCGACGATGGCCGTGCCGCCGAGCACGACGCCCGCGACGATGTTCATTTCCATGCCGAGCATATTCGTCGGGTGGCACTGCTGCATCATGCACACGCGGATGATGCCCGCGACGCTGGCGATCACGCCCGCGAACAGGTACAGCAGGAACTTCGTCCGCTTGACGGCGAAGCCCGCGTTATAGGCTGCGGATTCGTTGCCGCCGATGGCGTAGATGCCGCGGCCGAACATGGTGTACCGCAGCACCAGGAAGGTCAGGAGCAAAACGCCCGCGAACACCAGGAATGCCGCCGGGAGCTTGGAAGACAGGCCGCTGACGGGGTTCGTCGCGGTATAGATGGCCTGCTTGCCGAAGGCCTTCATGCCGGCCGGGATCACGGCCAGCTGCTTTGATTCGAGCGTGCCCTGCATGATGCCCTTGAAGACGCTGGCGGTGCCGAGCGTCACGATCATAGCGGGCAGACGCAGGAAGCTGACGAAGAAGCCGTTGAACATGCCGAGAACAGCGCCGATGACAATGGCCGTCAGCATGGGCAGCAGGACACTTCCCTGATAATCCAGATTAAGGAACAGCTTCGTGGTCGCATACGCCGTCAAAGACGCGAGCGCCGGGAAGGAGACGTCGATGCCGCCGGACAGAATGACGAGGAACTCGCCCACGGCGAACAGGCCCGGCACGATCATGGCCGAAGCAATATCGACGATGTTATTGGACGTATAGAACTGACCCGAGCGCGCCTGGATCAAAACCGACAGGGCGAGCAGGATCAAAAATACATAGGTTTCGTTCTGACGAAACAGCTTTTTTATAGTCTTCTGCACTTCCCCACCCCCTTACAGCATCTTGCTCAGGATCTGCTTTTCGCTTGCTTCATCCGCCGTCAGCTCGTCCACAATGCGGCCGTCCTTCAGGATCATGATGCGCGAGCAGTTTTCCAGCAGCTCCGGCAGGTCGTCGGAAATGATGATGACCGCCATGCCCTTTCCGGCCAGCGACTGCAAGATCGCGTGGATATCATGCTTTGAGCCGATGTCGACGCCGACCGTCGGGCCGTTCAGAACCAGGATCTGCGGACGGCAGGCCAGCCACTTGGCAAGGACGATGCGCTGCTGGTTTCCGCCGGAGAGCGTGGAGGCGGCATTTGCGGGGTCAGGCGTGGCGATGGCCAGCTCCTTGACCCAGCGGTCGATCTCCTCGTTCGTCTTCTGTGCGTCGACGAGGCTCTTTTTCGTCAGATCGTCGATCTCGGAGATGATAATATTGTCCGCGATGCTCTGCGAGAGGAACAGGCCCTCGCTCAGACGGTCCTCCGGTACGAAGCCGATGCCGTTTTCGATCGCGGCGCGGGGGCTCTTGATCGCGGTCGGCTTTCCGTGGATGCGGATCTCGCCGGACTGGGCCGGGCGGATGCCGAACAGGGAAAGCGCAAGCTCCGTCCGTCCGGAGTCGAGCAGGCCCGTGACGCCGAGGATCTCGCCGCCGCGCAGCGAGAAGCTGATATCCTCGTAGCTGCCCGGAAGCGTCAGATCGCGCACCTCGAGCAGCGGTTCGTCCGACAGGCCGGTCGGCTGGAACGTTTTTTCCTCAAATTCGCGGCCGGTCATGTAGTAGGTGAACTTTTTATTGTCCAACTCCGCCGTGTTGCCCGTGGCTGTCAGCTTGCCGCTGCGGAAAACGGTAAAGCGCTCGGAAATCTCAAAGACCTCGTCGAGCTTGTGGCTGACAAACAGGATGGCAATGCCCTGCTCCTTGAGCTGCAGGATGACGCGGAAAAGTGCCTGAACCTCCTTGCGGGTCAGAGCGGTCGTCGGCTCGTCCATGATGATGAGCTTCGCGTTGAACATCAGCGCACGGCAGATGGCGACCATCTGCTTTTCCGCGACAGAAAGCTCGCCCAATCTGGCGTCCAGATCGACCGTGAAGCCGATCCGCGCAACCGCCTGTTCCGCGATCGTGCGCATATCCTTCCAGTTTACAAGTTTCTTTTTCGCGACCAGCTGGCTGTTGATCGCCAGATTCTCCATGACGCTCAGGTTGGGGAAAATGGAGAAGTCCTGATAAATGACCTGAATGCCGCTTTCAATGGCGGAAAGCGGCGTGATCTTCTGCAGGGGTTTGCCCTCAAATTCGATGGTGCCGGAATCACGCTGATAAACGCCGGAAATGATCTTGATCAGCGTGGACTTGCCGCAGCCGTTTTCACCAGCCAGGCAGTGGATCTCGCCCGGACGGATCTCCAGCGAAACGCCGTCGAGCGCCTTGACGCCGGCAAAGTATTTCTTGATGTCCAGCGCCCGCAGTAAGTATTCAGCCAATGGTATTCCTCCTTCTGTCCGATTGCAGCTTGGGTACAGAGGGCCGCGGATGCGGCCCTCCTTGCACTACAGATTCGGAATCCTTGATTTAGAAGCCGAACGAATCAACGTTCTCTGCGTCGATAACGACCCAGCCCTCGCCTTCGAGGACGGTGGTGCTGCCCTCACGGAAGGTCATGGCGGTGTAGCCGTCAACACCCAGGTCGACAGGCGCGCCGATTTCTTCGCCGTTGAGGACCTTCAGCGCCAGGCTGATCATAGCCTTGCCGGCAATGGCCGGATCCCACAGCGTCAGGGACTTGACGACGCCGCTCTTGAGCAGTTCCGCGTTGTCGGCGGGCATGCCGGTGCCGGAGGTGAACGCCTTGTCGATGAGGCCAAGTTCTTCAATGGCTCTTGCAACGCCCGGAGCGTCGAAGGAGGAGGTGCCCATGATGCCCTTCAGATCCGGGTACTTCTTGAACAGTTCCTTCGCAACGTTGTAGGCGGTGTCGCCGTTGTCATGGGATTCGACTCTCGGTTCTTCCTCGAGCAGCGTCATGTTGGGGTACTTTTCCTTCTGGTGCGCGACAGCGGCGTCGGCCCATTCATTGTGGGAAGCGTTGGTCACGTCGGCGACCATGGTGGTGTAGAGGCCTTCCTCACCCATGGCTTCGGCGAGGTTGTCCATGATGAACGCACCGTAGCCGGAGTTGGAGAACGCTTCGATGTCATAGTCGACGTTGGTCAGGCTGGCGCCCTCGTGTGCGATGACGACGATGCCGGCGTCTCTGGCCTGCTTGAGAACGGGCTCAAGGGATTCGGGGTCGACCGGGACAACGCAGATGGCGTCAACGCCCTGCGCGATAAGGTCCTGCACGAGCTGGGCCTGCTTGGTGGCGTCGATGACGTCGGTGCCCTTCTGGTAGACGTTCAGTCCGGTCTCGGCGGCGTATTCCTTAACACCGGTGTCCATACGGACGAACCAGGGGTTGGAGGCGTCCTTCGGGACGACAACGATCTCGTAATCCTTGTCGGACTTTGCGGTTTCGGTCTTGGTTTCGTCGGTCTTTGCAGTCGTGGAGCCTGCACAGGCTGCCAGGCACAGAAGCATGGACAGCGCGAGGAGCAATGCGAGGATCTTTTTCATTTGAATGAACCGTCCTTTCCATTTTTGTGCTTTGGATGTTTATTCTTAAAACGCTCTGACCTCCGTGGGTCTTCCTTCCAGCCATTCGCACTCTGGCTGTTCCGGTTGATCCGTTGGTCAGACCGTCTTAATTCTGTTTTGTGTTTCAGCAGGAACCGCGTATGACAAGCGTCTGGCCGAGCACGACGTTCTGCGGCGGCCGGCCCTCGTGCCAGGCTCTGGCCTGCTTCCAGATCTCGTGGCCGAGCTGTGCCCGGTCCTGACAGACGGTGGTGAGCGGCGGCTGTACGCAGGCGGAAATCTGCAGATTGTCGAAGCCGACGATGGCGAAATCCTCCGGAATGCGGTAGCCCGCCTCCTGCACGGCCTTCATCACGCCAACGGCCAGCAGGTCGGAGGAGGCGATGAATACCTCCGGCAGCTCCTGCCGCGCGTGCGTGCGCAGAAGCTGCTCCATGTAGCGGAAGCCGTTTCCGAAATGATCCTCGCGGAAGGTGCCGGAAATAAATACGTGCTCGGGCCGGAAGGGATAGCCGTATTGGGCAAGGCCCTCCTGATAGGCCTGAAAGCGGTCGGACAGATTGCTGATATTGAGCGGCTCGGAGAGAAAGCCGATGCTCCTGTAGCCCTTCTGCTTCAGAAAGGCGATCGTCTCGAGCAGCACCTGATGGTTGTCGTAAGCGATGTAGGAGGTGCCGGGGATGGAGCTGCGGCGGTCGGCCAGAATGACGTGGATGCCGCTCGCGACCAGTCTGCGGATGCTGCTTTCGTCGTTTTCGCCGTTGACGATAACGATGGTCTCCGTGTCGTTCTGCACCATATTGACCAGCCCGCGCTTTTCCTTCTCGCTGGAATATTCGTAACTCAGCATCAGGACGGTGTAATCCTCCTGATCCGCGTCCTCCATCAGAACGCTGGCGATGCGGGCGTAGAAATTATTGTCGAGCTTGGGGATCAGAAGGCCAATCTGGCGCTTCTCCTTCCGGCGCATGTGGCGCGCGGCGAGATTCGGCACATAGTTGAGCGCACGGATGGCCTCGCGAACACGGGCGGTCGTCTCCTCGGAAATGGGCGCGGTGCCGTTGATGACGTGCGAGACGGTCCCGATAGTGACGCCCGCGCGGCGGGCGACGTCCTTCATGGTGGCGCGTTTGTTCTCCTGTCCCGTGTGCTCAGTGGTCATGGCTGCTCCATTTCAATGAAAACGTTTTAATGATGTACATATTATAAGACTTTCCTTTCCAAGCGTCAAGCATTTTTTACATTTTCGTGAATAAATGCAGATTTTTCTGGGTCGTATTTGTGCTTTATGCACATATTTTAATGGTGGCAAGTTGTGAAGAAATTCTGAATTATTTACAAAAGTGTTGCAATTCCAAAAAGATACGGTAAACTGGATTCAAAAACAATGCGGCGCTTTGCTGCGGAAAGAGGTGCTACAGCGATGAAACGGATTTGGAACAGGCTCTGCGCGCTGCTGCTGGCATGCGCGGTGCTGGCCGCGCTGGCTCCGGCTGCTCTGGCAGACAACGGTACGGATGCGTACAGGATCGCCGTCAGTGCCGCGCCTGCCGCGGTAACGGCGGGCGGCTCGGCGACTGTTTCCGCCACGGTCTACTGCCGGAGCGATGCGGAGAGCGGCTGGAGCGAATATTTGGGCGGCGGAGCCGTCCTCACATGGGAGGCCTACCGCGAAGGACTTGCCGCGTTCCGGGGCGAGAGCGCGGGCAAGCCTGTTGCGACGACGCTGCCGGCAGGCTCCTCGTCGTCGAGTCTCGAGCTGCTGACCAGGGCGGGCGGTGTGACCGGCTCCGCCGTGCAGCTCCCGCTGAGCATCAGCGTGACGGTCGGCAGCAAAACGTATACCGCCTCCGGCGCGTCCGTCACGATCTCCCCTGCCGCACAGAGTGCGGATGTGGAATACGCGGCAGGGTTCGGCGGCAGCGTTCTGTTTTCCGAGGCCGATTTCTGCCGGGTGTTTTCCGGCCGCGGCAAACCCGGCGAGGCACTGGATTTCGTAACATTTGCATGGTCCGGCGCATCGGCCGAGATGGGCGGCAGAACGTATGCACTGAGCGCCTCCGGCAGCACGTCCATGTTCGGCGCGCTTTATGCTTCGGCAGAGGGTGCGCAGGCGCTGTCCGATGCGGACGCATGCTATTATCAGGCGAGCTTTTCCCAGCTTGATCTCGACGCCGTGACGTATCTGACCGGCTCCTGCCGGACACGCTATACCGTCCGCATCCCCTACACCGCTGTCGGGACAGGTGGGACGCGCTGCGAGGGCGTCGCCGCCATTACCGTCTCCGGAGACGATACCATCACGGCCTCCGGCGCGCTTTTGAAGGTGCTGGACGCCTCCGGGCAGATCGCGCGGCGCTATCCGGACGCAGTCTGCGTCAGCCTCCGGCAGCCGGACACGGGCGCAGGCCGGCTGCTGAAGGACTTCCGAAGCGTCGCGGGCAGCGCGTACACGGTCGTCCGCTATGCGCAGGAGCGGTTTTATCTGGCGGACACCGGAAAATCGGAGCCGCTTCTGGACGATCTGTTCTTCCTTCCGGCGGCGGACTGCGCCTCGCAGCTGAAGCTCGGCTATACCGCCTATGACGGCAGCGGCGCGCAGATCGGTACGGGCGAGCTGACCGTCCGTGTCGCGGCGAAGCAGTTTTCCGCCGTCTTTTCGGATGTGAACGCTGGAAGCTGTGCCTGGGCGGCAGCCGCCGTCGATTTCATGAACGGATACGGGCTCATTCAGGGCGCGGACGCATCGACCTTCAACTGGCGCGGCAGCATGACGCGCGGCGATCTGATCCTGATTTTGTACCGGAGCGCCGGATCCCCCGCGGTTTCCGGCACAGAGCTTCCGTTCACGGATGTCTCTGACACAGATTATGCCTATGATGCGATCCGCTGGGCCTGGCAAAATAAAATCGCGGACGGCGTCAGCGAGATGGAATTCTGCATGACGCGGCCCGTCACGCGTGAGCAGCTGGCATCCATCCTCTACCGGCTGTCCGGCAGACCCGCCGTGTCCGCGAGTCTTCGCAGCTATACGGACGCAGACAGCGTCAGCGCCTATGCCGTCGACGCCATGCGCTGGGCCGTCGGCTGCGGCTATCTCAAGGGAAGCGGCGCCAAGCTGAACCCGCAGTCCGGCGCAAGCCGCGCCGAAACCGCCGTGCTGCTGCACCGGTATCTGACAAAACAATAACGCAGGATACACAGGCGCCGTCTTCCCCTGCGCCCAAAAGGCTCCCGTGTGAGCGTCCCTTGCCTCTCCCTTTGGGAGAGGTGGCCGAGCGCAGCGAGGACGGAGAGGGTAAACAATGACCATATTATTCAAAACGGCTGCAAGGCCCTCTCAGTCACCTGCGGTGACAGCTCTCCCAAAGAGAGAGCCACGGGGCTGTCCCCCGTTACACAGCATATTGGCATGAGAAATGGAGCGCATCTGTACCGATACGCTCCATCAACTGTTTTCGACCGCCCACAAAAGAAAGGGGCGCCTTTGTATGCGGTCGATTCCGAGTGCAGATTTTTAAAATTTTCGATTTTTTGTTCGCAAATTTTACGAAGATGTGATATACTGGGTTCGGAAGGAGGCGAGCGGATGCAGAGGCTGATTTTTCATGTGGATGTCAACAGTGCGTTTTTGTCGTGGGAAGCGGCGCGGCGCACGGCGGCGGGAGAGGCCGATCTGCGGCTCATCCCGTCCGCCATCGGCGGCGACCGGGACAAGCGCACCGGGATCATTCTGGCAAAGTCCATTCCCGCAAAGGCCTTCGGTGTCACGACCGGCGAGCCCGTCGGCATGGCGCTGCGCAAATGCCCGCAGCTCGTGCTGGCTCCGCCGGATTTCCGGCTGTATTCGAAAAATTCCAAGGCATTTATCGCCGTCTGCCGCCGATACGCGCCCGTTGTGGAGCAGGTGTCCATCGACGAATGCTTTCTCGACATGACCGGCACGGGACTTCTCTATCCGGATCCGGTCGCCATCGCACACATCATCAAGGATACGATCTTTTCTGAGCTGGGCTTCACGGTCAACGTCGGCATTGCGCCCAACAAGCTGCTGGCGAAGATGGCCAGCGACTTTGAAAAGCCGGATAAGGTACACACGCTTTTCAGGCAGGAGATCCCGCAGAAGCTCTGGCCGCTGCCGGTCGGCGCGCTGTTTTCCGTCGGACGCTCCACGGCAGAAAAGCTGACTGCCGCGCGCATCCGCACGATCGGCGATCTGGCGCAGGCAGATCTTTCCTATATCCAGAAGCTCACAGGCGTCAAGCTGGGAAAGCTCATCCACGACTATGCCAACGGGATCGACGACTCCCCTGTTCTTTCCGAGCCGGAGGCCGTCAAGGGCTACGGCAACTCCGTCACGCTCGAACAGGACGTGACAACGCCGGCACAGGCCAATCAGATCTTACTTGCGCTGTGCGACAGCGTTGCATCCCGCATGCGCGCAGACGGCAGGCGCTGCGCCTGCGTGACCGTGACGATCCGGAGCAATGACTTCCGGAACCGGTCGCACCAGCGCCGCCTGCCGGAGCCGACGGACGTGACGGCAGAGCTGTATGCGATGTCCCGGACGCTGTTTTCCGAGCTTTGGGACGGCGTGACGCCGCTGCGCCTGCTTGGGGTCACGCTGAACGATCTGTGCGACTGCGGCAGCGAGCAGCTGTCTTTGTTCCGCGACGAGAAAAAGGAACGCGCCCGCAGGCTCGACCAGACCGTTGACCAGCTGCGCGGCAAATTCGGCGTCACAGCGATCTCACGCGGCAGCGTCACGGACGCGTCCCGGCGCGTGGGCCGGAAATACAAGGCCGAGCTGGACCCTGACCAAAAATAAATCAGGCGGACAGGCAGATGTTCCGCAGAAGCTCCGCCCAGAGCTCCGGGAATGTGCGGGCGGCGACGTCCTCCGGCGCGACGAGCGGGATCTCGGTGAGCAACCGCTCGCCTGCTGTGACGGTCATCGTGCCGAGCCGCTGCCCGGCTGAGACGGGCGCTTGTACGGACGCATCGACCGTAACGGCGGTCTGCACCTGCGAGGCAAGCGCCTTTTCAAGCAGGATCGGCCCTGCCTGCTCCGGAACGGGCGTGATCGACTCCTGCCGCCCCAGCACGACCGGGACGGGCGGGACGCCGCCCTCCGGCTGCGGCGTGACAAGCGCGTAATTGGAAAAGCCGTAGTTGAGCAGCGCCTTGGCAGATTCAAACCGGTCGACCGAGGTCTTGCAGTGCAGCACGACCGCGACCAGCTCCATCCCCCCGCGCTCGGCAGAGGCCGACAGGCAGTAGCCGGCGGCGGAGGTATAGCCGGTCTTCAGGCCGGTCGTGCCGTCGTAGAAGCGGACGAGCTTGTTGGTATTAGACAGGCCAAACTGGCCATTCCGCACGGTATCCATCCAGATGGTCGTGTATTCCTTGATCTCGTCGTGCTTCAGAAGCTCACAGGACATAAGCGCGATATCATAGGCGGTCGTCAGATGCGTGTCCGCGTCCGGACCGTCGTCGAGGCCGGTACAGTTGACGAAGTGCGTGTCGGTCATGCCGAGCTGGGCGGCACGGTCATTCATGCGTGAGACGAAGGCAGCTTCGCTGCCCGCCACATGCTCGGCCAGCGCACAGGCGCAGTCGTTTGCCGACGAGACGACGACGGATTTGAGCATCTCCCGGAGCGGCAGCTGCTCGTTCTCCTCGAGGTAGATCTGACTGCCGCCCTTGGCGGCTGCCGCGGCGGAGGTCGTCACGGTATCATCCCAGCCGATCGCGCCGCTGTCCAGCGCCTCCAGAACCAGAAGCAGCGTCATGATCTTTGTGACGCTGGCCGGGCGGAGCTTTTCGTGCGCGTTGGACTCATAGAGGATCTGTCCCGTGTCCTTTTCCATCAGGATGCACGACGGCGCGGGCAGCGCCAGATCCTCCGCCCGGGCCGTCAGGCCGAGACTGACCGTAAAAACGAGCGCAAGCGCAATGCAGAGCAGCTTCTTTTTCATAGAAAAACACCCTTCCGTTTCATTTGTACAAGCATATGAAACGAAAGGGTGCGA
>CAKUND010000052.1 GCA_934668295.1 uncultured Oscillospiraceae bacterium
GACAGATACGCGTTGGCAATGGTCGTATAGAGCGAATTGATAAGCAGCGTCGCGATCAGCGCCGCGACCATCAGGAACACGATCCGGCGTCCCTGCCGTCCGTCGTCGCTGTTCTGCGGCTTATTGTCCTGCGGTTTTTTGTTTTTGGGGTCGTTATTCAAAAAACGCACCTTCCTTCTGTGAAAACGTGGGAAATTTTAGTAGAGTCTTTTCTGCTACAAATCTTATCACACCCGCCGCGCATTTACAAGAAAGAACCGGCGGCGGGCCGGTAAATTTTCTGTGAATTGTGAGATTGGGATTGAGGTTTGCAAAAGAAGCTGTTATACTATATTGTGAATGATTATGACAAGATCGATCGGAAGCTGGAGAAACTATGGAACAGAAAAAATGGAACCGCAATGACCGCCGCCCGCCCATCCGCCGTGCGCAGGAGCCTGCGGAGGCTGCAGAAAACATGCTCGAGGGCCGCAACGCCGTACAGGAGGCGCTTGCCGCAGGCCGCCCCATCGACAAGCTTTACATCGCTGCCGGAGAAACAGACCGCGCGCTTGCGCGGCTGGCCGCCATGGCAAGGCAGGCCGGCGCCGCCGTCGTTGAAACGGACCGGCGCAAGCTCGACCAGCTTTCGGCCACGGGCGCGCATCAGGGCGTCGTCGCCATGGTCGCGGCGCATGCCTACGCGACGGTCGAGGAAATTCTCGAAAACGCGAAAAACCGGGGCGAGGCCCCGCTGATCGTCATCTGCGACGAGCTGTCCGACCCGCATAACCTGGGCGCGATCATCCGCACAGCGGAGTGCGCAGGCGCGCACGGCGTCATCATCCCGAAGCGCCGCAGCGTTGGTCTGACCGCCGTTGTGGGCAAGGCCTCGGCAGGCGCGCTGGAATATCTGCCGGTGGCGCGCGCGGCCAATCTGGTCAGCGCCATCCGCGAGCTGCAGAAGGCCGGCGTCTGGGTCTTCGGCACGGCGGCGGACGGCGATACCGCGCTCTATCAGGCCGATCTCAAGGGCCCGGCCGCCATCGTCATCGGCAATGAGGGCGACGGCATGAGCCGCCTCGTATCCGAAGCATGCGACTTTAAAGTCAGTATTCCCATGCGCGGCCATATCTCATCCCTCAATGCGTCGAACGCCGCCGCAATTTTATTGTACGAGGCCGTCCGCCAGCGGGGATAATTTCCCGTTCCTGTATTTCTGCGGGCTGGGTACGGCGGTTTGTAGGGCCGATGCCCACATCGGTCTGGCAGAACAGACCGCTTTTACGAAAATCTACGGCGAATTCGCAGTTTCCCAACGGGCCGACAGAGTCGTCGGCCCCTACGCCGCAGTTTTCCAGTCCGCCGTATCCCGTAGGGGCGGACGACTCTGTCCGCCCGCAGAAATATACTAATTTCACGGAAATCTTCGGCGAATTCACACAATCCAAGGCTCCCCTTGGGCTCAAGGGGCCAATAGGGGTAGGGATGCTGGCGCGTAGCGCCTGAGGGGATTCGAACGCAGCAAATTTTGGAACACTCTGACACTTGAGAAAAATCCCCTCCGTCATTTGCTTCGCAAATGCCGCCTCCCCTTATCGTGCGGGGCACGACAAGGGCAGGCTTTGGGGCCGTCAAGCGCAGATGTTCACCTCACAGTCTTACTACACATGGAGCACAGTATGGAACCAATCAGGCGTCCTGAGGACGAAGCACAACTGAACAAGACGCCTGAGCCTGCCGTGGAAGCGTCTGCAGCGCAGGAGGAGGCAGAATACTCGCTCGAGGAGATCATGAACGAGTTCGGCGGCTGGACAAAGCGTGAGCCGGAGCAGGAACCGCCCGCTCCCCCGGATGCGCCGGAGACGGAGGACGCAGAACCGGCCGACACGATCCGCTTTGCGCCCGTCCATCCGCAGAAGGAGCCCGAGACGGAGCGTCCCGCCGTCTGGACCTATCAGGGTGAACCGGATCCGGAGCCTGCCGCGGCAGACCCCAGGGAGGCGCGGGAGCGCGCCCGTGCCGAGCGCCGGGAAAAACGGCAGGCCGAAAAGCGCCGCCGCCAGCTCGAGCGCTTTCAGAAAAAGGAGGCCCGCAAAAAGCGCGCCGCCGAACAGCCCGAGCACACCTTTGCCTCGCTTGAGGCCGCGTACCAGTTCTATTCCGCCGCCTCGGCGATCCGGCTGCGTCTGCTGTTCAGCGCGCTGGCCTGTCTGGCGTCGGTCTTGCTGCTGGTGCTGTCGACGTCCGCCATCGTGGGCGATTTCAGCGGCTATTCGCAGGTTTTTTCCGCGATCATGCTGGGGCTTCTGCTGGCGCAGGCGCTGTTGAGCTATGATATCTGCCTGTCCGGCGTGATGCAGGTGCTGCGGCTGCGGTTCGACCAGACCAGCATGCTCTTTGTGACGCTCTGCGCCGTGATCGTCGACGCATTTTTCGCCGTCGTGCAGGGCCGGACACCGTTCTGCACGGTCGCGTCGATCCTGCTGCTGCTTGCGCTGTGGGGGCGGAGTCTGCTATATGAGGCGCGGCGCAGATCGCTGCGCGCGGCGGGCAACATGGAAGATCCCGTCGCGGCCGTGCGGGAAGAAAAGGCGTGGCACGGCTACGACTGCATCTTCCGCGCGCCGGGCGACGCCGGGCAGTTTGCCGTCCAGCTCGAAATGCCGGACGCAGGCAGCCGCATCATGCGCGTCTACGCGCCCGTCATGACGGCGGTGACGCTCGTGCTGTCCATCCTGACCGCGATGCGCGGCGGCAGAAGCTTTCTCTGGTCATGGACGGCCATGCTGCTGGCCGGCTTCCCTGCCGGCGTCCTCATCGCCTACGCAAAGCCGTTTTCCACGTTTGCTAAAAAGCTGTACCGCGTCGGCGCAGCCGTCGCGGGCTGGCAGGGCGCGCGGATCTTGTCCGGCGAAGCGGGACTTATTATCGAGGACGCAGATCTGTTCCCGCCGCAGAACGTGACGCAGGGCGGCATGAAGCTCTACGGCAGCCGCCCCGCTCCCATGGTCATCGGCTACGCCAACGCCGTTGTGCAGACGGCGGGCAGCGGGCTTACGCCCCTGTTCGAGCAGATGATGCACGACCAGAATGGCAGACGATACACCGTCGACAGCTTCCGCCGGTATGAAAGCGGCGGTCTCGGCGCGACGATCCGGGGTGACGTCGTGCTCATGGGCTCCATCGCGTTTATGAAGCTCATGCGCGTGCGCGTCCCGGAGGGGACAAGGCTCAAACAGGCGGTCTATCTGTCCGTCAACGGTGAGCTTGCCGCCGTCTTCGCGCTGAACTACGCGCCGGCGGAGTCTGTACGGGCCGGGCTTGCCGCTGTTCTGCGCGCTGGCGCGCTCGTGCCGGTGCTGGCCACGCGCGATTTTATGATCACGCCGCAGTTTCTGAAGCAGCGCTACAAGATCCCGCCCGAGCACATTGAATTTCCTATCGTGGAGGAGCGTGCGCGTCTCTCCGCGCCCGAGGCCGTGCGCGACGGGAAGCAGGGCGCGCTCATGGCCCGCAGCAACTTTGCAAGCTTCGCCGGCAGCGTCGTCGCGGCGCGGAGCCTGCGCAGCACGGCAATTTTGTCCATCTGCATCGCCATCGCGGGAAGCGCGCTCGGCGTGGGGCTGATGTTTGTGCTGACATTCCTCGGCGCGGATCTCGCTGCGTCGTGCTGGAACCTGTTTTTGTACACGGTTTTATGGCTCCTGCCGGGGCTTCTGGCGGGGCTTTTGATCGGGCGCGCATAGCTGCGCGTGAAAAAACGCAGATTTTCATGGGATTTGACAAGATTCTAATTGCAATCTTATGGGGATTCGTATATAATGGAATTTAAGAGTCGGCGAAATGAGAACTGCCGAGGGGCGGAGCGCGCCGTCTTGCGCTCCGTCTGGAGAAAGGAGTAATTTTAACTATGGGCTATACTGCCAATGACATTCGCAACATCTGCCTGCTTGGTCACGGCGGCGACGGCAAATCCGCTCTTTGCGAGAGCATGCTGTTCACCACCAAGGCGATCACCCGTCTGGGCAAGCGTGCCGATGGCACCACTGTTTCTGACTTTGACGACGAAGAAAAAAAGAGACAGTATTCCATTTCTTCTTCCGTCATTCCCGTTGAATATAACAAGTGCAAGCTCAACGTGATCGACAACCCGGGCTATTTTGACTTTGCCGGTCAGATCGTGCAGTCCCTGCGCGTGGCTGACGCGGGCCTCATCTGCCTGACCGCCAAGAGCGGCATCGGTGTCGGCACCGAAAAGGGCTGGAAGTATCTCGCCAAGGCCGGTCTTCCCGCTATGTTCTATGTCTCCAAGCTCGACGAGGAGCATGCCAACTTCTTCAACGTCCTCGATTCCATGCGTGAGATGTTCGGCGCTTCCGTCATTCCGTTCACCTTCCCCATCATGCAGGGCGAGACGGCTGTCGGCCTGGTCGACCTGATCGAGAAGAAGGCCTATGACGTAAACGGCAAGGAGATCGCCCTGCCCGCAGACGCCAGCGACAAGATCGAAGAATACATGGCCGAGCTCAACGAGCAGGTCGCGGAGACCGACGAGGCCCTCATGGAGAAGTTCTTCATGGAGGAGCCGTTTACCGCCGAGGAGCTCCAGACCGGCATCAAGGCCGGCATCCGTGACCGCAGCGTGACTCCCGTCTTCTGCGGCTGCGCCTACACCGGTCTCGGCACCACCAACCTGATGGCGAACCTCGTCAAGTACGCGCCGAACCCCCTCGAGGGCAAGCCCATGATCCAGGTCGACGAGGACGGCACCGAGTCCGAGTTCAAGCTTGACCCGAGCGGCAGCCCGATGGCGTTTGTGTTCAACACGCTGGCTGACCAGTACGGCAAGAACTCCTACTTCAAGGTCATCTCCGGCGACATGGAGGACACCCTCACCGTCGTCAACGTCCGTACCGGCGATTCTGAAAAGCTCGGCAACATGTTCTTCCCGAAGGGCAAGGACAACACCAAGACCTCCAAGGTCTGCTGCGGCGATATCGGCGTCTTCACGAAGCTCGCCTCCGTCAAGACCGGCGACACGCTGGGCCTTGCGGGCAAGACCGTCCGCATCAAGGGCATGACCTACGACGAGCCGATGTACAAGATGGCTGTCTACGCCAAGGTCAAGGGCACGGAAGACAAGATCGCCAACGGCCTTGTCAAGCTGAAGGAAGAAGACGAGTCCTTCACCTATGGCAACGATCCCGAGACCAAGGAGCTCATCATTGCCGGCGCCGGCGATATGCAGCTGTCCGTTCTCATGGCCAAGCTCCAGAGCAAGTACAAGGTCGAGGCTGTTCTCAAGCCCGCCAAGATCGCATACCGCGAGACCATCAAGAAGAAGGTCGAGATCCACGGCCGTCACAAGAAGCAGTCCGGCGGCCACGGCCAGTTCGGCGACGTCTATATCCGCTTCGAGCCGCAGTCCGAGTCCGAAGAGATGATCTTCGCGGATGAGACCGTCGGCGGCTGCGTGCCGAAGAACTTCATCCCGTCCGTTGAAAAGGGCCTGCGCAACTGCGTCGGCAAGGGCGTTCTGGCCGGCTACCCGGTCGTGTTCCTGAAGGCCACGCTGTACTTCGGCTCTTACCATCCCGTCGATTCCTCCGATATGGCGTTCCAGACCGCTGCCGGCATCGCCTACAAGGAAGGCCTGCCCACCGCTGGTCCGACCCTGCTTGAGCCGATCGGCGAGCTGAAGGTCCTCATCCCCGACAGCAACATGGGCGACGTCATCGGCGATCTCAACAAGCGCCGCGGCCGCGTCATGGGCATGAACCCCGATCCCGAGAACCCCGGCTATCAGATCGTCGAGGCGGAAGTTCCCGTCGGCGAAATGACCACCTACTCCATTGACCTGCGCGCCATGAGCCAGGGCCGCGGCAGCTACACGCTGAAGTTCGTCCGCTACGAGGAAGTCCCGCAGATGAACCAGGCCAAGATCATCGAAGACGCCAAGAAGGACGAGGAAGAAGCATAATCGCTCCCCTGCCCCATCACACACAACGCCCCGGTTTCCAGACGGAAACCGGGGCTTCGTATCAGAGGACAAGCACATGACCGAACCGAACCGCGCGCAGCTCCATCTGCCCGGCCTGTTTGAATTTTATGAGTTTTACCGCGTCTTTCTGCCGCTTTACCGGGCGCATCGGGAGTATTTTTACGACTGGTGCGAGCTCGCTTCGATCTATGGCGCGCCGGAGGGCTGCATCTGGGGCGGCGGGCGCGTGGGCTGCGGCAATCAGGATCCGCGCGCGGTTCTGGCGCTGACGCGGGAATACGGGCTTTCTGCCCGGCTGACGTTCAGCAATTCGCTTCTGACTGAGGCGCATCTTTCCGATCCGGCATGCAATGCGCTCTGCCGTCTGTTTTCGGAGGCAGGCGGGCCGCAGAACGGCGTCATTGTCCACTCCGAGCTGCTGCTGGACTATCTCCGCTCCGCCTATCCGCAGTTCTATTTTGTTTCCTCCACGACCAAGGTGCTGACCGCTTTCCCGGAGCTTCGGCAGGAGCTGGCGCGCGAGGCGTTCCGCTTCGTCGTGCCGGATTTCCGGCTGAACAGGGCCTTCAGCCAGCTGCGCACGCTGCCGCAGGCGCTGAAGGACAAGACGGAATTTTTGTGCAACGAGTGCTGCTGGTTCGGCTGCAGAGAGCGAAAGGCCTGCTATGAGGCCGTCAGCCGCAAGAATCTCGGGGAGAATGCGCCGCACCGCTGCACCGCGCCCGGCGCCGCGGATGGCTATCGCTTTTCCCGGGCCATGGAAAATCCCGGCTTCATCAGCGTGCAGGATATCCAGTCGGTCTACCTGCCCATGGGCTTTTCCAACTTCAAGCTCGAGGGCCGCGGGCTTGGCAGCGCCATGCTTCTGGAATTTCTGCTCTACTACCTGACAAAGCCGGACTGCCAGCTGCGCGTCCGCGAAGAACTGTATCTGGACGCCATGCTGGACCTGTTTTAGCGCTTTGAAGCGGCTCCCCTTTGAAAAACAGTCTGTCGAAAAACCCGGCTGCCCATCAGGCTGCGGCTGGGTTTCTCGACAGGCTGAGGGCTGCAGCGGTTTTCCGCTGCAGCCCTGCATTGTTTGAAGCTTGTGCTTTTATGTATCAATCCTTGACTTCGCGGATGGAAAGGAAGCGAAGCTGGTTGAGGGGCTTGCCGGTCCTGTCTGCGACGATGGCCATGAGCATGGCGGCCGTCTTGTCGGGAACGTCGTGCAGGGCGATCTTGCCGGCGGAGCCGGGCGCGGGCACGTTCTTCGCGGCGGGCGCAGCAGGCGCAGCAGCGGCCGGTGCGGCAGCGGGCTCAGCGGACTTTTTGCGGCCAATGATGGCGCCGGCGATCTTCGTGACGTACATCAGAAGGATGAGGCCGAAAAAGACGACAGCCATGCCGAGCACAACGATCAGGGCGGCAGTACCGATGGAGATCGATTCCATCGCGGGGTTGATCAGAAACATGTTTCTTCCTCCTCACTGGGGAGCTCTCAGCGCCCCGGTTTTTCAGAGCTTATTATACAGCAGAAGTACGTTAATTTGGCGTTAAAAAAGCAGATAGAAAAAGGGCTTGCAAAGCAGGAAAAACATGCTATAATACAGATAAGGAAAGTAAACAAGGCGGGTCGGTTCGCCCGGCATGGAACGGATGCCGGAAGCGGAATGGGGTGCAAATCCCCGCGAGTGGGTCACTGTGATGCGCGTATGCCGCGCTCAGTCAGATACGTCAGAACCAGACCTGTGCTCCTGCCGTCACCGGGAGTCTATGGACGATTTATGTTGTCCGCACGGCTGGTGGCTGTGCGGACTTTTTGTCTGGCGCTTCTCCTCCCCCGGAAGGCGCCGTCCGGAAAGCTGCACAACCCATGTGCTTTCCGGACAGTCTTCGCAGATCCCCCTCTGCGGTGTGCTGTCAGCAAACAGAACCCCCTTCGGCGTTGGGAACCGCCGAAGGGGGATTTTTTTATGCTGTTATACAGCGTGAGGCTGCCGTTTCCCGCAGGATCTGCTGCAGCTCCGGCCATTTTTCCTCCATATCCGCCGCGAGGCGCAGCTGCGCGCGGCAGCGGTCGAGATTCTGTGCCGGCCGGTCGATCTTGAAATAGACATCACCGTCCAGATAGTCCTTCAGAAAGCGCGCGGCAAGCTCGATCGTGATGATCTTCGCGCCGAGCGGCAGGACGCTGATCTCGTTTTGCGTCAGCGCATGCCCGCAGGCGTCGAGATAGCCCTCAAGATAGGCGCGGTACAGGTCGAGACGCAGGAAAACCTTTTCCAGCTCCGTCTCATCCTCCGCCGCCGAGGACGCGCCGAAGCGCACGGCGTCGCCGAAATCATGGGCCGAAAGCCCCGGCATGACGGTATCGAGGTCAAGCACGCACCGAGCCCGGCCTGTTTTTTCGTCGAGCAGGACGTTATTGAGCTTCGTGTCGTTGTGCGTCACCCGCAGCGGCAGCGCGCCGCTGCGAAGCATCCGGCCCAGCGTGCCGAGCTCCTGCTCGCGGGAGAAAATGAAATCCAGCTCCGGCCCGGCTTCCCGGGCACGGCCGCAGGCATCGGCTTCTGCAGACGCACGCAGCTGACGGAGGCGGTCTTCGGTGTCGTGGAAGTGCGGGATGGTCTCGTGGAGCGTCGCGGCGGGAAAATCAGCCAGCGCCTGTTGGAACTTGCCGAAGGCGACCGCCGCCTGATAAAAATCGTTGCTGTCGCGCGGCGCGTCGAGGCTGAGGCCGCCGGAGATGAAGTCATAGGCCCGCCAGTACTCTCCCTGCGCGTCGACGGCGAATTTTCTGCCGTCTCTGGCCGGACAGAGGCGGATCGTCTCCAGCCCGATGTTTTTATGCGCGATGAAGCGCGAAACGGCGTCGATGTTCTCGACCAGCTCCTCCGGGTGATGAAACGCGACACGGTTGATGCGCTGGAGCGTATAGGCCTTTCCGCTGCTGCACGTGACGCGGAAGGTGCGGTTGATATGGCCGTTTCCGAGCGGCTCGCACGAGACGGGCGTTCCGTCCAGACAAAACTGCTGTAAGACCTGTTCCATATATGATCTGCCCTTTTCTCTTTGCTGCGTCCTGCACGCAGGACGTTCTTTTTATTCTATCCGTTCTGACTGCAAATTGCAACCGCCGGAATGAAAAAACGCACTGGTGCAAAGCGCCAGTGCGTCACGGAAGGGTCGCTGTTGCCTTTAGACCTTCTTTTTATCCGGCAGCAGGTTCGTCATGCTTTTCAGGCTGATGGCGAGCGTGGATGCGTTGTGCAGGAGGGCTGAGGTCGTCGGCTGCAGGAGGCCGGCTACGCCGAAGACGATCAGTCCGAGGTTGAAGCCGACAATGAAGCGGTAATTGCGGTGGATGCGGCCCATGAGAGCTTCACTGATTTTGCGCAGCGTGACGAGCTCGAACAGATCCTCCGACGCGATGGTGATATCGGCGATCTCGCGCGCGATGGCCGCGCCGGTCGAAATGGCGACGCCCGCATCGGCCTCGGACAGAGCCGGCAGTATCGAAGTTGCCGCGCACCATCGAGACGGTCACGGCTGTCGCGTCGAGCACGGCGACGGAGAGTCTGCCGTGCAGCAGGGCGCTGAGGCCCGCACGGATGTATTTGACCGAGCGGAACAGCGCGATCGCCATCCGAACGGGGATGGGCAGGAACAGCCGCGAAAACGCGCGGCGGCAGACAGTGAAGACGAGCTTGTCCTCGTACTCGCGGTTGAGTGCACGGGACGTGTGCTCCGGCAGGCGGGAAAGCGCCCGCTCTGATGTAAACGAGAACGACGCGAGTGCCCGCACGATCTCCGCGTGCGGGCAGGTATAGGTGATGATGGCGTCCTGCGTCCGGTCAAAGGCCTTGACGGATGTGACGCCGCAGACACCCTTCAGATCATATTCCAACAGATCCGCTTCGCGCAGCGACATGCGGCACAGCGCAAGATGCACGCGCATGCGTCCGGGCGTCTCATGCAGAATGCTACACTTCATATGCTGATTTGTACCTTCAAAAACGAAAGAGCCGCAAAAACGGCTCTTTCACTGCAAAAAAACGGGTTTACTCCGCGTCCGACGCGGTATCCTCGATCGTCTCTGGCTCTGCCTCGGCAGCGCGGCGGTCGTTGATGGCCTTGGCGTCGGCGTAGATATCGTCCGCACCCTCACGGATGGTCGTCACAGTCTGCATGACGCAGTCCTTGGCGCGCAGAACGGCCGCGGTGGTGTGCGCGTAAACGCTTTTGCTTCCTTGCTGCTGGGGATCTTCAGGCCGGCGGTTCCGAACAGAACGCCTGCCGCGAACAAACCAAGATGCTTCATAAAACATACCTCCTGTTATCCGCTGCAGCCAAAGTCGCAGATTCTGCTTTCATTTTCGACGAAATCAGACCATAAACCCCTCAAAATTGCAAGTCCGGAACCATGAAAAAACTGTGAATTCATACCGCCGCATGGTCAGGGCGCACCGCGCGGCAAAAGCGTCCTCAGCTCAGATATTCCTGTTCGAGCGCACGCACCATCTGCACATAGCGGCGCTTGCAGCTCGCATTGCGGCCGGCCAGCAGATCCTCGTAGCACGGAGCAAGATACTGCTCCCGGATACGGGCGTAGGTCTCGTGACGGTCGGAGCAGGTGTTGATGCAGGTCACGATGCCGGGCGCGATGTTATAATACTCGCGGATGAGCGCTTCGCCGTCCGGCTGCGCGGCAAGATAGCCGTCGCGGAAGGCGCGGAAGGCGGTGAGCTCGGCGCAGTCATCCGGCTTTCCAAGCTCCTGACAGACCGCGGTCGTGATGAAGCACAGACCGAGGAATTTCTTGCGGAAGCCGCCGGAAATGGAGTCATAGTCGCCCAGATAGAACGGGGATTTGGGATACCGCTCGACCCACTTTTTCTGCAGGAGGGCGACAAATTCCTCGCTGACCGGCAGCTGGAGCTTGCGCACCATCGGCACGAAGAAGATGGCCAGAACAATCTTTTCGTCCTCCATGTCGTTTTTCTTCTCCCAGCCCGCGGAAAGCTCGTCCAGCATGGCCTCGGCTGCACGGTCAAGCAGCTCCGTCTGCCGCTCGGGGCGCACGCCGCTGTTCAGCTCCCGGATGACCGGCGCGCAGCTGTCCTCGTATGTCTCAAAGGCTTCAAAAAACGCGTCGCGCAGGATCTTCTTCTGATACTCCCGGAAGTTTTTCACGCACCAGCCAAGCCGCGCCACGGCGCGGTCATAATATGCCGCGCATTCCTCCTCCGGCAGCGTTTCCTCCGCGGCAGGCTCCGTCAGGAGCTGCTGTCTGTCCAGACGTTCGCCGCAGTACATGCACGAAAATTGCTCCAGCTCCGCCGGGATCTGCAGCGCATGCCCGCACTTCGGGCACAGACCAGTCGTCATTTCTTCCATCAAAGGCACCTGCTTTCGTTGTATTGCGTCTATTTTTTCATATTTTTGCGCGCTTGTCAAGCCGCTGCAGGCAGACAGAGCGCTGCTCCGTCCCTTTCTTTCAAGGGTGAACCCTGCCTGCATGCCCGTTTGGGTCAGACTGCGCGGAGGCAGCGGACGGCGATGCGGAGCTGGCCGCCGGGGGTGCAGGTGAAAAGGGTCAGATCCCAGTCGCCGGTGGTCATATCCTCAACCTGCGCGGCGCGCAGCTGCTCGAGATCGGAGACGGTGTAGGAAAAGACATTCCCGTCCGCGTCGGTGAAGCGGATCTCGTCGCCGGGGCGCAGATCGCCGAGATTTTTAAAAAACGCCGGGTAATTGTGGCCCATGATGACCAGATTGTCGAGATACGCCGAGCCCGCGTAGCGGCAGAGGGCGATCTTCAGCCGGTCATAGCTCCACTCGCCTGTGACCGGAAGCGTCAGCTCCAGCGCGGGGATCTCCAGAACGCCGATATAGGCCACGCCGTCGACCACGACGACCGGCATGGCCATGCCGGGGTTCAGGAGATAATCCGGAAGCTCCGGCTCAGCCGGCCCGGACGCATCCGGCGCTTCGGCAGACACCTGCTGCGCAGGGGCGCGGAGCAGCGGCTCCAGCTGCTGCACGGCGGTGGCTGCGGCGGTCTGCGCGCGGCTCGCGGTATGGAGATTCCAGATCGTGAGCCCCAGCGCCGCCAGCAGGCACAGCGTGCCCAGCAGCAGGAGAACAGTGCGTTTTTTCACAGCGGCTTTAGTTAAAGCTGCCCAGCTGCTTGCCGGAGAGCACGTGGAAGTGGATGTGATGGACGGTCTGCCCGGCAAGCTCACCGACGTTCGTTACCACGCGGTAGCCGTCGGCAAAGCCCATTTCCCGGGCAAGCTTCGCAATGACCGTATAGATATGGCCGATCACAGCCTCGTTTTCCGGCGTGACCTCAGCGGCGGAGGCAAAATGCTGCTTCGGGACGACGAGGAAGTGCATGGGTGCAAGGGGGTTGATATCCTTGAAGGCATAGCAGAGCGCGTCTTCATAGACCTTCGCCGACGGGATCTCGCCCGCGATGATTTTGCAGAACAGGCAATCGGACATGTTCGGTTCCTCCTTATTCTTTGACATTGGCCGCGACGTAATCGTCGACAGCCGCCAGCGCGTCGTCGAGCTTCAGGGCGTTCGTGCCGCCGCCCATGGCGGAATCCGGCTTGCCGCCGCCCTTGCCGCCGACGATGGGCGCAATGTTCTTAATGATGTCGCCGGCCTTGATGCCGCGCGCGACAGCCCTCTTGCCGCAGACGGCAAGCAGCGTGACCTTTTCGCCGTTGACGGAGCCGAGGGCCGCGACGGTGTTCGGGTTCTTGTCGCGCAGGAAATCGCCGAGC
>CAKUND010000053.1 GCA_934668295.1 uncultured Oscillospiraceae bacterium
TGCCGTGAAATCATACGATTTCACGGCATTTTGGTACGCCCGACACGATTCGAACGTGCGACCTACAGAGTCGGAGTCTGTCACTCTATCCAACTGAGCTACGAGCGCATTTATGAGATAAACGGCGAAGTGCCGATCATCGCTTTTTGAAAATGGTAGTCAAACAGTAGTCAAGGAACAAGCGAAAAATCGCCCTCACACCCGAAAAGTCCAGTCGTATCAACGGCTTTGGGATTCTCTCAGCCGAATGGGGCAGAAACGTCGGAGTCTGTCACTCTATCCAACTGAGCTACGAGCGCGTTTTTTAACTGCCCGTATAGTATAGCAGATGGGCGGCGGAAAGTAAAGGGGGAAAATGGCGGATTGCATTTTGAAGGAAAGCTGGTACAATGAAGAAAAACGGGAGGCGAGGGTATGACGGCGGGGGAGCGGGTGTTTTCGGTCGTGCGCGGGCGGCTTTATGAGCGGCTGCCGTCGCTTGCGCTGCCGTTGGGGAAGCTCGTTTGCCGGGAGGCGGATGTGACGCCTGCCGGGACGGATGGCCATGCGGCGCTCTTTGCCCCCGGCTTTCTGGAGCGGGAATTTTTAGCTGGAAGCGGGCTGTCGGAGCGGCTGACGCTGCATCTGCTGCTGCACCTCATGCTCGGCCATCCGCAGACGCGGCGCGGCCGGGAGAAAGCACTCTGGGATACGGCCTGCGATCTTGCGGTTCTGCTGGTTCGGCACGCGCTGCTGCCGCAGGAACGCGAAGCGCCCGATGCGTTCGCTGCTCGCTGCAGGCTGCAGGCGAAAAAGGCGGGGCGCGCGGAGGAAATTTATGCGCTTTTGCAGGCGGAGCCGGAGCTTCTGACGCCGGACGAGCGGCAGAGCGCGGTGATGGACGATCATTCCCGCTGGGAGACGGCGTATGCCGAAGGCCGGCCGGCTGCCTCCGGTGAGGGGGATGAAACGGGCTTTCAGGCGCTCGGGCGGCTCCTGCCGCAGCCGCTGCCGGAAAGGCCGGTCATCGGGAGCGGAACGGGCGGCGCGGCGTTCTCCATCAGGCCGGATACGCGCGAAAGCGCGCCCTTCGCCGCCGTGCTGCGCGAGCTGTCCGAGACGCGCGAGAACCGGCATGTGTCCGGCGAGGAATTTCAATATGCCTGGTACCTCTACGGGCTGGAGCATTACGGCGGCATGCCGCTGATCGAGCCGCTGGAATACTCCGAGGAGCGCCGCCTTCGCGAGCTTGCCGTTGTGATCGACACGTCCGCTTCATGTTCCCGGTCACTGTGCGCCGGATTTCTGGGGGAGCTGGCGGGGCTGCTGGCTCGCGAAAATCTGTTTTTCGAGCGATTCAATCTGCACGTGATCGAATGCGACTGCGAGGTGCAGCGGGACACGTGCCTGACGACGCTGGCAGAGCTGTCCGGCTGGCTGCAAAATATGACGCTGCATGGCGGCGGGGGCACGGACTTCCGTCCGGCGTTCCGGTATATCGACGGCCTGGTCGAAGCGGGTGAATTCGCGCATTTGCAGGGGATCTTGTATTTTACCGACGGCTACGGCGTGTTCCCGGACGCGCCGCCCGCGTACCGGGCGATCTTCGTTATGCTGCAGTACCGGTATGACGATATCGACCTGCCGCCGTGGGCGGAAAAGCTGGTTCTGGAAGCGAACAAGCCGAAAGGAGACGAAGCATGGATATAAAACAGGCAAAGCAGGAGCTGCGGCAGACCATCCGTGCCTATACGGCCAGAACGGAGGACGGCCTGCGGCGCATGCCGCGCGAAAAGCAGCGGCCCGTCCTGCTCATGGGCCCGCCGGGCATCGGAAAAACGGCGATTTTGTCGCAGCTCGCGCAGGAGGAGCATATCGGCCTCGTCTGCTACACCATGACGCACCACACGCGGCAGAGTGCGCTCGGCCTGCCGGTCATTGTCGACCGGACGGCGGCCGGGCGGCAGTTCCGCGCGACGGAGTACACCATGAGCGAGATCATCGCCTCGGTTTACGAGCAGATGGAGAAGACCGGACTTCAGACGGGGATTTTGTTCCTTGACGAGATCAACTGCGTCTCCGAGACGCTCATGCCCGCGATTTTGCAGATGCTGCAGAACAAGACCTTCGGCGTTCACGCGCTGCCGGAGGGGTGGATGATTGCGGCGGCGGGCAATCCGCCGCGCTATAACCAGTCCGCGCGGAGCTTTGACATGGCGACGCTCGACCGCGTGCGGCGCATTGAGCTGGAGCCGAGCCTTGCCGTCTGGCAGGAATATGCCGCCGCGCGCGACGTCCATCCGGCGGTGCTGGCCTATCTCCGGCTGCATCCGGAGCACTTTTTCGTCTGTGATGCGCAGCGTGCGGCGGGCGGCTTCGTGACCGCGCGCGGCTGGGAGGATCTGTCCGCGCTGCTGCTGACGTACGAGGCGCTTGGCTTTGCCTGCACGCAGACGCAGGCGCGGGAATATCTGCATGTTCCCGAAATTGCGGCGGGCTTCGCGGCGTTTTACGAGCTTTACCGCCGCTATGCCGCTTCGCTGCCGCTGGAGGCGCTTCTGCGCGGGCAGACGGACGCGGGCGCGGAGGCGCTGCGCGGTCTGCCGTTCGAGGGGCGGCTGTCCGTCGTGGAATTTCTGCTGCACAGCCTGCAAACGCAGCTGCGCGCGGCGGAGGATGCTGCCGCTCTTGCGTTCAGCGCGGAAAGCTTTCTGAAAAGCGTCCCGGCAGGGGAGGGATATGCCGCCCGCGCAGGGAAGCAGCTGGAAAACCGCCGCGCGGCGCTGCAGATCCGCCAGGAATGCGGCGTGCTGTCCGCCGAAGACGAACGACGGGAGACGGCGTTTCTGATGCGTTCGGACGCAGCACTTTCTGCGCGGTCAGACGCGGAAGCGTTTGACGCGGTGCGGCTTCTGGCCGAACGTGCCGGAACAGCGGCGGAGCAGAGCCGAAAGGATACATTCTGTGCGCTTGAAAACGGTCTGCGCTTCATCCGCGCGGCCTTTGGCGACGAGCAGGAGCTCTGGATTCTGCTGCACGGCCTGCGCAGCTGCGGTGCGGCGGCGTTTTTGCAGAAAGAAAACAGCGCCGTCTATCAGGCGCTGCTTTCCGACGCGACGCCGGAGGCAAAGGCCGCGGCGCTGCGGGAGGAGCTGAGTGGGGGAGCGAAGCCGTGAAACGGCTGTACCAAACCTTGCAGACCCACATCTGTAACGCTCCTTCGCCGCGAACGGCTGTGACCGGCATCGGCCCCTGTAACTTACAGGAGAGAAAAAAGGCTCCCCTTGCAGCCAAGGGGAGCCTTTTAGGTGACGGTTTACTTCTGCAGCAGTGCGATGCCTGCTTTCACGCGGGAGATGGATTCTTCTTTTCCCAGAAGGGCGCACAGCTCTGTTGCGCCGCCGGGGGTCGAGGCCTTGCCGGACACGGCCACGCGCAGCGGCCAGAGGACGACGGAGTTTTTGACCTCCAGCTTTGCAGCCAGCGCGACGAGCGCGTCATAAAGCGCCTCGTTTGTCCATGCCTCCAGCCCCTCCAATACCGGAAGGACGGCCTGCAGGGACGAAAGGCTGTTTTCCAGCGTCGTCTTGGACTTTTTGTGGACATACAGCTCTGTGGAGTATTCCGGCAGCTTGTCGATGAAGTCCACGCGCTCGGGAAGATCGGACAAGATCTCGCAGCGCGGCTGTACCAGCGCGGCGACGGCCTTCAGGTCGATCGCGGGATTCGTAATGACAGACTTCAGGACCGGCTCAGCCTTGGCGAAGAACGCCTCGGGGCTGAGCTTTTTCATATATTCCGCGTTCATCCAGCGCAGCTTGTTGATGTCGAAGACGGCGGGGGATTTCGAAATGCCGGAGATATCGAAAATCTCAGCCAGCTCCGGGAGCGTGTAGAATTCGCGCTCTGCGTTTTCGCCCTTCGGGCTCCAGCCGAGCAGCGCCACATAGTTCAGCACAGCCTCGGTCAGATAGCCCTCGCGGATGAGATCCTCATAGCTCGGGTCGCCATGGCGCTTGGACATCTTGTGCTGCGCGTCGCGCATGACGGGGGAGCAGTGGACATATGTCGGGATCTCCCAGCCGAAGGCCTCGTACAGCAGGTTGTATTTCGGCGCGGAGGACAGATATTCGCTGCCGCGCACGACGTGTGTGATGCCCATCAGATGATCGTCGACGACGTTCGCGAAGTTATACGTCGGCAGACCGTCGGATTTCAGCAGCACCTGATCCTCCAGCTCCTTGTTTTCCACCGTGATATCGCCGAAGGACGCGTCGTGGAACGTCGTCGTGCCCTCATGCGGGATGCGCTGACGGATGACGAACGGCTCGCCGGCCTCCACGCGCTTTTTTGCCGCCTCAAGCGGCAGATCGCGGCAGGCGCAGACGTGCTTTTTGATTTCGCCCGTCTCGCTTCCAGCTTCCTCCTCGTCGCCTTTCTGGCAGAAGCAGTAATACGCGCCGCCCTTTTCGCACAGCAGCTTCGCGTATTTGCCGAACAGCTCGCGCCGCTCGGACTGCACATACGGGCCGACCGGGCCGCCGACGTCAGGGCCCTCGTCGTGGTCAAGGCCGCATTCGGCCATCGTCTTGTAGATCACATCGACTGCGCCCTCGACCAGACGGCCCTGATCGGTGTCCTCGATGCGGAGGATGAATTTGCCGTGATGGCGGCGGGCAATGAGCCATGTATAAAGCGCCGTGCGCAGGTTGCCGACGTGCATATAGCCTGTGGGGCTCGGAGCAAAGCGGGTGCGGACCTCGCCGTGCGGGATGCGCGCTTCCATCTGCTCAAAAAAATCCATGATGCGTGTTCCTCCAATATAAAAGTACAGTTATTATATAGTTTTTTTCAGAAACAGTCAATCATTGATTGCGCATTCCGGCAGTTTGTGGTATGATATGCGCATCTATCGAATAGAAAGAAGGACGTATCATGGACGAAAAAAAACGCATCTTTTCCGGCATCCAGCCCAGCGGCGATCTGACGCTCGGCTCTTATATGGGGGCGATCAAAAACTGGGTCGCTTTGCAGGACGAATATGAGTGCGTCTATTGTATCGTCGATATGCACGCCATTACCGTCCGGCAGGTTCCGGCCGATCTGCGCCGCAGAAGTCTGGAGCAGCTCGCGCAGTATATCGCCTGCGGCCTCGATCCGCAGAAGAACATCATGTTCATCCAGTCCCATGTGCCGCAGCACGCGGAGCTTTCCTGGGTGCTGGGCTGCTACACGCAGTTCGGCGAGCTGTCACGCATGACGCAGTTCAAAATGAAATCGCAGCAGCATGCGGATAATATCACTGCGGGCCTGTTTACGTACCCCGTTCTGATGGCCGCCGATATCCTGCTCTACCAGACTGATCTCGTCCCCGTCGGCGAGGATCAGCGCCAGCACGTTGAACTCTGCCGTGACATCGGCGCGCGCTTCAACAATTCCTTCCCCGACACCTTCAAGCTCCCCGAGGCGTTCATCCCCAAGATGGGCGCGCGCATCATGAGCCTCGGCAACCCGGACAATAAAATGTCCAAGTCCGACCCAGACGGCTGCGTGTTCCTCATGGATAAGCCCGAGGATATCATGCGCAAATTCAAGCGCGCCGTGACCGACTGCGAGACGGCTGTCCGTTTTGACAAGGACAATAAGCCCGGCATCTCCAATCTTCTTACGATCTACTGCGCCGCCACCGGCAAGACCATCGAAGAAGCTGAGGCTGAGTTTGCCGATCAGGGCTACGGCGTGTTCAAGCCCGCCGTCGGCGAAGCCGTTGTCGAGCTTGTCCGTCCCATCCGCGAAAAAACCGAGCAGATGCTTGGCGACAAGGCGTATCTGGAAAGCATCTACAAGGAGGGCGCCGAGCGCGCATCCTATCTCGCCAACAAGACGCTCCGCAAGGTCTATAAGAAGGTCGGCTTCGTTGCGCGGTAACGCCGCGCCAAAAGGCAGCCCGGAAAAAACTGTGTGCCTGTTTGGAGCGAATCTGTAGGGGCGGACGACTCTGTCCGCCCGCGTAAACTTGTGCGCATCTGGTAGGGGCGGGGCTCTGTTCCGCCCGGCAGAATGCACCGATTTTACGGGAATCTACGGCAAATTCGCAGCTTCTGACAAGGCGGAGCAGAGCCCCGCCCCTACAAACAGCACAAACGGAAGCCAGACTGCCGATCAGGGCCGACAGAGTCGTCGACCCCTACGGGGAGTATGCGTATCTGCACCGCTGCATTCCGGCAGCTCCCCGCAACACAGTGAGGTTTCATTCTATGACAACAAAACAAGTCGTTTACATGCTGCTGGCGATGCTCGTCGCGGCAGCCGTGTCGTTTGCGTCCACGCCGATGGTCAAGGCGCTGGCCTGTAAGGTCGGCGCGATCGACGTGCCCAAGGATAACCGCCGCATGCACAAGGTCCCCATTCCCCGCATGGGCGGTCTGGCGATCTTTTTGGCGTTTTTGCTCTCCGTTCTTGTCTTCGCGGACATCGACCGGCAGATGCAGGGCATTCTGCTCGGCTCCATCATGATCGTCATTCTCGGCGTTCTGGATGATATCATGGCGCTTAAGGCGCTGCCGAAGCTGTTTGTCCAGATCGCTGCCGCAGGCGTCGCCGTCTGGCACGGCTGCACGATCCAGTTCGTCTCCAACCCGAATGTCTTTTCCGAGGCGACCTATCTCAATCTCGGCTGGCTCTCCATCCCCGTCACGATCATCTGGATCGTCGCCATCACCAATGCCGTCAATTTTATTGACGGCCTCGACGGTCTTGCCGTCGGTGTGTCGGCCATCTCGACCGCGTCCCTGATCGTCGTGGCGCTTATGGTGAAGGAGGTCAATATCGCCATTATCCTCTGCGCGCTCTTTGGCGCGTGCCTCGGCTTTATTCCGTATAACATGAACCCCGCGAAAATTTTCATGGGCGACACCGGCTCGACGTTCCTCGGCTATATCCTTGCCACGCTCTCGATCACGGGCCTGTTCAAGATGTACGCCATCATTTCCTTCGCCGTGCCGTTTCTCATCCTCGGCATCCCGATCTTTGATATCAGCTTCGCCTTCCTGCGCCGCATTGCGCATGGCCAGAACCCGATGAAGGCTGATCGCGGCCATTTCCACCACCGCCTCATCGACATGGGCTTTTCGCAGAAGCAGGCTGTCGCCATCGCCTATATGCTGACCGGCATTCTGGGCCTGGCCGCCGTGCTGCTGACGTCCTCGGGCGAATTAAAGGCGCTTATCCTCATTGCCGCGATCTTCATCGTCAGCGCCATCGGCTTCAAGCTGATCTTCGCGAAAAACGACCCCGCGGAGGACGAGCCTGCGCAGGAGCAGACAGCAGCGCCGGAAGAAAAACAGGAGGAACCGCATGAATAAGCTGAAAGTCATGTCCGTCTTCGGCACGCGGCCGGAGGCCATCAAAATGGCGCCGCTTGTCAAGGCGCTGCAGGCCAGCGAGCAGATCGAAAGCGTCGTCTGCCTGACCGGCCAGCACCGGGAAATGCTCGATTCCGTCATGCAGATCTTCAGGCTCACGGGCGATTATGATCTGCATATCATGGAAAAGCGCCAGACGCTCTCCACCATCACCACGAAGACGCTTCTCGGCATGGACGAGGTGCTGGACACGGTCAAACCCAATCTGGTGCTTGTCCACGGCGATACGTCCACGACGTTTGCCGGCGCGCTTGCCGCGTTTTACCATCAGGTCAAGGTCGGCCACGTTGAGGCAGGCCTGCGCACGTGGGACAAATACTCCCCCTTCCCGGAGGAGATGAACCGCACGCTTGTCGGCGACATCGCCGATCTGCATTTCTCCCCGACGAAGGCCAACGCGGACAATCTGCGCCGCGAGGCCATCATGGGCGACATTTTCATCACCGGCAACACGGCCATCGACGCCATGCAGTATACCGTGAAGCCCGATTTCGTCTTCCCGACGGCGCTGCTGAATGCGCTGGATTTCCGGAACCACCGGATCATTGCCGTCACCTGCCACCGGCGGGAGAACTACGGCAAGCCCATGGAGGCCATCATGCACGCCATTCTGGAGGTCGTGGAGACGCACCCCGATGTGGAGGTCGTCTATCCCGTCCATCTGAGCCCGGCCGTGCGCGAATGTGTTTTCCCGATTCTGGGCGGCCACGACCGCATCCACCTCATTGACCCGGTCGATGTGGAGGAGATGCACAATCTGATCGCCCGCTGCTATATGGTCATGACTGACTCCGGCGGCTTGCAGGAGGAAGCGCCGGCCCTCGGCAAGCCTGTCCTCGTCATGCGCCGCGAAACGGAGCGCCCGGAGGCCATCGCCGCCGGGACGGCAAAGCTTGCGGGCGTGGAAAAGAGCGAGATCGTGCGGCTCGCGAGTGAACTGCTGGACGATCCCGCTGCCTATGCGGGCATGGCGAAGGCCGTCAACCCCTACGGCGACGGCCATGCAAGCGAACGCATTGTACAGGCGATTTTGTGGCACTTCGGCCGCACGGCGGAAAAGCCCGCCGATTTTAACGCCTGATCAAACACAACACGAAGGGACGGTGACGGACGACGGAGCAGAACCAGAAAAACAGGCGGACGCTGCTGATGTTCATTCTTGCGACGCTGGCTGTGATCGTTGTGATCGGCGCGCTGTTTGTCGGCAATATCCGCCAGAACACGCGTGACGCCATTGTCCTGCCGGACGCGGCGCAGAGCAGCCAGCCGGAGCTGCAGCCAGACGAAAATGAGCCCGCGCTGCTCGAGGTCACGCGTGAAAACGTGCAGAACATCGTGCGCAGCCTGCGCCGCCCACAGTATTACCACCAGACCTATACCATCACCCGCCAGATGAACGGCGCGGTGTCTGAAACATCCGCCGAGCTCTGGGTCGCGGATACGCGCGTGTGCGCTGTCCTGACGGCCGCAGGCGGAGAAAAGCATATTTTGACCGACGGCGAGACGCTTTACGTCTGGTATGCCGGCGACGAGACGGCGCGCACGCTTGCGGCCTCCAGGGACGCGACGATGGATGAGCTCATCGGCATCCCGACCTATGAGCAGGTCGGGACCATGCCGCCCGGCTCCATCACCGACGGTGAATTCATCACCGACGACCGCTATGATTCCGGTCAGCAGATTTTTGCCGCCTCGGAGGAGGGGGCTGTCCGCCGCGAGTGCTGGATCAGCCTCAGCTACGGCCTTCTGACCGAGTGCATCCTCAAATCCGGCGGCGAGACGATCTATGACGCCCTTCAGACCGGCCTCGAGATCCTGGCCGCCGGCGACGAGACGTTTGAAGACGTCTTCACCCTCCCGGACGGCAACACCCCGTTTCAAAATTAAAAGGCCCTCCTAATGCCTTCCCCGCCTTGCGAGGAAGGCAGAGCAGCGTATTACCGGGAGGGCCAATTCGTAGGGGCGGACGACTCTGTCCGCCCGCAGAATGAACTGTTTTTACGGAAATCTACGGCGAATCCGCAACATTTTTAGGGGCGACAGAGTCTGTCGGCCCCTACAGAGTGCGAAGCATATTAGCGGCTGTCCCTATGACAGCAAAAATGCCGCTGCCGTCAAAATGACCGACAGCTGATCCTCCTCCTCGCCGTCCACGACGAGCAGCAGCAAAATCAGCAGCATCAGCAGATCTCCCGTGTCAATGCTGCGCGGCAGCAGCCGCGACAGAAAGCTGCCATGCTCCGCCGCGCAGGGCGGCGGAGGCGGCGGAGACGGGGGAGCGGACGAAGCGCAGACAGGCTCCGGAGGCGGAGTGGGCGCAGGCGGCTGCGGCTGCGTGCCGACCTGCGTCGGATGATAGACGCCGGCGGCGTCCGGTATGTAGCGGTTATACATCATGGCGTCTCCTTTGCTCCGGGGCTCCGGCCCCGGTTTTTCAGAGCCAGACTCGCAAGGCTCGCCAGCCGTGCCGCGTGCAGGGCCCGGTCGATCTTTTCCTGCCGCTCTTTGCGCAGAAACGGCTTCAGCGCCAGCAGCAGGGCTTCCTGCTTTTTGTCTGTTTTTCCCGCCTGCCGCAGCATCGCGGCGGCAGGCTCCGGCAGCTGCTGCTGAAAAACGGCCTGCGCCGGCTCAGGTTCCGGTGCAGGGGCCGGTTCCGGCGACTTCGGGGCGGGGGCGCCTTCCGGCTGCGTCTGCGGCACGGAAAAGCCCATCGACCCGGCCAGCTCCCGCAGCTCCTGCAGCTGCGCGGGATCGTCCAACACGGCGCGCAGCGCGCGCTCCAGCTCATCCATTGAGCCTCCGCAGAAGCGACTGCGCCTGCTCCGTGCTCAAAACCGGCCGCAGCAGCTCCATCGCCCGTGCGTGATCGCCCTGCTTTGCCGCGTCCGCGGCCTGACGCAGCCGCTCCCCGCCGCCGGACGACAGCAGCGCCAGCAGCTGCCGCCCCTCCGCGGAGCCCAATACGCGCCGGAGCTGCTCCGGGGAAAACGAATGTTCCATCCAGCTACCCCCTTGACCCGATTCTTCCTTATCATATGCGCGCGGCGCGTGAAAGTGAACGATATGAAGCTTCTTATTTTGTCGGATACGCACCGGAGCCTCGGCTTCGCGTACGATGCCATAGAAAAAGAGCGCCCGGACGCAGTCTTGCATCTGGGCGACCATCTGACCGACGCGGAGGATCTGTCCTTTGCCTGCCAGGAGCCGGATTTTTATTACGTTCCCGGCAACTGCGACTACGCGCCGACAGTCCCGCAGAGCCTGACGCTGGAGCTTGGGGGCGTGCGCATTTTTATGACCCACGGCCATCTCTACGGCGTCAAGCGTGAGCTGACGGCGCTTGCGTGCGCGGCGAAGGACGCGGGCGCGCAGCTCGCGCTTTTTGGACATACGCACATCCAGCATTTGGAGGAGCGTGACGGACTTACGCTCCTGAACCCCGGCGCAGCCGGGCGCTTTGGCCGCAGCGGATACGCCGTGGTCGAGATCACGGGCGGCGCGTTTTCCTGCCGTCTGGAAACGGATACGGAGTGATTTTTATGATTTTAGCGATCGATATCGGCAACACCAACATCGTGCTCGGCTGTATGGAGCACGACCGCATTCTCGTCGAGGCCCGCATGGCGACCGACCTGCTCAAGACCTCCGACCAGTACTGCGTCGAGCTCAAGAACCTTCTGAGCCTCTATGAGATCGACCCGAAGGCCGTCGAGGGCGTCATTATTTCGTCCGTCGTGCCGCCGGTGCTCAATTCCTGCAGGACCGCCGTGCGCAAGCTGACCGGCAAGACGCCGATGATCGTCGGCCCGGGCATCAAAACGGGACTCAATATCCAGATGGAAAACCCGGCCCAGATCGGCAGCGATCTGATCGTCGCCGCTGTCGCCGCGCTCAGCCGCTTTACCCCGCCCCTCATCATCGTTGACATGGGCACGGCCACGACCATGACGGCCATCGATAAAAACGGCACCTACGTCGGCGGCTGCATCAGCCCCGGCCCGAAGCTCTCCGCCGAGTCGCTCTCCACGCGCACGGCGCAGCTGCCCGCCATCAGTCTGGAAAGCCCGAAAAAAGCCATCGGCAAAAATACCGTCGACGCCATGCGCAGCGGCGTGATGCTCGGCTCTGCCTGCATGGTCGACGGGATGATCGACCGCATGGAGGAGGAGCTTGGCGGCAGTGCGACCGTCGTCGCAACGGGCGGCATTGCACGCTTTGTCCTTCCGATGTGCCGCCGGAGGATCGAATACGACCGCGATCTTCTGCTGAAGGGCCTTTCCATTTTGTACGAAAATAACCGCAGAGAGAAGTGAATTCAGGTGCAGACGGAACCACATGCACAAGGTGTTCTTTCCGCAAAATCGCTCGAGCGGCTGCTGAAAGCCGCCCCGACGCCTCTGTTTTTATACGACGAAAAGAGTCTCGTGCAGGCTGCGCAGACTCTTTTCCGTGCATTTTCCGGCAGCGGCAGTTTTCTGCCGCGGTTTCCTGTCCGCATGAATCCGAATCCCGCCGTTCTGCGGAGCCTGCGCAGCTGCGGCTGCGGCGTGCTCTGCCGGAGTCTTGCGGAGCTGGAGCTCGCCGCACAGTGCGGCTTTCACGGCAGGCAGATCGCCTATGAACCGCCGCTTCGCAGCGTGGAGGCAGAGAGCGCCGCGCAGAGACTCGGCGCAGTCCTCGTGCTGGACGGAGCCGGCCTGCTGCCTGAAGCGCCGCCGGAGGCGGCGATCCTGCTCCTGCGGCAGCAGGGGCCGCTGCGTCTCGGTACAAAAACCGTCACTGGCGTCCCGGCCTCCTATGCCGGGATGGAGCGCGGGGAGCTTCTGCGCACGGCGGAGTGCCTGCGCGCACATGGCGTGCGCCGGATCGGGCTTGGCATGCGGCTGGGCGATCTGTGCATGGACGAGGACTTTTACCCCGCCGTATTCGCGCAGCTTGCCGCGCTGGCGCAGGAGCTGTATGAGAAGACCGGCATTGCGGCAGACGCGCTCGATCTTGGCGGCGGCTTCGGCGTCAGCTACCGGACGGACTTTTCGGGGCCGGAGCCCGGCGTGTGCGCCAATGCGATCCGGGCGCAGCGGATGTCCCTTCCGGAGCCGCTTCGCGGCCTGACGCTGCAGATGAGTCCCGGGCGGTTTCTTGCCGCGTCCTGCGGAGCGCTGGTCACACGCGTGCGGGCTGTCAAGCCCGGTTCGCCGCCGCTTGCCGTGCTGGATGCTGTGCCGGCGCAGTGTCCGCGCCTGATCAAATGCGGCGCGTATCATCCGCTGCGCGTTC
>CAKUND010000054.1 GCA_934668295.1 uncultured Oscillospiraceae bacterium
CCGGCCAGCATGATGCTGACGCTGATGAGGCCGGTCGAGAGCGCGCCGCCGATCTTGTTGACGAGCGGCTGGATGGAGAAAGTGATGGATTCCGAGCGCCGGCCCAGCTTCCACTGGCCGTACTCGATGGTGTCCGCGAGGAACATGAGCATCAGCAGCTGGATAAACGCCTGTCCGACAAACATCAAAATCGCAGAGACGGCGATCAGGCCGATGGAATGCTCGGCAAAGAAGAAGGCCAGATAGCCCGCGACCACAAGCACCGTCGCGCCGGTGTAGAGCTGGCGGCGGTCATATTTTTTGGAGAACAGCGGGAAGATCATCAGTGCCGCCAGCTGTGCCACGCCGCAGACAGCAGCCAGAATGGCGTACATGTTGATATCACCGTAGAGGTACTGCATGTAATACGTCGCGAAGCCCGTCGTCGTGCAGTAGCCGACCATGAACAGCGCCATAGCCAGCGTTGTCCACATCAGCTGGTCGTTTTTCGTGATGGCGTTCCACATGTCGCGGATGGTGAACTTCTCCTCGTCTTCCTTGATCTCGCTGTTCTCCTTCACGCCGAACAGCGGGAAACAGAGTCCTGCCAGGTATATCACGCTCACTGCGACGGCAACCGTCATCCACGCCTTCGGCGTGTTGCCGAGCGCGGCGGTGATGGGCTGCCAGCCGACCATGATGATGTACATGCCGATATTCGCGCAGATGCGCGCAAACGCACCGTAATTTTCGCGCTGCTTCTGATCCTGCGTCAAAGCGGGCAGGAGCGTCCAATACGCAATGTCATTGATGCCGTAGCTGATATCCCAGAGGACATACGCAACTGCGAAGAAAATGACATAGGCCGTGCCGGTGCCGACGTTGCCGAACAGGATCAGATAGAAGATCACAGATACGACGCCGCCGACCAGGATCGCGGGCTTGAATTTGCCCCATTTTGTGTGAATATTGTCGATGACAAGTCCCGTGATGGGGTCGTTCAGCGCATCTGCGATGCGAAGAACCGAAAGCACAAGGCTCACCGCCGCAAACACGTGGATGGGCAGCGAGAGAATATTGGACAGGAAATACAAAAGTGCATTTGCCTCAAACGCATAGAACATGTCGCGCCCGATCGTGCCGAGGCCGAAGAAATATTTGTTGCGGCGGTCAAGATTTTTCATGACTGCACCTCCCGGATGAAATAAAGATTGGAACCGAAGTCACCCTGCATGCGCCCGTCTGCGTCGTAGCCGGTCCCGGCAAAGCGCGGCGCAAGCATGATCCCGGCGCCATAGGCCGCGCCGGAGGCCGTGACAGTCTGCTGGCCGTCGTACATTTTATAATAGCTGTCCGCCGTCTGCACGGCGAGGCCGTTCGGGTTCAGCTTCACAGGCAGCACATGGCGCAGAAGCGAGCCGAAATCGCCGACGCGCAGCAGCTGCGCCCGGCTTTCGAGCCGGTAGCGTCTGCCTGCCTCCAGTCCCGTCACGCGCAGCCGCTCATAGCCCGGCGCGGCGCACTGTAAGCCGCGGAACACGCCTGCGATCGTCTCCTCCTTTGTCTGCACCTGCCAGACCATTCCGCCGCCGTCCGTTTTGCCCCGTGTGAAGCGGCCATACTGCAGCGTGCGGCGGTGCGCCTTGTAGAACTCGATCTGCGCCCGGATCTCTGCCTGCTCAACAGGAAGCAGCTCCGCAAGATCCAGCTCGTAGCCAAGACAGCCGAACATGCTGACATTTCCGCGCGTGGAAAGCGGCGTTGCGCGCAGCGTCTGTGCGTGCGGGCCTGCCGACACGTGTGCGCCGAAAGTCGAGGGCGGATAGAGATAGCTGAGACTCTGCTGGATGCGCAGACGCTCGATGGGATCGGTATCGTCCGAGCACCAGATCTGCGGCGAGAAATACAGCATGCCGCAGTCGAACCGGTTCCCGCCGGACGAGCAGCTTTCAAGCAATATTTCGGGCCGCGGCTCAAAAATGCGGCGCAGCACGTCATAAAGTCCGAGGACAAATGCGTGCTGCTTCGCGCCCAGCGCGCAGGAATGGCGGTTCATGTCCCACTTGACATAGGAAATGGGCGCGGAATCGAGGATCCCGCCGACACTTTCGACGATATAGTCCCGCACCTCCGGCTTCGTGAAATCGAGCAGCAGCTGGTGCCGGCCCAGAAGATCAGTGCGGCCAAGACTGTCATGCAGCGCCCAGTCCGGGTGCGCGCGGTAAAGCTCCGAATCCGGGCTGACGGATTCCGGCTCGAACCAGAGTCCAAATTGCAGTCCCATCGCATTCAGCTTCTCACCGAGGCCCTTCAGGCCGCCCGGAAGCTTTTTCGTGTTTACGGAATAATCGCCGAGACTGCTGGTGTCGCTGTCGCGCTTTCCGAACCAGCCGTCGTCGAGCACGAACAACTCGCAGCCCAGCTGCTTTGCAAGCTTTCCGAGCCGCAGGAGCTTCGCCTCCGTGAAGTCGAACATGCAGCCCTCCCAGCTGTTGTAGACGATGGGCCGCGGCCGGTTTCTCCAATACGGCGGAATGAGCGATTCATTAACATAACGTCCAAAGCACTCCGTCACGCCGCCGAAGCCTGCGTCGGACCACGCCATAACAGCCTCCGGCGTCTCAAACTGCTCCCCGGGCGCAAGCTCCCAGCTGAAATTCGCGGGAGAAATGCCCTGCATCACGCGCGTGAGACCCTGCAGGCTCCTCTGCGCGCTCAGATAATGACTGCCGGAATAGAGCAGATTGAAGCCGCAGACCGCGCCGGCTGTCTCTGCCGCGTCCGGCGCGGCAAGCAGGAAGCCGGGATTCGCGCGGCTGGACGACGCGCCGGTCGTGCTCTCCAGACAGGCCCGCGCCATGGTGACAGGCGTTTCGGTATGCTGCATCTCCGCGATCCAGCCGCCGGAAAAGGTATGCAGCGTCCAGTCGCCCGGAAGATCCGCGCAGCTGCTCATGAGCTTCCGGATGGAAACCGGCGCGTCGCCGCAGTTTTCCAGGATCGCCCTGCGCGTAAAGACCGTCGGCAGAACGCCGTACAGAAGCGTCAGCCGGAGCTTTGCCACGCGATCCTCCAGATAGACGGCAAGAACCGTCTGCCCGCGCGAGACCGGCAGCGCGGAGGGCAGGGGAGTCTTCAGCGCCTCGCAGCCGGTATATCGGAACTCTGTGGAGATCGGCAAGCTGTTCTGCATCAGCTCTGCCGGACTTTCGCGGTAATCGCCGCGCCCGCAGCCGCTCCATTCGAGCGGGAAAATATCCAGACAGTTGGCGTTGGAGCCCTCCTGGTAGAGCGTGCTGTCGCCCCAGCCGCAGCCGGGCCGGACGGCGAGCGCGTCGGCATCGGATGCGCTGACGCGTGCACCGAAGTGCAGATGCTCCAGAAATCCGTCTTTGATACGGAACAGATAGGAGCTTTTTTCGTTTTGCAGATGAAATACACCGTGTCTGACTGTGATCATTCGATACGGTAGACCTCCCCTCTGACATACGCGTCGTAGGCCTCGTCTGTCACGCCGCCATTGCGGATCATATCGGCGTAGAATTCACCGGAGCGCTTGATCGTGCGCGTCTGCGTAGCGTAATCGACGTTGATGAGGCCGAAGCGTGCGCTCTCGCCCTCAAGCCACTCAAAATTGTCGCAGAAGCACCAGTGGTAATACCGCTCAAACGGCAGCCCGGAGCGGAGCATGGACTTCAGATGCTCATAGATATACCGGGCGCGGAAGCTGTCCTGATTGTCGCAGGTGCCGTTTTCCGTGACCCAGATGGGACGCACAAGGAGCTTTTCCAGCTTCTGCGCGACCTGCGGCAGACCATCAGGATAGATCTCCCAGCCGAGATCATTGCGCGGGCTGTTTTTCCGTACGCCGTCGGCAAAGCCTGTGACGGTCGAGCGCGAGTAATAGTTGACGCCGTGGAAATCGCAGTATTCGCCCTTCGGGAGCTTCCAATGATTTTTCAGCGGCAGACGGAAGACGCCCGTGGACATGGCCTGCGTGATCGCACCCTGAAACAGCCACTCCACAGCCCTGGCTGCAGCGGCCTGCACGGGATTTTTCGGGTTTTCCGGCTCAAAAACGCGCAGATGATTCGCAAAGCCGACCATGGTATCGGAACAGCCCATGGCCTCGCGCGTCTCGTGGAGCATCTGATAGCAGCGGATGTGGCAGTACGCCATGTTTTCCAGCACCGTGAATGTTTCGGAAAAGCTCTTGTGTCCGGGCGGCCAGCCGCCGAAGAAATAACCGTTCGTGGCGTAGACGTTCGGCTCGTTGATGGTGATCCAGTCGCTGACCAGATCGCCGAAGCGGTCGGCGCAGAGCTTGGCGAAGGACAGAAAATCATCGAGATTTTCCCGCTTCGCAAACGCGCCCAGCCGCTCAAACCACATGGGGTTGGAAAAATGATGGATGGTCAGCAGCGGCCGGATGCCGAGCTGACGCAGATATTCGAGCTCCGCGCGGTAATGCGCAATGGCAGACTCGTCGACCTCGCCGCGGGCCGGCATGATACGCGCCCACTCCACGCCCAATCGGGCGACAGGCAGGTGCAGACCCGCCATCAGCGCGCAGTCCTCGCGCCAGCGGTTCCAGTGGTCGTCGGCCACCGCCGGGTCGGAGCCGTCCTTGATCCTGCCCTGATGGTACCAGTCGTTCCAGCTGCTGCCGACCTCGCCGCCCTCGATCTGCGCCGAAGCGGAGCTGGCGCCGAGCAAAAAAACCTCGGGGAACTGTAGACGCATAGGGTATCCTCCTTCATCCTCTGTCGTATACATATATGTGTTCTTATTGTATGTGTTTTTCCGGACTCCCGCAAGTGTCAATTTTGGACGAAAGCAGACATAAAAATCTGTTCAGGTTTCCATATAGCGAAATTCCGATGATATGTTACAATAATGATGTTGTTATGGAAACCAACAAACGGCATGGGGGAAAAATGAATATGCGTCATACAAGATGGTACAAGGACAAGGTTTTTTATCAGATCTGGCCCCGAAGCTTCCGTGACGGCAACGGAGACGGGATCGGCGATCTGTGGGGCGTGCTGGAAAAGCTGGACTATCTGAAAGAGCTCGGCGTCGACGGCGTCTGGTTCTCGCCGCTCTATCCGTCGCCCGGCGCGGACTGCGGCTATGATATTTCGGATTATATGGACATCGCGCCGGAATACGGCGGCATGGAGGCGTTCCGGGCCGTTCTGGACGGCCTTCACCAGCGCGGGATGAAGCTTATCATGGATCTGGTCGTCAATCACACGAGCGACGAGCACGAATGGTTCCAGAAATCCCGGCGGCGCATCGAGCCGTATACCGATTATTACATCTGGCGGCCCGCAAAGCCGAACGGCAAGCTGCCCAATAACTGGGACAGCCATTTTGAGGGCAAGGCGTGGCAGTGGGACGATCTGCGGCAGGAGTATTATCTGCATTTGTTCGCCGTCAAGCAGCCGGATCTCAACATGGACAATCCGCTTGTCAGGATCGAGGTCAAGAAGATCCTCAAGTTCTGGCTCGATCTCGGCGTCGACGGCTTCCGCGAGGACGTCATCACCTTCATTTCCAAAAGGAGCGGCCTGCCGGACGATCATCTGTTCCCGGTTTTCAAAGGCATCCGGTTTTATAACCACGGCCCGCACATCCACGAGTATCTGCAGGAATTCCGGCGTGACGTGCTGGAAAATTACGACTGCATGACCATCGCCGAAGCGCCGCTCGTCACGCCGCAGCGTGCGCTGGATTACATCGAAGAATCGGACACAAACGAGATCGACATGATGATCCAGTTCCAGTGCATGTGCGCCGACTGCTTCTTTACGGATTATATGCCGCGCAAATTCTCCTTAAAACGCCTGCGCAAAGCCTTTTCCAGCTGGCAGACGCAGCTGGACGGACGCGGCTGGAATGCGCTGTACCTTGAAAATCACGACCATCCGCGTGTCATTTCACGCTATGGAAGCGAAAAATACCGCGTCGAGAGCGGCAAAATGCTGGCTGTCAGCTATCTGTTTTTAAAAGGTACGCCGTTCATCTATCAGGGGCAGGAGATCGGCATGACGAACTGGTATCCGGAGAGCACCGGCATGTATGAGGATGTCCAGACCCGCAACCAGCATCAGGATTGGCCGGAAGAAAAGCGCCTCGCGCTCTACCACCGTGCTTCGCGCGATTCGGCCCGGACGCCTGTGCAGTGGACGGATGGTGAAAACGCCGGCTTCACGACCGGTACGCCATGGTTTTATGTCAACGAAAACTACAAAAACATCAACGTCGAGCAGGCGCAGAACGACCCGGATTCGATCCTGCATTTCTATAAGAAAGCGATTGCCCTGCGCAAGAGCTTGCCCGTCGTCCGCGACGGCAGCTATCAGGAATATTACAGAGGCTCCGACAAGCTTTACGTCTATGCCCGTGAAACAAAGGAGCAGAAGCTGCTGGTGATCTGTTCCTTCACTGACAAGCCCGTGCGCTTTCAGGCGCCGTATAACTTCTCACTCAGCGACATGAAGCTGCTTCTGACGAATTACGACGATACCCGCGAAGAAAACAGCTTTACTACCCGGCCATACGAGGCCCGTGTCTATCTGTACGAATAAAATCGCGCACAAAGCCCCCGGCTTTCTCCCTGAAAAGAGAAGGCCGGGGGCTGTTTTATCGGGCTTTGCCCACCGTCCGCAGCTCAACGTCGCCGGAGACGGTTTCCGCCGAGATCCGACAGATATCCTCGCCGCCGGAGACGAAACGACCTGTGACGCGGTCTCCGCTTACGGTTTCGAAATCCAGCTCATACCGGCAGCTGCCCTCCGGCAGCGTGAGGCACAGACCTCCGCTGACACCGTTAAAGCTGACCTCGTCCGGGTGCGCATTGCAGTCGATGTTCACCTCGCCGGACACGGTTTCGCAGGTGATGCTGCTGTCGCCTGCCGGCAGGGCAGACAGGGAGATATTCCCGCTGACGGTGCCGAATGTGTATTCTGCAGCCGGAAGACCGGGGCCGACGATCCCGCCGCTTGTGGTGCTGACGGTGAGCGTATCCGTGCTGCCGCCCATCAGCTCCACATTGGCCGAGACTGTTTCGACCGTGATGTTTTTCAGCGTCAAGCCGCTGGGCAGGAAAACGGTCAGCGCCTTCCGCGGCAGATCCACGCTGCTGAAAAACCTCGATCTGCACGGCTGGATGATGAGCTTTCCGTTGCTGACTCTGTAGCGCATCCGGTAATCCTCATTGTCTCCGGTATAATCCTCCTGAAAAGCCACGCCGTCCGCGTTCGATTCGACCAGATACACATCGCCGGTCAGCCAATGGATCTCGATTTCTGTGATATCTGTCAGCAGCTCGGAAGCCGCTGCAGGCTGTTCCTTGCTGCCGAAGCCGGTGCGGTCCAGCGTTTCATAGCTGCCTGCGCTCTCATAGATATAGCGTTCCCCCACACGCAGCACGGCGCCGACCGCCCGGCCCGCAAAGTTCAGCGCAAGGATCACCACGACCACACCCACGCAGATGAGCGCGATGGCCCAGCCGGGGAGCTTTTTCTTCTTGCCGGACTGCGGCGTTTGCGGCGCAGCGAACACAGCGTCGGGCGTGGGCGGGGCAGGGAAGTCACGCTTTTTCGGTGCTTCCGCCGGCTGCCTGTGCTCGTACAGCTCCGACACGTCGCCGATGCCGCCGACGGCTTCGTCGTATGCCTCCTGCTCCGATTTCCCGGAGGCGATCAGATCGTCATACCGGTCGAGCGTATGCTGCAAAATCTCCTGCTGCACCTCCGCGTTGCGGATGGTCAGCGCAGCGTCGGAAAAAAGTGTTTCTACATAAACACGGATCTTTTCTCTCATGCTTCTCCCTCCAATAATGCGTTCAGAATGCGTACGCTGGCGTCCCATTCTGCCCGCGCCTGCCGGTAAGCCTCCCGGCCCTTTTCTGTAATTCTGTAATACTTCCGTCTGGCTCCGACCGCTTCATCGCCCCAGTAGGAGGTAATGTACCCGCTGTCCTCCAGCCGCCGGAAGGCGGTATAGAGCGTGGCTTCCTTCAGAACGAATTCGCCGCCGGAACAATTTTCAATGGTTTTGTTGATCTCATAGCCGTAGCTGTCGCGGCGCAGAAGCTGCGCCAGGATCACCGCGTCCGTATGGCCGCGGATCACGTCTGCCCGAATGGACACGACCTCACCTCCGTTTCGATGCGCTTAGCATAGCATGATATACCTCGCCTGTCAAGGTATATCACAACAATATTTTGCATGACAAAATTTCATGAATTCCATTCCGAATCAGAACTTGTCATACAAGACAAGGTATGCTATACTTCCATTCAGCAAGATACGGAAGAAGGAACGCCAGTATGCGCATTGTCATCAAAATTGGTACCTCCACCATCACGCATCCGACCGGCAGACTGAACATCCGCCAGATGGAAGCGCTCTGCAAGGTGCTCAGCGACCTCAAAAATGCCGGGAATGAGGTGATCCTCGTCTCCTCCGGCGCGATCGGGATGGGCGTGGGCAAGCTCCGTCTCGGAAAGAAGCCGACCGATGTGCCGACGAAGCAGGCTGCCGCTGCCGTCGGCCAGTGTGAGCTGATGTATACCTACGACAAGCTGTTTGCCGAATACCGCCACACCGTTGCGCAGATCCTCCTGACAGCGGATGATATCGCAGACCCCGTGCGGCACGAGAATTTCCAGAACACCATCCAGCGTCTGCTGGAGCTGGACGCGATCCCAATCGTCAATGAAAACGACACCGTTTCTGTCGCCGAGTTCGGCATCGGCGACAATGACACGCTCTCGGCCATCGTCGCGACCAGTGTTCGCGCCGATCTGCTCGTGCTCCTGTCGGATATTGACGGCCTGTACACTGCCGACCCACATAAAAACCCGGACGCCGCGCGCATCGAATTGGTTCCCGAGATCACGGACGAAATTCTGCGCCTTGCCGACGGCAAAGGCTCCGAGCTTGGCACCGGCGGCATGAAGACCAAGCTTTCTGCCGCGCAGATCGTCACCAAGGCCGGAACGGACATGATCATCGCCAACGGCGCAGACGTCGAAAAGCTTTATGCACTGCTCGACGGCAAGCCCATCGGCACAAGATTTTTGGGAAGGAAGTCCGGCATATGACGACACAGGCACTCTTGCAGCAGGCCAAAGCCGCCTGTCCCCAGCTTGCATGGCTGGGGAGCGAAGAAAAGAACCAGGCCATTTACGAAATGGCCGACGCAATTATAGCGAATACGGACGCCATTCTCGCGGCGAACGCGGAGGATCTGTGCGCAGCACAGGGCGTCATTTCAAGCGTCATGCTCGACCGTCTGCGTCTGACAAAAGACCGTATCGCCGCCATGGCGGACGGCATGCGTCAGGTCGCAAAGCTCCCGGATCCCGTCGGAGAAATTCTGGCCGAGGTAAGGCGGCCAAACGGCCTTGTGATCCGCAAGACTGCCGTCCCGATGGGCGTCGTGGCGATCATCTACGAAAGCCGGCCGAACGTCACGTCCGACGCAGCGGTTCTTGCGCTCAAGAGCGGCAACGTCTGCGTCCTGCGCGGCGGGAAAGAGGCATATCGCTCTGCCGCAGCCATCGTCGCGGCCATGCACGAGGGCCTGCGGGCTGTCGGTCTGCCGGAGGCGTTTATCAATCTGGTGTTGGACACCACGCGGCAAAGCGCGCATGAGCTCATGACAGCAAACGGGCTGGTCGATCTGCTCATCCCGCGCGGCGGCGCGGGCCTCATCCGCGCCTGCGTCGAATCGGCGACCGTCCCGTGCATCGAAACCGGCACCGGCATCTGCCATGTATACGTGGACAAGGACGCGGATCTGGAAAAGGCGCTGAACATCATTGAAAACGCCAAGACCAGCCGTCCCTCCGTCTGCAACGCGGAGGAGGCCGCCATCGTCCACGCGGATATTGCCGGACAATTCCTGCCCCTGCTCAAAAAGCGTCTGGTGGATGACAGGCTCGCGGCAGGCAAACCGCCGGTCGAGCTTCGGCTGGACGGGGCTGCGCAGCAGATCCTTCGCGGTACGCCCGCGGGCGAACGGGATTTCGACACGGAATTTCTGGATTATATCCTTGCCGTCAAAATCGTTTCCAGTGCAGACGAGGCGATCGCCCATATCGCCGCGCACTCCACGCACCATTCCGACGCCATCATCACCGAAAACGCGCAGACCGCGCAGCGCTTTACCCGTCTGGTCGACAGCGCGGCAGTCTATGTGAACGCCTCCACGCGCTTTACCGACGGCGGCGAGTTCGGCCTTGGCTGCGAGATGGGCATTTCCACGCAGAAGCTCCACGCCAGAGGCCCCATGGGCCTGCGGGAGCTGACGACCTATAAATATATCGTCACGGGCAACGGACAGACCCGGTAAGGAGGAAGTTATGTCAACTTATCAGCTTGGCTTTATCGGTACCGGCAACATGGGCGGTGCTCTGGCACAGGCCGCGGCAAAAAGCGGCGCAAGCATGCTCCTGTCCAACCGCACGGCGGAAAAGGCAGAGCATCTGGCCGCGGAGCTCGGCTGCGCAGCCGGGACGAATCTGGAAGCCGCAGAAGCCTGCAAATTCATTTTTCTCGGGGTCAAGCCGCAGATGCTCCCGGCGCTGCTGGAGGAACTGAAAGCGCCGCTTGCAGCGCGCACGGACCGCTTCGTGCTCGTCTCCATGGCGGCAGGTGTTACGATCGGGACGATCAAAAAAACACTGGGTCTGCCATGCCCTGTCGTGCGCATCATGCCGAATCTGCCTGTCGCGCTCGGGAAAGGCGTCGTTTTGCTCTCCCCGGACGACACCGTCACGGAGGATGAGCTGTCAGCGCTGGAAGCGTCGCTGCGTCCTGCGGGCCTGCTCATGCGCATGCCGGAGGACAAGCTTGACGCGGGCAGCGCCGTATCCGGCTGCGGCCCGGCGTTTATGTATCTGTTTCTTGACGCGCTGGCAAACGGCGGCGTGAGCTGCGGCCTGCCGTACCAGCAAGCGCTGTCGCTTGCCGCACAGACCATGATCGGCGCAGCGGAGATGACGCTTTCCACCGGCAAGCATCCCGGCCAACTCCAGTCCGAGGTCTGCAGCCCCGGCGGAACGACGATCGCAGGCGTCCGCGCGCTGGAGCAGCACGGCACCCGCGCCGCCGCCATGGACGCCGTGATCGCCGCCTGCGAGCGTACCCGCGAGCTCGCCGGCCGTTGACGCAGCAGCATAGTTGACAGGGGCGGGTATCGGCACCTACAAACGAATATGCAGCCGTTTGCGTTCACCGAAAGCTATTTCGCTTTTTCATCCCCCGTAAGAAAATCTTGCTATTTTGCCCCGAAACAGGTATAATGCAGATATCTGCCGTCTTTGGTGTGTGAATGGGCGGCAGAGGTGTGTGAAATAACGCTCGAAAGGATGAAAAAAATGAGTCTTTCTTCTTCCGCCCCCTGGTTAAAGTATTACGGCAATGTGCCGCAGCATCTGTCCTATCCGCAGAAGACGATCTATCAGATGGTCAAGGCCGCAGCGGAGCGCAATCCGAAGCTCCCTGCCTATGAATTCATGGGCAAAAAGACGACCTTCATGCAGCTCATGCAGAAGATCGACGAAACGGCGCAGGCGTTCCTCGCCATGGGCATCAAAAAGGGTGACCGAGTCACCATCTGCATGCCCAACTGCCCGCAGGCCCTGCACGCGTTCTACGGCCTGAACCGCATCGGCGCGGTGTCCAACATGATCCATCCGCTCTCCGCGGCGGGCGAGATCAAATTCTATCTCAATTTCTCGCACTCCAAGTGCATCCTCACGCTTGACCAGTTCTACGCCAAGATCGCGCCCATCATGCCCGAGCTTGACGACAAGGACTGCAAGCTTCTGCTTGCCAAGATCGAGGACGAGCTGTATCCGCACCTTGCTGTCGGCTACGCGCTGACGGCAGGCCGCAAATACCCCAAGCCCCCGAAAAAGGGCAATTACATCTGGTGGTCGGAATTCCAGCGCGTCGGCAGAAAGCGCGATCTGCCCCTCCCGAGAGAATTCGGCAGGGCAGAGGAGGGCGCATCCATCCTCTATTCCGGCGGCACGACCGGCACGACCAAGGGCATTCTCCTGTCCAACATGAACTTCAATGCTCTGGGCCTGCAGACCATCGCCGCCTCCGGCTTCTCGCCTATCGACGGCATGAAGATGCTCTCCGTCATGCCTGTGTTCCACGGCTTCGGTCTCGGCATCGGCATCCATACTGCCCTCATCGGCGGCGCGTGCTGCATCCTTGTTCCGAAGTTCAACGTCAATACGTATGCCGAGCTGCTTATCAAGAAACAGCCCAATATCATCCCCGGCGTCCCGACGCTGTTTGAGGCGCTGCTGCGCGCCGAAAAGCTTGAAAACGCCGACCTCAGCTGCCTCAAGGGCGTGTTCTCCGGCGGTGACAGTATGTCCATCGAGCTGAAGAAAAAGGTCGACGATTTCCTCAAGGCGCACAATGCCTCTGTGCAGGTGCGTCAGGGCTACGGCCTGACCGAGTGCGTCACGGCCTCCTGCCTGACGCCGAAGGACTATAACCGCGT
>CAKUND010000055.1 GCA_934668295.1 uncultured Oscillospiraceae bacterium
CCGCCTGCACCGGGGCCGGAGAACATGACCGCGCCGACACTGCTGCCCAGCGCCTCGACGGCGTTCAGAACGCCGGAGACGGGTGATAGCGGCTGCGAAGCTGCAATGAAATGCGGCGAGACGAACACCGTGAGCGCCTGGCCCTGCCGGATGGCCCGGCCGAGCAGGCGAAGCTTCATCCCGGCGGCCTCGGCAAACGCGGCGTCCTCCGCCGTGATGGCGGAAATGCCGGTCATGCTGACACGGGACGGGTCGACATTTTTGCCGAACATCATGTCGGCCAGAATGCAGAGCTTGCGGCCGGCGTCGATGCCCTCAACGTCGGCGGTCGGGTCCTGCTCGGCATAGCCGCGCGCCTGCGCGTCGCGAAGCGCCGCTTCGTAGCTCTGGCCGCGCTCGAGCATCTGCGTGAGGATAAAATTCGTTGTGCCGTTCAGAATGCCGCGCACTTCATAAATTTCATTCGCGCCGAGGCACTGGCTCAGCGGGTGCAGCACAGGGATGCCGCCGCCGACGGAGGCTTCAAACAGAAGGCTCACGCCGTTCGCCTTTGCGAGCGCCAGAAGCTCCGCGCCGTGCTCGGCGATCATCTGCTTGTTGGCCGTCACGACGTGCTTGCCTGCGGCAAGTGCGCGGCGGACATACTCGAGCGCCGCGCCGCAGCCGCCGATGGTTTCCATGACGAGAAACACGTCCGCGTCGCGCTCGATCACGGAAAAATCCGTGACGACCTTGTCCCGATATGGCCTGTCCGGCAGCGCGCGGCGTGCCAGCACATGCGAAAGCTCCAGCTGTTCGCCCGCGTTCCGTTCGAGCAGAGCCGCGTCCCGCAGCAAGATCTCCGCGCAGCTCCCGCCGACGACGCCGGGGCCGAGAATGGCAAGCTTTTTCATTTCCGGCCCTCCTCACGCTTCGTTGGCCCTGCGGTAGATCGCAAGAATTTTTTCATAGTCCAGCACGCGGAACGTGCCGATCGTGCGTGTTTTTCCGTAGCTGCACCGGCTGGCAAGGTCGGCAAGACCTGCCTCGTTCTGTCTGCCGCAGGAAAGCTCTCCCAGGTGCACAGGCATGCCGATGAATCGGAAGAACGCCTCCTGCTTTACGATGCCGACAAGGGCCGCGGCCGTGTCGTCCGCCTCCTCCACGTGCCAGACATTCCGCGCGAAGCGGGCGAAGCGCGTCGGACCCTCATCCATGACAGACCGCGCCCAGCTTGCCCATACGGCGGTCAGACTGTCGCCGTGATACACATCAAATTTCTCGCTCAGCGCGTGCCCGAGCTGGTGCGTGGCAAAGTCCTTCCTGCCGCCAAGCCCGGTCAGACCGTTGTGTGACAGGGAGCCCGCCCACATAATTTCGCTCATGGCCTTCTCGTCGTGCGCGTCACGCACGGCGGCGGGGCCGTATTCCAGCACGACGCGCAGAAGCGCCTCGGCCAGCTCATCCGTCAGGGCATTGTCGGTGACGGGGTTAAAATACCGGTCGAGCGTGTGCATGAGGATATCGCTCACGCCGCAGGCGACCTGATGCACCGGGAGCGTCGCGGCGAGCAGCGGATCGAGAATGGCAAAGGCCGGGCGGTTGAACGGCGTATTGAGCCCGCGCTTCTCCCCTGCCTCCGCGTTGGTCAGAACAGCGGAGTCGCTCGTCTCGCTGCCGGCCGCCGGAATGGTCAAAACAACGCCGACGGGCATGGATCTGGTCAGCGGCGCGCGGCGCTTCCAGAATTCCCAGATGTCCGTGCCGGGGTTGGCCGCGCCGTGGGCGATGGCCTTGCAGGTGTCGATGACGCTGCCGCCGCCGACCGCCAGAATGAGCTCCGCGCCCGATTCCAGCGCCAGCTGCACACCCTCGCGGGCCAGCGCCGCGCGCGGGTTCGGCTGCACGCCGCCGAGCGTCCAATACTGAACGCCCGCCTCGTCCAGAAGCCGGAATACGCGGTCAAGCAGGCCGCTTTTCTTCGCGCTCGCACCGCCGTAGACGACCAGCACGCGCGAAAGCCCGCGCTTTTTCAGCAGCTCCGGCAGCTTGTCTGTGCTGCCCGCGCCGAACACGATCTCAGTCGGTACGAAATATTCAAATCCGTGCATATGCTTATCCTGCGACGCAGTCTGCCTTGACTACGCCCTTCCTTTCTGCGATCTGCTGCGTCAGCGCTTCAATGTTGCAGCTGAGATTGCTTGTCTCCGCCGAAATGGTCACCATGGCGCGGCCCCCGGTGGGGATCGACTGGTTGATGGTCAGTATATTTGCGCCGCAGTTGGCAAAAATAGTTAATATCTCAGACAGAATGCCGGCCTTATCCTTGAGCATGATCTGGAATGTGATGATGCGGCCGGCCATCAGATTCTGAAACGGCGCGATGGCGTCGCGGTACTTATAAAACGCGCTGCGGCTGATGCCGACGGCCTGCGCGGCCACATTGACCTTGTCCGTCTCGCCGGTCTCGAGCATGCGCTTGGCCTCGGCGACCTTCTGAAAGATCTCCGGCAGGGCGGCGGCCTCTACGATATAATACTTCGGGCTTTGTTCCATAGCGTTCACCTCATAATTGTCCGTGTTGGAAAAGCAAGTGTCTATACTCAGGCTTCAATATACACCACACGCCCGCAAATTGCAAGCAGAAAAGCACAGGAGGAATTCGGAAACATGAAAAGCCGCAAGATCTGGAAGACTGTTCTGATCGCGCTGGGCTGCGCGCTCGGCGCGTGGGCGTTCGGCGCGCTGCTGCTGCCGGTGCTGCTGCCGTTTTTCATCGGACTGGCGGTGAGCCTGCTGGCAGAAAAGCCGGTGCAGCTTCTGCAGACGCGGGCGCGCTTCCCGCGCCCGCTGGCATCCGGGCTGTGTGTGCTGCTGCTGTTCGGGATCATGTTCGGCGGGCTGTTTTTCCTGTGCCGCCTGCTGTGCTCAGAGGCGGCGGATCTGGCCCGGCAGCTGCCGCGGCTGGCGGAAAATCTGGCCCCGCTTTTTGAAAAGCTGAAATCGCGCCTGCTCACACTCGCCGGGAGGCTCCCGGATGGCCTCGGGACGGGTCTGCGCGCGGGCGTCGAGGAATTTTTCAAGACCGGCGCGGGCCTCGGCACAAAGCTCTATGAAACGCTCTTTTCCTGGGCATCCGGCATCATCGGGCGGCTGCCGGACGCGGTGCTGTTCACGGTGACGGCGATCTTGTCCAGCTTCATGCTCTCCGGCGAGCTGCCCACCATCCGCGCCTGGCTGCGGCGCGCGGTGCGGCCGGCATGGCTGGAAAAGCTGCAGACGCTCGGCGGACATGTGCGCACAACGCTCGGCGGCTGGCTCAGGGCGCAGCTGAAGCTGATGGGCATCACATTTCTGATTTTGAACGCAGGACTGCTGCTGCTTCGAGTGCGCTATCCGGTGCTGGCGGCGCTGGTCATTACGGTAGTCGACGCGCTGCCGGTGTTCGGCACGGGCACAATCCTGATCCCATGGGCACTGGCTCTGTTTTTGCAGGGAGAGACGAAAACCGGCGTCGGGCTCGTCATTTTATACGGAGCCGCGGCTCTCAGCCGGCAGGCACTCGAGCCGCGGCTGGTCGGGAAGCAGGTGGGGCTGAATCCGGTTCTGACGCTGCTGGCACTTTATACAGGCTACCGGCTGCTGGGCGTGGGCGGGATGATCGTGTTCCCCATCGCGGCGATGCTTTTCAAGCAGCTCTGGGACCATTCCGGCCTGCAGCCGGACGGATAGCGGCGCGGGGGCTTGCGCGCTGCACCGCCGCACGGTATAATAGCGCCGAAGGAGGCGGTGCGCATGATCCTCGAACAGACAGCCGCGCGGCAGACGAAGCTGCTGTCGCTCCTGCGGCAGGAATTCGGTTTGTCCGCCGGACTGGTCAAGCGGCTCAAATGGCAGAACGCGCTGTTTGTAAACGGCGCGCCCGCCCATACCGACGCGGCAGTAACTCCCGGCGACCGGGTGCGCGTCGTGCTCGAGGAGCGGACGGAGGGCTTTGACCCGGAGCCGATACCGCTTTCCGTTCTCTATGAGGACGAATCCTTTCTGGCCGTCGACAAGCCTGCCGGGATGCTGGTGCATCCGTCGCCGCAGAAAAACAGCGGAACGCTTGCAAACGGCGTGTTATACCACCTGCAGGCGCGCGGCGAGGCGGCCGGCGTCCATCCCGTGACGCGGCTCGACCGGGATACGTTCGGCGTGGTGATCCTGGCGAAAAACGCGAATATCCACGACCGCTTCTGCCGGATGCTGCGCGAGCGGCAGCTGGAAAAAACCTACTGCGCCTCCGTCTTCGGCCGGCCGCCGCAGGACGAGGGGCAGATCGAGCTGCCGGTCTATAAGGTCGGTGGCGGCAGCCTCATCCGCGTCGTGGACGAGCGGGGGCAGCAGGCGCTGACGCACTACCGCGTGCTGGAGCGCGCGGAGCATACGGCGCTTCTGGAGCTGCACCCCCTGACGGGACGCACGCACCAGCTCCGCCTGCACTGCATGGCCTCCGGCTTTCCGATCCTCGGCGACCCGCAGTACAAAAGCCCGGAATCGGCGGTGTATTCTGCCGCCCACGGCCTTTTCACGCAGCAGCTGTGCGCTGCGCGGCTCGTTTTTTCGCATCCCATGACGGGCGAGCAGATGGAAATTTTGTCGAAACAGGCAGTTTTCTTTCCAAAGGACTAGGCAAGCGTCCCATGCTTCTGGTATAATACAAAAAAAGCATTGGAGTCACTGCATGGAGAAAAAGAACGCAGTCTACACCATCACTGAGGATCAGTCGCCGGAGGAGGCGCGCCGGGAGCATGTCATGCTCGTCGCGCGCAATCTGCTGGCAGGCGCGGCGGCCGTTTTGTTTCTGGCCTCGTTCGCGCTGGCGGACATCCACAAGCTGCTTCGCGCAGCGGCATATTTTCTCGGCGCGGGCGCGTATTTCGCTGAAATTCTCGTCCTGACGGACGGCTTCCGGCAAAAGGTCCCGCAGAAGGAGCTTTTCATGGCCTACTGCTTCGGCCCGCTGTACATCCTGCTGGGATTGAGCTATCTGCTTGAGGCGTGAACGCTGTCTGCAAAGGCGCAGGGCCGTCGACCCTTACGGCAAGATTTTCGATCCGCTGTATTTTGTAGGGGCAGCAAAGCCCTGCCCCTACAGAGTCTCAGCGAATTCGTACTGCCCTGCAAATTTCGAACGCAAAGCGAATTTACCGCAGTCATTCAAACGCAGCTGCTCACAATTTTAGTGTACCATGACAGACGGCGCGTATTATAGCGCCCGTAAGGTGACTTGGTGTGCTCGTAACGACTAAAAAATTAGGGCTTGCCTAAGCTGTACCTGCAGCAGGCACCAAACGCGTCCAAGCGCCCCTTTTCTCCCCTATCATTTCCGGCAAGACGGAAATGATAGGGTCGCCGGAGGCCTGACCAGCCTGCAATTTACATCTTCACAAAAACAAACGCGCCTGCGGCATAGCTGCCGCAGGCGCGTGGTTTTTTATGGATGGATTCAGCCCTTGAGCTTGTCGAAAAAGCTCTTGCGCTTGGGCTGGCCGTCGTCGCCGACGGAGGATTCGAGCTGCTTTAAGAGCTCCTTCTGTTCGCGCGTGAGCTTCGTCGGCGTCTCGACGACGACGGTGACGAACTGGTCGCCGCGCGTCTTGTAGCCGACATAGGGGATGCCCTTGCCGCGCAGGCGGAAGGTCGTGCCGGTCTGCGTGCCCTCGGGGATCTGGTAGCGCACCTTGCCGTCGAGCGTCGGGACCTCAATGGACGCGCCGAGCGCGGCCTGTGTAAAGGAAATGGGCATCTGGCACATGACGTTCGCGCCGTCACGCGTGAAGATCGGGTGCTTGCGCACGGACACGGTCACGAGCAGATCGCCGTTCGGGCCGCCGTTCGAGCCGGCATTGCCCTCGTCGCGCACGCGGAAGGACTGGCCGTCGTCGATGCCGGCAGGAACCTTGACGCGGATGGTCTTCGTGTGGCGCACCTTGCCCTTGCCCCGGCAAGCGGTGCAGGGGTTGGTGATGATGGTGCCGGTGCCGCCGCACTTCGGGCACGGCTGATTGGACTGCATGGTCATGCCCATGAAATTCTGCTGGGTGCGCACGGTGCCGGTGCCGTGGCAGTACGTACAGGTCTGGGGGCTCGTGCCCTCCTTTGCGCCGGTGCCGTGGCAGGTGCTGCAGGTCTCGATGCGGGAGAAGGTGATCTCGCGTTCGCAGCCGAAGGCCGCGTCCTCAAAGCTGATCTCGATCTCGCTGACAACGTTCTGTCCCTTCGCCGGGCCCCTTCTGCGCCCGGACGACGACGATGCGCCGCCGCCGAAGAAATCGCCGAAAATATCGCCGAGATCCCCGAAGCCGCCGAACCCGCCGCCAAAGCCGCCGCCGAAGCCCGCGTTCGGGTTGAAGTTCGGGTCGACGCCCGCGAAGCCGTACTGGTCGTACCGGGCCTTTTTATCGGCGTCGGACAGGACCTCATACGCCTCGTTGATCTCCTTGAACTTTTCCTCGGCGGTCTTGTCGCCGGGGTTCTGATCGGGGTGGTATTTCATGGCCAGCTTGCGGTAGGCCTTTTTGATCTCGGCGTCGGACGCGTTTTTCTCGACGCCCAGCACCTCGTAATAATCTCGTTTGTTCTGATCTGCCATACTATCTCACCTCAGATTCGGTGGGTAACAGCCGATAGGGGCGGTCACGCCGCCCCTGTCAAGCTGTGCTTCACGAATTAGTTGTCCTTGACCTCTTCGTAGTCCGCGTCGACGACGCCGTCGTCATTGCCGCCCGCCTGCTGGCCGGCCTGACCGGCGTTCGGGTTGGCATTCGGCTCGCCCTGCGGGGCTGCATTCTTGTAGAGCTTCTCGGACACGGCGTAGAACGCCTTCTGGACCTCCTCGGTCGCGGACTTGATGGTGGCAAGGTCGGTGCCCTTCTGCGCGGTCTTCAGCTTCTCGATGGCTTCCTTGACGGGGGCCTTCTCAGCCTCTGTGACCTTATCGCCCATCTCGTTCAGGGTCTTTTCGGACTGGTAGATGATCTGGTCGGCGTTATTGCGGGTGTCGACCTCGTCCTTGCGGGCCTTGTCCTCGGCTGCATACTGCTCTGCCTCGCGGACAGCCTTGTCGATATCCTCCTTCGACAGATTCGAAGAAGCGGTGATGGTGATCTTCTGCTCGGCACCGGTGCCGAGATCCTTCGCGGAGACGTTCACGATGCCGTTGGCGTCGATGTCGAACGTGACCTCGATCTGCGGAACGCCGCGGGGCGCCGGAGCAATGCCGGTCAGCTGGAACTTGCCGAGGGTCTTGTTGTCGGCTGCCATCTCACGCTCGCCCTGCAGGACGTGAACCTCAACAGAGGTCTGGTTGTCAGCGGCGGTGGAGAAGACCTGGCTCTTTTTGGTCGGGATGGTGGTGTTGCGGTCAATGAGCTTGGTGAACACGCCGCCCATCGTCTCAATGCCGAGAGACAGCGGGGTGACATCCAGCAGCAGCAGACCCTTGACGTCGCCGCCAAGCACGCCGCCCTGAATGGCTGCGCCGACAGCGACGCACTCGTCGGGGTTGATGCCCTTGAAGCCTTCCTTGCCGGTCAGCTTCTTGACCTCGTCCTGCACGGCCGGGATACGGGTCGAGCCGCCGACCAGCAGAACCTTGGAAATATCATTGGCGGTCAGACCGGCATCGGACATGGCCTGCTTGACCGGGCCCGCGGTCGCTTCGACCAGATGGGCAGTCAGCTCGTTGAACTTTGCGCGCGTCAGCGTGACGTCCAGGTGCTTCGGGCCGGTCGCGTCAGCGGTGATATACGGCAGATTGATGTTCGTGGAGGTCACTCCGGACAGCTCGATCTTGGCCTTTTCGGCGGCTTCCTTCAGTCTCTGCATGGCGACCTTGTCGTTAGACAAATCGATGCCCTCTGCCTTCTTGAATTCGGAAACGAGGTAGTTCATGACGCACTCGTCAAAGTCATCGCCGCCGAGGTGTGTGTTGCCGTTGGTGGCAAGGACTTCGATGACGCCGTCGCCGATGTCCAGAATGGAAACGTCGAACGTGCCGCCGCCGAGGTCATAGACCATGACCTTCTGCTCGGCTTCCTTGTCGACGCCGTAGGCCAGAGCGGCTGCGGTCGGCTCGTTGATGATACGCTTGACATCCAGACCTGCGATCTTGCCGGCGTCCTTGGTGGCCTGACGCTGGGCGTCGTTGAAGTATGCGGGAACGGTGATGACAGCTTCGGTGACGGTGCCGCCCAGATAGGCCTCGGCATCCGCCTTCAGCTTCTGCAGGATCATAGCCGAGATCTCCTGCGGGGTATACTTCTTGCCGTCGATGTCGACCTTGTAATCAGAGCCCATATGACGCTTGATGGAAGCGACGGTGCGGTCGTGGTTGGTAACGGCCTGACGCTTTGCGACCTGACCGACCATTCTTTCGCCGGTCTTGGAGAACGCGACGACGGACGGGGTGGTGCGGTTGCCTTCGGCGTTCGCGATGACGACGGGCTCGCCGCCTTCCATAACTGCTACACAGCTGTTGGTAGTGCCAAGGTCAATGCCGATAATCTTACTCATAATAATTTCCTCCTATATGAATGCCTGTATTTACAATTTTATATGCTGCCGGCTCCCCGGCTTGGGTGCTATTTTAATTTGCGACCTTTACCATCGCGAAGCGGACGACCTTCTCGCCGACCTTGAAGCCCTTCTGGAAGACCTCCGCGATGACGTTTTCGCCAAGCGCTTCGTCCTCGATGTGCATGACCGCGTTATGAAGCTGCGGGTCAAACACCTCACCGGCCGCGCCGAAGCTCACGACGCCCAGCTTTTCCATGACGGAGACAAGCTGGTTCATCGTCATCTCGACGCCCTTTTTAAACGCGGTGTCCTGCGTCTCCTGCGCCAGTGCCCGCTCGAGATTGTCATACACGGGAAGGAACTTCTCGACCGTCTCCGAACGGATCTCGGTGTAGAGGCTTTCCTTTTCCTTCTGGCTGCGCTTGCGGTAATTGTCGTATTCGGCGGCCAGCCGCAGATAGCTGTCATGCTCCTGTGCCAGCGCCTGCTGCGCCTTTTCAAACTCGCTTGCCTCCTGCTGCTTGGCTTCCTCGGGCTTTTTTTCCTCGGACTGCTTCGCGGCTTCGGCTTCGGTCTGCTGCGCAGCTTCTTCTGTCTGCTCGGCTGCGGAGGCGGCCTGTGCCTTTTCCTCCGAAGCCGGATTGCTGTTTGTTTTCTTACTCATATCTATGCCTCCGGGTCATTGTGCTTATTTTCCGGCCCTTCGATTGCCGGGGTCTGGTTTTTCTGGAACATCCGGCTCAGGTTCTCGGCGAAGTAGCTGAGTCTGGCGGTGATCTGCGCGTAATCCATTCGTGTCGGGCCGACCACGCCGATCAGCCCCTGCATGCCGTCGCCGATGTCGAACTTCGTCATGACGACGCTGGTGTCGCGCAGCTCCTTCGACACGTTCTCCGGGCCGACCAGGATCTGCGTCCGGCTGTCCGTGGAAAGCGCGGTGGGAAGATTGGAGACCACATCCTCGTCAAGCGCGGAGAGCATTTTCTGCGCCTTGTCGATGTCGTGGTACTCCGGCTGGCCGAGAAGCTTTGCCTGTCCGGTCATGTAGACCTCGCTGTGCTCCTGATGCAGAAGCGATGTGACGAAATCCATGATAACGGGCACGAGGTTGGCCGCATTTCCGGCGCTTCTGGTCACGCGGGACAGAAGTTCGGGCGTCAGCTGCTCGGCCGTCAGCTCCGTGACGCTTGCGTTCAGCACCGCGCCGAGAAGCTTCAGATCCGCCTCCGTCAGCTCGACCGGGAGCCGGATGAGCTTATTCTTGACGGAGCTGTCGCTCAGCATCACGACGAGAATAAAGCTGCCGCTGTCCGCGAGGATCAGGTCGAACCGCTTGACTGTCAGCCCGGCGGCACGCGCCGCCATGGCGTAGGCGGGCAGATTCGTCATCTGCGAGACAAGCTTGCCGACCTGCGAGACGACCTTGTCGACCTCCTGCATTTTCAGCTCCATCGCCTGATTGATCGATTTCGTTTCATCGGTCGACAGACGGTAGTCCTGCATCAGCTCGTCGACATACAGCCGGTATCCGGCGGGCGACGGGATGCGTCCGGCGGAGGTGTGCGGCTGCTCGAGATACCCGAGCGTTGTCAGCTCCGCCATCTCGTTGCGGATGGTCGCAGAGGAAAAGTCCATGTCCGGCATCTGCGCGATGGTCTTCGACGCCACCGGCTCCGCCGTGCGGATATAAAGATCCACGATCGCGCGCAGGATCTTCTTTTTCCGGTCGGAAAGCTCCATGTCCCGTTCCTCCTTTTGTCTTAGCACTCTTTATCCCCGAGTGCTAAACGCAGTGTACCACCGCCTGCCAGCGTTGTCAATACCTACAGACTTAAATTATTTGTGAACAATTCATATCTTATGTATGAATGGCCGGACAAGCTCTTTCAAGACGCAGAAATCCCCGGAGGGACGCACCCTCCGGGGATCTGAATCTATATATATTCCAGTCAATTGCCTACGCGCAGCGTTGGCGCAGAACTACCGCAGCAGCCCCCAGCCGCTGCGCAGGAGCAGCCATGCGGTAAACGGGCCGAGCAGATAAATGAGGGCGCTTACGCCGCCGCCCAAAACGAGCTGCAGGGCGGTCAGCAGCACGGCCGCGCCCGTCAGGATATAAAACGCCAGCTTCCGCTTCGCCGCGAGGAACCAGACCACGCAGCCGAACTGCACCGCGACCAGCACGCCGACCACTATATAATAGACGGGCGCAGTCTCAAGACTCGCCAGAAGCGTCCGCAGCAGCTCCGCCATGGAGGCCAGTTCTTCGAACTGATCCAGAATTTCAAAATAAAAATCCCGGAACCGGTAAATAAACAGCGTGCAGGCAAAGCCCAGCAGCGTATAGCCCAGATAGATCGCACACAGAACCAGCCAGAACGTCACGTAGCCGCTGAATTTGAGCTTCCCGTCCTCCCGCTGAAAGACCGCGCCGCGCGGCTGCGGCCGGGTATCAAAGGCTGTGTCCTGCGGGAACGGCTCTGTTTCCCGCTCCTCCCGCGCCGGCTCAGGCTTTCCGTAGCGCTTGACCAGCGCGCCGCAGTCCGGGCAGATCAGGACGTTGTCGTCCACTTCCTTCCCGCAATTGTAGCATTTCTGCACGGTATCATTTCCTCCTGTGCACGTTTTCTTTATTCTATCGTGAAAAAGGGCGAAAGTCAATGCAGCGTCTTGTGAAGCATTTTATGCAATGTTTTCAGCACGATTTTGCATTTACTTTCGTCCTGCCGCGGCATATAATACCAGCAGAGGCGCACGGGAGGGATGCACGGTGCGATTTACCAAGATGAACGGCGCAGGCAACGACTTTATCCTGCTCGACGCCATCGTGGAGCCGTTTGACGAAAGCGCAGCGCCCGCGCTTGCCCGCGCGCTGTGCGACCGGCGGCGGTCGATCGGCGCAGACGGCCTGATGCTCGTGACGCGGGCAGAGGGCGATGCGGATTACCGCATGCGGTTTTACAATTCCGACGGCTCGCTCGGCGAAATGTGCGGCAACGGCGCGCGGTGCATCTGCCGGTACGGCTATGCACATGGCTACGCCGGCCCCGTGCAGCGCGTGGAGACGACCGCAGGTCTTGTGACCGGCTGGCGCATCACAGAGGAACAGTACCGCATCCGGCTCAACACGCCGTCTGTTACAGAGCTGAAAAAGCAGCTGGACGTGAACGGCAGGACATACCAATGCAGCTATGTGGAGCTCGGCAGCCCCGGCATCCCGCATCTGGCGCTGGAAATGCCCGCGCTGGCAGAGCAGAGCGAGGACGCGCTCCGGCAGCTCGGCCGGGCGCTCCGGTACCATCCGGCGCTGCCGAAGGGCGCGAACGTCAACTTCTACGAGCTGACCGGCCCGGATGAGATCCTGGAAAAGACATATGAGCGCGGCGTGGAGGACTTTACGCTTGCCTGCGGCACGGGCACAGGCTCGGTCGCAGCAGCGCTGACGCTTCTTAGAAGGGTCAGCGGCAAAAATGTCCGCGTCCGCATGGACGGCGGTGAGCTGACGGTCGACGCGGAAGAAAAAGACGGGAAAATCGAAAGCCTGTACCTGACCGGCCCGGCGGCGATGGTCTGCGCGGGCGAGATTCTGGACGAGGCAATTTTGAAGCTTGTAAAAA
>CAKUND010000056.1 GCA_934668295.1 uncultured Oscillospiraceae bacterium
AAGATTTCAGCCGGATTTGGTCGGAGTGTCGGGATTCGAACCCGAGGCCTCTTGGTCCCGAACCAAGCGCGATACCAAACTTCGCCACACCCCGTCAGCTTGGATATTATATGAGGAAAACCGAGATTTGTCAAGAGGGAGTCATGAAAATATTTTTTCCGCATACGCTTGCCAGAGGAGGTGCGTGCGATGAAGGAAAATGAGGGTAAAAATGAAAGGCAGGCAGGAGCCGGGATTTCACGGATATACCTGCTGCTGGCGATACTGGCGCTTGTGTGGACGCTCAAGACCTGCGTACCGGCAGTCGACACGGCAATCACGAAAATTGCCGGGGCGGCACAGAAAACAAAGACCGTACAGGCATTTTCAGCGCTGACGGAACGGCTGCGGGAAGGGGAGGCCGTACAGGAGGCGCTGTCCGGCTCGTTTGAGATGCTGACCGGTGCCGGCGATTGAGCTTCGGCCGGGCTTTTTTATGTTTGCGATCGTTCTTGCAGCGCTTGACCGCAGCGGTTCTGTGCTGCCGATTCTCTGCGCGATGGTGGTACATGAGCTGGCGCACGTTGTCATGATGCTGGCCTGCGGCGGACAGGTGCGGCGGCTGACGCTGCGGTTTGCAGATCTTCAGATCGCAGCGTCCGGCCTTGGCTACCGGCAGGAACTGCTTGCTGCGCTTGCCGGGCCGCTGGTCAATCTGATCTGCGGTGCAGCCTTCTGCATGCAGCGGCCTTCCTTTGCGGCATACAGCCTGATGCTCGGGATCTATAATTTGCTGCCGGTCTGGCCGCTGGACGGCGGGCGGATGATCCGCTGCGCTCTGCTTGGCAGACTGCCGCTTGCGCAAGCAGAGCATAGTTCAGAGCTCATCAGCCTTGCATCCTGCGCCGTCCTGCTGCTGATCGGCGTATTTCTGACCTTTGTCAGAAAAGCGGGACTCTGGCCGCTCGGGACGGCGGCCTATTTGACCGTGCGACTGCTGATGCTTGCAAAGCGCGCGGATGCGGAGCAGTGAACGGTGGGAAGCGGCAAGCTTTTTTGTTGCATTTTCCGGCGCGAACAGGTACAATAAAATGAATCACAAAAGAGAAGGAAGCTATTCATGACAGATCAGTTCCACAGGATCCTCATGCGCGTCCAGAAGCCGGCGCGCTATGTGGGCGGAGAATATAATCAGATCATCAAAGACAAAAAGCACGTCGACGTGCGCGTTGCGTTCTGTTTTCCGGATACCTATGAGATCGGCATGTCCAACATCGGCATGCGGATTCTCTACGGCGTGATGAATGAGATGCCCGGCGTCTGGTGCGAGCGCGTTTTTGCGCCGTGGGGCGATATGGAAGACGAGATGCGCACGCATGGTCTTCCGCTCTGGGCGTTGGAAAGCCACGACGCGGTCAGGGAGTTTGATCTGGTCGCGTTCACGCTCGGCTATGAGATGTGCTATTCGAACGTCCTGAATATGCTGGAGCTGGCACAGATCCCGCTTCTGTCCAAAGAGCGCGACGGTCTGGAACATATCGTTTTTGCAGGCGGCGTCTGTGCAGTCAACCCTGAGCCGCTGGCGGATTTTGTCGATTTCTTTTCCATCGGAGAAGGGGAGGAAAGCACGCCGGAGATCATCGAGTGCTACCGTGCCGCAAAAAAGCAGGGGCTGAGCAAGCAGGAATTTCTGCATGAGGTCGCGAAGATCGAGGGCGTTTATGTGCCGTCCTTTTATACGCATACCTATCATGATGACGGAACGCTTGCTGCTATCACGCCGGAGCCCGGTGCGCCGGAACGCGTCAAAAAACGCATCGTGCAGGATATGAATACGGCGTATTTTCCCACGAAGACCATCGTTCCTTCGACCCAGATCGTCCATGACCGGTCGAATCTGGAGATTTTCCGCGGCTGCATCCGCGGCTGCCGGTTCTGCCAGGCCGGGTTCTGCTATCGGCCGATCCGGGCAAAGGCGGCCGATGTATTATGTAAACAGGCAATCGAATCCCTCGAGGATTCCGGAAACAGCGAGATCACGCTGGCCAGCCTGTCGACCTCTGATTACCGTGAACTGGAAGCGCTGGCTGATGGCCTGCTCAGCTACTGTGAGCCTCGCAAGATCAATCTCTCGCTGCCAAGCCTGCGCGCAGATAATTTTTCGCGGGAGCTTATGCTGCGCATCCAGAAGGTGCGCAAAAGCGGTCTGACGTTTGCGCCAGAAGCCGGAACGCAGCGCCTGCGCGACGCGATCAACAAAAATGTCACGGAGGATGAAATTCTATCCACCTGCGCCACAGCCTTTTCCGGCGGCTGGAACAGCGTGAAGCTGTATTTCATGCTGGGCCTGCCGACCGAAACAGATGAGGACGTGGTCGGCATCGCGGAGCTGGTCTACAAAATTCTTCAGGTCTGGCGGGAGAACGGCAGCGGGAAAAAGCGCGGCCTGTCCATCAATCTGGCGACGGCGTATTTTGTCCCGAAGCCCTTTACACCGTTCCAGTGGGAGGCACAGATCACGCCGGAGGAATACCTGCGGCGCGTCCATCTGCTGCAGGCAAATCTGCATGCAAAATGCGTCGATTACCGCTATCATGAATCCGACCTCAGCCGGCTGGAATCCGTCATGGCGCGCGGCGACCGCCGCGTCGGAAAGGCGCTGCTGGAGGCACACCGGCTCGGGTGCAGGCTCGACGGCTGGGACGAGTATTTTGACTACGAAAAGTGGCTGGAGGCCTTCCGGCGCGCCGGTCTCGACACGGATTTTTACACGACGCGCGGCTTTGACATGGACGAGCTTCTGCCGTGGCAGACGATCGACGTCGGCGTTACGACGAACTTTCTGCTGCACGAGCGTGAAAAGTCACTGTGCTCGGAGGCAACGCCGGACTGCCGCACGCACTGCAACGGCTGCGGGGCGCGCATGCTGAGTGAAAGGAGGCTGTGCGATGAATCGCCTGCTGTTTGAAAAGACCGGCGACGCGGTCTATCTTTCCCATCTGGATCTGATGCGCGTGTTTCAGCGCGCCTTCAAGCGTGCGGATATCATGATCTGGCACTCGCAGGGCTTCAGTCCGCGCGCGTATGTCTCCATTGCGCTGCCGCTGCCCGTTGGCTCGGAAAGCGTCTGCGAAATTCTGGACTTTGAGATTCAGGACGGCTCCGTCGACCTTGGCAAGCTTCCTGCGCTGCTGAACCGCACCATGCCTGCAGGCATTCGGGTACTGGAGGCGTATGAAAGTGCTGTCAAAATCAAGCATCTGACGCGCCTGCGCGCGCAGATCACGCTGGAATATGACCGCGGCATCCCGGAACAGGCCGGTCAGGCGATCACAGAGCTGTTTTCAGGCGGCCCGGTGCTTGTCAAAAAGCGCACAAAGAGCGGCGGGGAGACAGAGCTTGATCTGAAGCCCATGATCTTTGCGCTTTCCCTGCGGGAAGCATCTGCGCAGGAGCTGGAATTAACGGCGCTTGTCTCCGCACAGAACCCGAGCTGTAACCCGCAGTTGCTGGTCAATGCGATCGAGCATTATCTCCCGGAGCAGAAGCCGGACTTTGCACGCATCAAGCGGCTGGAAATCTACGATGAACAGGGTAATCCGTTTCGCTGAGGAGGAACAACTATGCAGGGACGTGTATCGATTTTGAATGTCAGCCCGGAAGCGGCTGCGATGATCGCCTCCGGCGGCCGGATCTCCACGATGGACGGCACAGCAGATGAAATTTATGCGAAATCGCTGTCTGCCGGGCAGGAGAAGAATGAAAAGCTGATCGGAAAGGTGCTGTCTTCCGGTCATACCTCAGTGTTGGAACATTGTTATGTAAACTTATCATTTGAAAACGTCTCTGTTCTGGCGGAACAATTTCTGATTGAGTTCCGGCTGGCCTCTTTTACGGTCAAATCGCGGCGATACGTCGATTTTTCCAAGGCTGGATACGTTTTACCGGATTTTACGGACGACGCGCAGAAGGCGATATTTGAAAACACGGTTGAATCTCTTTTTGGTATTTATGATGCGCTGGAGGCTGCGGGCGTTCCGAAGGAGGACGCGCGCTTCGTCCTGCCGTACTGCTTCTGCAGCAATTTCTTCTGCTCCATGAACGCGCGAGAGCTTGTACACGTGATGAACGAGCTGACCTACGGCCGCGGCAGCCGCATTCCGGAGCTGCGCGCGCTGGGCGAAAGCCTGTTTGCGCAGTGTGAGCAGCAGCTGCCGTTTCTGGCGGTACGCAAGCCGGAGGCCTATCGTCCGTCGGACGCGTTCTGCCCGCGGCAGGTACAGCTGCTCACGTCGAAGGCACCTGTTACAGTTCTTGCTGCGCCGCAGGATGCAGAAGGCCTGATCTGCAGCGCGTATCAGCTCGCGCACGGCTATGTGCCACAGCCGCTGACGGAATCGGAACAGACGGCACTGCTCAAATCCCTTCTGGCTCAGCCGAGAAAGCGGGAGCTGGAGCAGGCAAGCTATACGCTGCTGTTCGGCGGCCTGTCTCTTGCGGCGCTGACCCATCTGACGCGCCACCGGATGCAGGCGCTCTGCCCGCCGGAGCTGTTGAAATCGGCGTGCTACGACCGCTATGTTCTGCCGGAAAGCGTCAGGCAGGCAGGAATGGAGACACAGTATCGCGGTGCGTTCCGGCTGGCCGGGGAAGCTGCCGCGCAGCTCCGGACGGCGGGGGCAGGGGAGGATGCGCTGTCCTATCTGCTGCTCAGCGGGCAGACAGTCCCGGTGCTGACGACGATGAATGCCGGAGAACTGTATGTTTTCTTCCGGCTGCGCTGCTGCAATCGCGCCCAGTGGGAGATCCGCGAAGCGGCCTGCGCTGCGCTCATGGCGCTGCGAAAGACCTCGCCGCGCCTGTTCAGCCTCTATGGCCCGACGTGCTTCGTTTCCGGCAAGTGCCCGGAGGGAAAAATGACCTGCGGCAGACAGGCTGAGATCCGAAAACAATTCAGTGAATAAGCAATACCCCTGAACACCTGTGCAAAAAAGGCGTTCAGGGGTATTTTCAGTTTTTGTGCAGCGTTTCGTGCTCTTTTAGCAGTTCTTCGTGCAGCTCGAGCACATTCCAGCCCATGTTTTCATCTGTCAGGACAGCCTTCAGCGCGACGGGCGGAAGCTTTGCCGCCCGCATGGCCTGCAGAAACAGGTTCAGCTGTGTATCCGAAAAATGTGCGAAGACAAGCAGCTCACCAGGAAAGTCCTCGCCGTCATAGAAGCTCTCAAAGCTGCCGAGATCGCCCGTCAGAGAACCGACGGCGTTCAGGTACTCCCATTTTTCCACTACGCGCACCTGCGCACCCTGCCGCATCGCAGCCATGCGCAGTTTGGCGAGCTTTTTGGCAGGGAAGTGGACAGCCAGAATCACAGGCGTCATGCGTGCACCTCCTGCTGATTCTCCCGCAGGAATCCCGCCCACATCAGAAGTCCGGCTAACGACCAGAAATAGGCCATCATGTAAGGCTCCTCAAAGATGTTTTCAAATCCACAGTGCACCAGCACGCCGCACAGCCCGGCAAAAATACCTGCACACAGCGGATAGAGCCGGGAAAGCCCCTGCTTTTTCTGCTGTGCCGTGCGGTAAAGCGCACGGCAGCCATTTGTGAGGAAGCTGAAGACTGTGAGCAGGAACGCGGCAAGGCCCGTATAGCCCATCTCGATCATGAGCTTGAGATAATAGTTATCGACGTAGAAATAATCCTGATGATCGATGACCTGATTCTGCATGGCGACAGCCCCGCCGAACATGCCGAGTCCCACGCCGGTCAATTTGCCGCGCTGCTCCAAAAGCGTCAGGGCGACGAGCTTGCGGCCTGCGCGGCCGCCGGAGGTGTTGGCCTCTGCAAAGTCAGCCGTGAACAGGAAGCCGATACGGCTGCGCACGAACGGAAGCGTGCATGCAACACAGCCCGCCGCGAGCAGAAGCACCAGCAGCCGGCGGTCGACCAGCAGCACAAAGATCACGATCGCGATCGCCAGCGCCATCCATGCGCCGCGCGACATTGTGAACAGGCAGCCAAAGCACATGCAGAATGCGCAGACCCACGAAAGTACCTGCAATTTGCGGCTTTTCGTGTAATAGGCAAGTCCTGCTGCCATCGGTGCGAACATCGTCATGAAATCGCCCATGATATTGGGACTTCCGAAGATCGAGTAAACGCGCGTACGCACAGAGGATTCCGAATGCGTCATCCAGCTCGACGGAATGGGGACAGCAGCAATATACTGATAAATGCCATGCAGGGCAATGACTGCCGCCAGAATGACGAGCGCCAGATAGACCCGCATAAAATCCCGGTCGTTATGCACCAGCCGCGTCACAAGGAAGAACCAGAGCATGTACTGCACGGTCGCGCGGAAGCCGGAGATCTGGATGGAGTAGTACGGCGTGACGACGTTCATGAGGACGAAGCAGCCCGTAATGAACAGGCAGACCGGCAGATCAAGCGGATTGCAGCCCGTTTTGAGCGGCGTTTCGCGCCCGAGGCGCTCATAGACCACATAGCCCAGCGCCAGCAGCATCAGATATTCGTCCCAGCACGACGACAGAACCGGCACAGCCAGAAGATCACGCAGCACATAGTCGATCACGACATACATGGAAAGCGTGAACAGGATCACGCCATGCAGCCCGTCAGAGAACAGCCAGGAAAACAGGCGGCTGTTTTGTCCGCAGCGCACGAAAAAGCGCCAGATGCGGCACAGGAGCGAACTGTCCAGACAGTCCTTCAGTCCGCGCCGTGCGGCAAGCTGTGCGTTCAGCCTCGCAAAGCGCTTCGCGCTCCGGCTCTCACGCGTCGGCACATCTGACGCGGACAGCCGCCGGAGCAGCCATGCGCGCGTCCTGCTTGCGTGCCACGTGCGGCCAAGCCACGTGAGGATCTTACTGGAATGCGCCAGCGCCGAAAAACAGCCGCCGATGGCGAGCAGCACCCGCCACAGAAGGCTCGAAGCCAGCATGTCAGCCATCGATGACCTCCAGCGCGGAGATCAGACCCGTGAGCTCGAATTCGCTCGTCTTGAGGATATATTCATAGCCGACGCGAATCTCCTGCGGCCCGACCTTATAGACGTTGCCGGTAAACGATGCGTCAGCCTCGACCGTGATATACAGGCGCAGATGGCCGTTTTCACCGGCGTAATCCGCAGTCTGCACATCGGTGATGGACGCGGCGATGACCTTGGAGTCGTTGACAAGGGCTTTGCCGATCTGCGTCTCGGCGAAGTACGCGATATCAGCGGGAACATCCTCAAATTCTACGGTATAAACGGCCCTTTTTTCCGTGCCTGTCACGGCAGCTGCGGCCTTCCTGCCGCCGAGCTTCCAGACGACCGCCGCCAGAACCGCGATGATCAGCAGCACGACCAGCAGATCGATCAGATTGATCTTGCCGAACAGACGGCCTTTTTCATCGATCAGTTTCATGTAGTACCTCCCAAAGAGTTTGCAGTTGATTTGCCCCATTGAATCAGGTATAATAAGGAACAGTTCAAGGAACATTCCAGCCTATTTTACAGTATCTTACCGCGAGAAACAAGTGGTAATTCAAAAATGAGGATTTCCGATATGAAGGTATTGCATTTGATCTCCGGCGGCGACGTCGGCGGCGCAAAAACGCACGTGCTGTCGCTGCTGCACGGTCTTGGGAAAACCGAGCAGGTCCGGCTTGTCTGTTTCCGGGAGGGAGAGTTTGCTGAGGATGCAAGAGCGCTCGGCATCGATACGGTCGTCATGGAGACCTCCGTGCAGACGGCCATCGGCCATCTCGCGCAGATGATCCGCGCCGAGGGCTTTCAGATCGTCCACTGCCACGGCGCACGCGCCAACCTGACCGGCGCGGTCCTGCGCCGGAAAATTCAGGTACCCATCGTCACGACCGTCCATTCCGACTACCGGCTCGACTATCTGGGCCGGCCTCTGCACCGGCTGACCTACGGCACGATCAACACCGTTGCGCTGCGCATGTTCGACTATCACATCGGCGTGTCCGACGCCATGGCGCAGCTGCTTATCTCGCGCGGCTTCGACCCGCAGACGATGTTCGCGATCTATAACGGCATTGATTTTTCTCCCGTTGTACCGAAGCTGGACAGGGAAGCATATCTGCGCTCTGTTGGTATGGAGACGGCAGAAGATACCATTGTGTTCGGTATTGCAGCCCGTCTCGATCCTGTCAAGGACGTCGGGACGCTTATCCGCGGCTTTTCCATCGCGGTGCGGAATCATCCCAATATCCGACTGCTTATCGCGGGCGACGGCGAACAGCGCCAGACGCTGGAAAAGCTTGCCGCTGACATCTGCCCGGCCGGCAGCGTCGTGTTTGCAGGTTGGGTCACGGATATGGACAGCTTCTATCACGCGCTGGACGTCAACACACTGACGTCTCTTTCCGAGACCTTCCCGTATGCCATCACAGAGGGCGCGCGCATGCGCTGCGCAACGATCGCGTCGAACGTCGGCGGCATCCCGTATATCATCGAGCATGGTGTGACTGGCCTCCTGTTTGAGCCGCAGAACGCAGAAGCGCTCGGCGCCTGCATGGCGCGGCTGGCCGAATCCGCGGCCATGCGCGCGCAGCTCGGCGAAAATCTGTATGAAAAAGCCTCGCGCGAATTTTCCATCAGCGCGACCGTCGGCAAGCAGATCGAGATCTACCAGACCATCCTCCGCCGCACGGCCATGCCAAAGAAAAAGAAATACGGCGTTCTGATCTGCGGCGCCTACGGCAAGGGCAACGCGGGCGACGACGCGATCTTAAAGGCGATCCTTGCGCAGATGAAGGCCATTGACCGCGATATGCCGGTCTACGTCATGTCGCACGATCCCGCCGAGACGCGCCTGCGGTATCATGTCGGCTCCGTACACGTGTTTGACCCTATCCGTTTCTGGCCGCTTATGCACAGATGCAGACTGTTTATCTCCGGCGGCGGAAGCCTCATCCAGAACGAAACGAGCACGCGTTCCTTAAATTATTATCTCACGACCATCCGCATGGCGCATGCCGCGGGCTGCCGCGTCATGATGTACGGCTGCGGCATCGGCCCCGTCAGCGGGGAGGGCAGCCGCCGCCATACTGCGCGCATCCTCAACCGCTGCGTGGACAAGATCACGCTCCGTGAGGATCTTTCCCGGAAGGAGCTTTCTGACATAGGGGTAACGCAGCCAGATATCTCCGTTACGGCAGACCCGGCGCTGCTGCTCCAGCCTGCGTCCACCGGCGCAGTGGACAGCTATTTCCTGAGCAATGACCTCGACCCGAACGGGAGCTACGCCATGTTTGTCCTGCGTCCGTGGAAAAATCTTTCCGCGCACCTGCAGTCGATCGTAGATGCTGCAATTTATGTCAACCAAAAGCACGGCCTGACCCCGGTTTTCGTCGCGCTGGAACCGACGCGCGATCTGGAGATCAACCGGCAAGCTGCCGGTATGCTGCCGTGCCGGTCGTTCGTTCTGCCTGCCCCGCGCGATGAGCAGCTGACCATCGGCATGATGCAGAAAATGCGCGTGATCGTATCCATGCGGCTGCACGCGCTGATCTTTGCCTCGTCTGTCGGCGCGCCGCTGGCTGCGATCTCGTATGACCCGAAGGTCACCGGCTTCATGGCGTATCTTGGCCAGAAGCACTGCATGGAGCTGGCCGACGTAACGAAGGACAGCCTGTGTGCCCTGATCGACGACGCCATGCAGACAGCGCAGCCGTATTCGACCGAGCGTCTGCGCCGCCTCGCGGCGGAAAATGAAGAAGCGGCGCGCAAGCTGCTGGAGGAGTCCCTATGAGAAAAATCGTTTGTCTGGCCACATCTCCGTGGTATCCCATCCCGACGCGCAAGCAGCAGGTCATGAGCCGGATCCCGGACGCGGAGATCCTCTATTTTGACCCGTCTATCACCTATATTGCTCCCATGAAGGACAAAGCCGCCCAGCCGGGGCTGACGAATTATAAAAAAGAGGGCGTTCATCCGCAGGAGAACATCACAGTGTATGCTCTGCCGCCGGTTCTGCCGTTCTTTTATCAATTCCGTTGGATCAATAAGCTGAACCAGCAGAAAATCGCGCGCTTCGTCCGCGAAAAAATGCAGGAACACGGCTTTGAGGACGCTGTTCTGTGGGTCTATTCGCCTGTTACGGTCGATCTTATTGATCTGGTGCCGCACAAGGCGCTGGTCTATGACTGCGTCGACCGGCATTCGGCCTACGGCGGACTGATGGACCCGGCGCTTGTCGACGCGATGGAGCTGGAGCTTGCGGGGAAAGCCGATCATGTCTTCGCTACCGCCGATGCGCTGGCCGACCGCCTGCGTGCCGCGCAGCCAAAGACGGATATGATCCCGAATGGAGCGAATTTTGAGCGCTTCGCGCAGGCCGCGCAGCCGCAGCCGCTCCCCGACGATATGCAGGGCATTCCGCACCCGATTTTCGGCTTCGTCGGCGCGCTGCAGAGCTGCATCGAGTATGATTATCTCGAAGCGGCGGCAGCGGCCCGCCCAGACTGGAGCTTTGTCCTGATCGGCAAGGAAAAGCCCGGCGTCGACCTGTCCGCGCTTCACGCCATGCAAAACGTGCACTTTCTCGGCCTTAAGCCGAACGAGCAGCTGCCGCAGTATCTGGCGCACTTTGACGCCTGCCTGAATCTGTTCGCGAAAAGCGATCTCAGTAAGGACGTCAGCCCGCTGAAATTCTATGAATATCTTGCAACAGGCCGGCCCATCGTCTCAACGAAGCAGCCGGATCAGATCCTCCAATACGCACCCCTCATCGAGATCGCCGACAGCCCGGAGGAATTTATCTCCGCCTGCGAAAAAGCACGTTCCGACACAGCATCGGAGCGGATCGCCGCACGCATTGAGGCGGGCCGCGCCTGCTCGTGGGACAGCCGCGTATCGCAGATGTGCGGAATCTTAGAAGGGCAGGGGATCCTATGAAGAAAAAACTGCTCATCACCGGCTTTGACCCGTTTGGCGGCGAGTCAGTCAACCCTGCGTTCGAGGCCGTGCGGCTGCTGCCGGACGAAATTGCGGAATTTGAATTATGTAAACTTGAAATTCCAACGGAATTTCTCAAAAGCGGCGTGATCCTGAAAGCCGCGCTTCGCGCGGTTCATCCCGACGCGGTGCTCTGCGTCGGTCAGGCCGGAGGCCGCACGGCCATCACGCCGGAGCGCGTAGCGATCAATCTGATGGACGCCCGCATTCCGGACAATGCCGGATATCAGCCCATAGACATGCCTGTTGTGTCGGATGGCCCGGCCGCGTATTTTTCTACGCTGCCCATCAAGGCGATCGTAACGCGGATACAAAGCGCCGGTCTGCCTTCTGCGGTTTCCAACACTGCTGGCACCTATGTCTGCAACAGCCTTCTGTATACGCTGCTGCATACGGCGGCGCTCGAATATCCCGGTCTGCGCGGCGGCTTTCTCCATGTTCCCTATGCGATGGAGCAGCTTTCCGGCAAGCCGGACGGCACCTTCGGCATGCCCCTGCCCGATATCGCCCGCGCTCTGACCTGTGCTGTCGAGGCGATTGCAGAGAGCCTGTAAAACCTGAAATCAACAAGAATGACCGCCGGCCATGCGCTTACACGTATGGCCGGCGGCGCTTTATATGATGGGCACCTGCTTGTCAAGCGCTGGCCGGAGATGGCTGCGAAGATCCAGAAGCGGCTGCTGAGTGAGGGCAAGATCACAAAGGAGATGATCGAGAGCTATGTGGACGCATACGACGGGATCTACGGCGACGACACGGACGCCTATTGCTGATGGAAGAGACCGTAAAATTCTGTACGAAGTAAACAAAGTACATCAAGTCGATAAAACAAAAATCCCCGGCGAGCATACCGCTACTGGCGAAAGCCAGCACTTCCGTTACCAGAAGACTGGAGCGGGTGGTACTCAAACCGAGGACGGAAGAACCGACGCCCCCCGGACTTTCACTGCCGGGGTCAGCAGCAAAAATGCCGCCAACGCAGGTTCTTCTAAAAACAGTATATCCAAAACGGGAGAAACTGTCAAGGGAAAAATGTCCGCACAGGACGGGCGGTATCGGGATCTGATGGGGG
>CAKUND010000057.1 GCA_934668295.1 uncultured Oscillospiraceae bacterium
GCTTGCCGTGCTGGATGCTGTGCCGGCGCAGTGTCCGCGCCTGATCAAATGCGGCGCGTATCATCCGCTGCGCGTTCTGCATGCCGCCGGGCGGCGGACGCTTGTGCAGCTGCTGACCGGCAGCACGCAGGAGGGGCCGGCCATGCGCCGTCTGCTGCCGGAGCTCCGCACAGGAGATGTGGTCTTGATCGGCATGCTCGGCGCGGATGGAAGCAGCTTCGCTTCCCGCTATGGCGGCGCGGAGCCGTGTGCGGAGTATCTGCTCCGGACGGACGGCGAATTTGAACGGCTCACAGCATACTGAACACCAGCCCGAGGCAGACCAGAAAGCCTGCCCCGATGCAGAGCGTCACGGCCGCGTCGATCACCGCCGCGGCATACCGGATGCGCCGCCTGCGTACGCGCAGACGTCTGCAGTACGCGGATGAAGCGGACGCCTCCGGGGAACGCTGCAGATACCGGGACAGCTCAATGACAGATTCAGAACGCATCAGAAATTTCCTCCCATGTTTGTTTCTGAGCCTATCTTATCAGATCATATGTACCATAAACCGGACTTTTGAAAGGAGCACCATCTTTTATGGAAGAATTCTATCTTGATTCCTGCGGCGCTGGCCGGCTGCATTGCGCGATCTGGAAGCCGGAGGCAGAGCCGAAGGCTGTCGTCCAGCTCATCCACGGCATTGCCGAGCATATCGGCCGCTATGACGCGTTTGCGAATTTCCTGACGAGCCACGGCTATGTTGTCGCCGCCGATGATCATATGGGCCACGGCGGCTCCGTGGAAAACGGTCTGAAGGGCTATTTCTCGGGCGGCTGGTTGTCGGCGGTCGAGGATGAAAAGCGTCTGCATGACGAAATTTCCGCGCAGTATCCGGGTCTGCCTTATGCTATCCTCGGCCACAGCATGGGCTCGTTCCTGCTGCGCACGTATCTGTATACCTACCCCGACGCGGTCGACAAGGCGGTCATTTCCGGCACCGGCTGGGAGGATCCCATGAAGGTGCGCATGGGCAAGCTCGTCTGCAAGCTTGAGCAGGTCCGTATCGGCGAAAAAAACGCCAGCGCTCTCGTTACCAAGCTCATGTTCGGAAGCTATAACAAGACCTTCGGCCCCGTGACCTCGCCCAACGCGTGGATCTGCTCTGACGAGGCTGTCGTCGCGGCCTATGACGCGGATCCGCTCTGCGGCTTTGACGCGACGGTCGGCCTTGCGCGCGATCTGCTCACGGGCGTCGGCATGAACGAGCAGCCGGAAAATCTCGGGAAGATGAACAAGCAGCTGCCCATTCTGTTCATCTCCGGCTGCAAGGATCCTGTCGGCGGCATGGCAAAGGGCGTCCTGAAGTGCATCGACGCATTCAAGCGCAGCGGCATGAAGGATATCACCATCAAGCTCTATCCCGAGGGACGGCACGAAATGCTCAACGAGCGCAACAAGGCCGAGGTCTATCAGGACGTTCTTGATTGGCTTGAGCGCTGAAGATAAAAAGAAGCTCCGATATCAGCCCGGTCACGCAGACGCCTGCTGCGCGACCGGGCTTCTTAACGGAGACTTAACACGACGGACTTTTTCTTTTATGCTATTATAATGGTGGGTGAGGATTCATGGATACAACACGAACAATGAAGGATCAGACGTTCCGCGGGCGGCTGCGGCAGGTATTCCCCGTCTCCTGGCGCGACTGCGGCGTGTGCTTCGGTGTGCTGGCGGCAGCGGCGCTGCTGTGCGCGCTGCTGCGGATGATCGACCGCTCCGATGTGTTTGTCGCGCTGATCTTCGAATGCGCGGTCGTGCTCGTCTCGCGCTTTACGGACGGGTATCTGTTCGGGCTGCTGGCCTCCGTGATCGGCGTCGTCGGCGTGAACTGGATCTTTACATACCCCTACATGCAGCTGAACTTTACCATCTCCGGCTATCCGCTGACGTTTCTCGTCATGCTGGCCGTTTCCGTCGTGGTCAGCACGCTGACCACCCAGATCAAGCAGCAGGAAAAGCTCCGCGCGGAGGCAGAAAAAGAAAAAATGCGCGGCAATCTGCTGCGCGCCGTCTCGCATGACATCCGTACGCCGCTGACCGCCATCGTCGGCGGCATCGATGCGATCCTGGAAAACGGCGACCAGATCTCGCCGGAAACGAGCAGAAGCCTGCTTGAGAATATGCGCGACGAATCCAACTGGCTCATCGGCGTGGTGGAAAATCTGCTGTCTGTCACACGGATGTCCGGCGCGTCAAACATCAAAAAAGAGCTGGAGGCGGGCGAGGAGGTGCTCGGCGCAGCTGCCATGAAATTCAAGCGGCATTATCCTGCGGTCGAGGTCTGCATCACCGCGCCCGATGTGCTGCTCATGATCCCGATGGATATCATTCTCATCGAACAGGTGCTCATCAATCTGATGGAAAATGCCGTCCAGCACGGCAAGACGACCACAAAGATCGAGCTGCGCCTGTCGAGTGCCAACAACCTTGCTGTTTTCGAGGTCGCGGACAACGGCTGCGGCATTGAAAAAGAGCTTCTGCCGCACCTGTTTGAAGGCTATCTGACCCGCGATCAGGAGGAGATCTCCGATCAGCGGCGCAATATGGGCATCGGTCTGTCCGTCTGCATGTCGATCGTGCAGGCGCACGGCGGCACGATGCGCGCAGGAAACAGGGAAAACGGCGGCGCTCTGCTGCAATTTACATTGCCATTGGAGGAAAACAGTCATGAACATCAGAGACAAGGTTCTGTTGATTGAAGACGAGCGGACGATCCGCAGCTTTATGCAGGCGATCCTGACGGCAAACGGCTATGATGTGCTGATGGCCGGCACGGGCGCGATGGCGGATACGATGATCTCGTCGCACTGTCCGGATATCATCATTCTGGATCTCGGTCTGCCGGATATAGACGGCATGACGATCCTCCGGAATGTCCGGAAATGGTCAAAGATCCCCATTCTGGTCGTCTCCGCCCGCAGCCATGAGCGCGACAAGGTCGAGGCGCTTGACGCGGGCGCGGACGATTATCTGACCAAGCCCTTCGGCACCGAGGAGCTGCTCGCGCGTATCCGCGCCGCCGTCCGCCACACCAGAACGCCGGAGGGTGCGGCCTCTGTCGCCAATTCCGGCGTGTTCACCGCCGGAGAGCTGACCATCGACTATGACAAGCACCGCGTTTATATCGCGGGCCGCGACGCCAATCTCACGCAGAATGAGTACAAGCTGGTTTCGCTGCTCGGCCTGCACGCGGGGAAGGTCCTGACGTACGATTATCTCATCCGGGAGCTCTGGGGCCCCAGCGCCCGCAGCGACAATCAGATCCTGCGCGTCAACATGGCGAACATCCGCCGCAAGATCGAAAAAAACCCCGCCCAGCCCGCCTACATCTTCACCGAAGCCGGCGTCGGCTACCGCATGGTCGAGGGGGATTGAGCCTGCTTTTCTTTATGCTGCAGACTGTCGTAACGCTCCTTCGTCGCGCACGGCTGTGTCCGGCATCGGCCCCTACAGTGGCAGCGCGTTTTGTATTGCCTCAAATATAGTTTTCAATCCGCCAGCCGCCGCTTTCTCAAAACGGGAATGCGGCGGCTGGTTTCTGCTCTGCGCTTCCGCTTGCTTTTTTCCGGGAACTGTGGTATGAAAGAAGAAAACAGATCAGGAGGGATCTTCTATGAAAGTCATGCTTGTAAACGGCAGCCCGCATGCGCACGGCTGCACGGACGCTGCGCTGCGCGAGGTCGCTTCGGCGCTGAACGCGGACGGGATCGACACCGAAATTTTCTGGATCGGCAACACGCCCATCGGCGGCTGCATTGCCTGCGGCGGCTGTTCGAAGGCGGGCAAATGCGTCTTCGGCGGCTCGGTCAACGACTTTGCAGAAAAGGCGAAGGACGCGGACGGCTTTGTGTTCGGAACGCCTGTCCACTATGCGGCGGCCTCCGGCAATATGACCGCGTTTATGGATCGCCTGTTCTATTCCGCACCGAAGGAGACGTTCTGTCGGAAGCCCGCCGCCGTCATTACATCTGCCCGCCGCGCGGGCACGACGGCCGCCTATGAGCAACTGCTCAAATACCCCGGCATCACGGAAATGCCCATTGTCTCCTCCTGCTACTGGAACAATGTTCACGGCTCGAAGGCCGAAGACGTCCAGCAGGACGAGGAGGGCGTGCGCATCATGCGCGTGCTGGGGCACAATATGGCGTGGCTCCTGCGCTGCATCGAGGCCGGCAAGGCCGCGGGCGTTCCTGATCCGCGCAAGGAGCCGCTGGCAAGGACGAATTTTATCCGGTAAAGCCTGCACAAACTAACATAACGAAACTTTGAAAGGGAGTGCAGTACGATGTGTACCGCGATCACGTATCAGACCAGGCAGCTTTATTTTGGCAGGACGCTGGATTATGAGTGCAGTTACGGCGAACAGGTGACGATCACGCCGAGGAAGTTTCCGTTTGACTTTCACCACGCGGGGCCGGTGCATGCGCACTATGCCATGATCGGCATGGCGCACGTGGCGGACGGGTACCCGCTTTACTATGACGCAGTCAACGAGAAGGGGCTGTGCATGGCGGGGCTGAATTTTGTCGGGAATGCTGTGTACGCGCAGCCGGAGCCGGGCAGGATGAACATCGCGCAGTTTGAGCTCATTCCGTGGCTGCTGGGCCGGTGCGCGACCGCCGCGCAGGCGCGGGAGGAGCTGTCCCGGCTCATCCTGACCGGGACGCCGTTCAGCGCAGCGCTGCCCGCCGCGCAGCTGCATTGGCTGCTTGCCGACGAGCGGGAAGCGGTCACGGTCGAATCGACCGCGGACGGCCTGCATGTGTATGACAACCCTGTCGGCGTGCTGACCAACAACCCGCCGTTCGAGCAGCAGCTGTTCAGCCTGAACAATTACAGGCACCTTTCGCCCAGACAGCCGGAGAACCGCTTTTCGGAAGCGCTCCCGCTGCGGCTCTACAGCCGGGGCATGGGCGCGCTGGGTCTGCCGGGCGATCTGTCGTCCATGTCGCGCTTTGTCCGCGCGGCGTTCACGAAGCTGAACGCCGTCTGCGACGGCACGGAGCAGGGGAGCGTCAGCCAGTTTTTCCACATCCTCGGCGCGGTGGAGCAGCAGCACGGCTGCTGTGAGGTGGAAGAAGGGCAGTATGAGCGCACGATCTACACCTCCTGCTGCAATGCCGCCAGCGGCGTCTATTATTATTCCACGTATGACAACCGCGCTCTTACAGCGGTCGACCTGCACCGGGAAAACCTCGACGGCAGCGCCCTCGTCGCCTATCCGCTCGTGACGGAACAGCAGATCCTCTGGCAGAATGGCCGGTGAAGGGAAATGTCACCAGCCTAAGACTGCGGCGTTTGATTTATGCAAAAAGCCAGTGAAAAGCGGTCGCCCCTGCCAACGTTGCTTGAGCTTTTGACGATCTCTGCGTATGTCAGATCGGGTGTAACCTTAAGCTGACGACATGACCCTGAAGGGGAGGGCTTTGGTGCGCGGCGCAGAAAGAAACCCCGCAAACAAGTGACCGGCTTGTCTGCGGGGGATTCTTTATCAATATGAGGGGAAAATGAAAAAGTGTTTATCGCTTCTTGCAAGATTATCATAGCAATGGTTTATTAAAAAACTTAGAGGCAAGTTTTTAAATAACTATTAAATCTGAAAATTCTTTTTTCGATCAAATGTTTACAAAAATATCACAATTTTTATCCGTAAGCCCTCTTGACAAATTCCGGGCACAGGTCTATGATGAAGCCAAAATGAATTAGCACTCATAAGTATAGAGTGCTAACCCCGAAGAAAGAGGTGTGATATATGAACGCACAGAACTATACGCAGAAATCTCTGGAGGCCATTCAGGCCGCACAGAAGCTGACCATTGAAAACCAGAATCAGCAGATCGAGCAGATCCATCTGCTGACCGCGCTTTTGAAGCAGGAAAACGGCCTTGTGCCGCAGCTGTTAAAAAAGATGGGCGTCACGCTGGAGAGCTTTGAGGCCGCGGTGGACGCGGAGCTGGGGAAGCTGCCGCGCGTGACCGGCTCGGGCCGCGAGGCGGATAAATATTACGTCGCGCGCGCCGTTGATACGGCGCTGAACAGCGCGGAGGACATCGCAAAGCAGATGAAGGACGAATATGTCTCCGTCGAGCATCTGTTTTTGTCGCTGATCGAGAACGCGGACGCGGTGCTCAAAGGCCTGTTCCGCCCGTACGGGATCACGAAGGAGGCCTGCCTGCAGGCGCTGCAGTCCGTGCGCGGCAATCAGCGCGTGACGTCCGACACGCCGGAGGACACGTATGAGGCGCTTGCCAAGTACGGCACAGATCTGGTCAAGCGCGCGCGGGAGCAGAAGATGGATCCGGTCATCGGCCGTGACGACGAGATCCGGAACGTCATCCGCATCCTGTCCCGCAAGACGAAAAACAACCCGGTCCTCATCGGCGAGCCGGGCGTCGGCAAGACAGCCATCGTCGAGGGGCTTGCGCAGCGGATCGTTGCGAACGAGGTGCCGAAGTCTCTGCAGGACAAGACGATCTTCTCGCTCGATATGGGCGCGCTGATCGCGGGCGCAAAGTACCGCGGTGAATTTGAGGAGCGGCTGAAGGCCGTGCTGGCTGAGGTCAAGAAGTCCGAGGGCCGCATCATCCTGTTTATCGACGAACTGCATACCATTGTCGGCGCGGGCAAGACCGAGGGCTCGATGGACGCGGGCAATCTTTTAAAGCCGATGCTCGCGCGCGGCGAGCTGCACTGCATCGGCGCGACGACGCTGGACGAATACCGGCAGTATATCGAAAAGGATCCTGCGCTCGAGCGCCGGTTCCAGACGGTTCTGGTGCAGGAGCCGACGGTCGAGGATACGATCGCCATCCTGCGTGGTCTGGAATCCCGGTACGAGGTCTTCCACGGCGTCAAGATCACGGACAACGCGATCATCGCCGCCGCGACGCTCAGTAACCGCTATATTACCGACCGGTTCCTGCCAGACAAGGCTATTGACCTCATTGACGAGGCCTGCGCCATGATCCGCACGGAGATGGACTCCATGCCGACCGAGCTGGACGTCATCAACCGCAAGATCATCCAGATGCAGATTGAGGAGGCGGCCCTCAAAAACGAGGACGACGAGCTTTCCAAGGCGCGGCTGACGGAGCTGCAGAAGGAGCTGGCGGAGCAGCGCGAGACGTTCAACTCCATGAAGGCCAAGTGGGAAAACGAGAAAAACGCCATTGGCCGCGTGCAGCAGCTGCGCGAGCGCATTGAACAGATCAATCGCGACATTGAAGCCGCCGAGCAGAGCTATGATCTGGAAAAGGCCGCGAAATTGAAATACGGCGATCTGCCCGAAGCGAAAAAGCAGCTCGAGCAGGAGGAAAAGCTGGCGCAGAGCGGCAAGGAGACGAGTCTGCTCCGCAACAAGGTCACGGAGGAGGAGATCGCCAAGATCATCGAGCGCTGGACGGGCATCCCGACCGCGCGGCTGATGGAGGGCGAGCGCGACAAGCTGCTGCACCTTGAAGATACGCTCCATAAGCGCGTCGTCGGGCAGGATGAGGCTGTGCGCGTCGTCTCCGAGGCCATCCAGAGAAGCAGAGCGGGCATTCAGGATCCGAACCGGCCGCTCGGCTCGTTCCTGTTCCTCGGCCCGACAGGCGTCGGCAAGACGGAGCTTGCCAAGACGCTGGCAGAAGCACTGTTTGACGATGAAAAGAATCTGGTGCGCATCGATATGTCGGAGTACATGGAGAAATTCTCCGTGTCGCGGCTGATCGGAGCGCCTCCCGGATACGTGGGCTATGAGGAGGGCGGCCAGCTGACCGAGGCGGTGCGCCGCAGACCGTATTCCGTCATTCTGTTTGACGAGATCGAAAAGGCGCACCCGGATGTATTCAACATTCTCCTGCAGGTGCTTGACGACGGCAGGATCACGGATTCGCAGGGCCGCACGGTGGACTTCAAGAACACCATCATTATCCTGACCTCGAACCTCGGCTCGCAGGCCATTCTGGACGGCATCACGCCGGAGGGCGAGATCTCCGAGGAAGCAAAGAACGAGGTGCAGGCGCTCCTGCGCCGCAATTTCCGCCCGGAGTTCCTGAACCGGCTGGATGAGATCGTGTTCTATAAGCCCCTGTCGAAGGAGAATATCACCGGCATTATCGACTTGCAGATCGCGGCGCTCAATAAGCGCCTTTCCGACAAGCAGCTCAAGTGCGAGCTGACCCCGGCGGCAAAGGCGTTCGTCATTGACGCGGCCTATGACCCGCAGTTCGGCGCAAGACCGCTGCGCCGGTATCTGCAGCACACGGTCGAGACGCTTCTCGCGCAGCGCATCCTGCGCGGCGACGTGCTCCCGGGCCAGACGCTTGTCTGCGACGTGCAGAACGGCGAGCTGGTTATCAACGCAAAGTAAAATCAAGGCCCTGCTGCAAGCTTCTGCTGCAGCAGGGCCCTTTCCATACGGGGCATGGCAGAGGCGGCTTTTTAGCTGTTCAGTTCATTTCTTCAATATAATACACATAATCCAGCGACTTGAGGGCCTCAATGATCTCGCCGTGCTTTTTGTACTGCTTGAGCTCCGGGCTGTCTACGGTGAACGAGACGGTAAATACACTGAGGCCGGAATTTAAGTACGCGGGATTTGATTCAATGTCGTCGATGCGCATGCCGAGAGCGCGGACGGTCGACACGAAATCCGGCAGGTCGAGCTTGTTTTTGAGCTCCAGATGCACCTCGAAGTGGTTCGAACGGTCTTTTAAATGCGTCTCCAGCGCCGGAAGGCCCGACATGCTGCACAGCAGCGCGAGGAACAGCACCAGCGCCAGCGTGTAAAGCCCGGCGCCGAGCGCAAGCCCCACGATGCCGCAGCACCAGAGGCCGACGGAGGTGGTCAGCCCCTTGATCTGGTTTTTGGAGCTGAACAGGATGGAGTTGCCGCTGATGGTCGTGATGCCGATGACGGCAGCCGCGGAAAGGACCGGGATCGTGACCGGCAGAACGTCCATGAGATACTGGTCGATGAGCATCGTGGATGTGCCCGCGAGGCTCACGAGGATGAAGGTGCGAAGGCCGGCGGAGTGCCGCTTGCTCGAGCGTTCGCAGCCGATGATGGCGGCCAGCGCCATGCTGAGGGCCAGCCGGAGAAAGACAGAGCCGAGCGTCAGCTCCGTGCTCCATGGGCCGAGAAGCCCAGCGATCCAATCTGTTTTCATATGCCGTTACCTCCTGAGATAGAAAAATCTGCGCTGCGCCTGTGTCTGGGCCAGCTGCTCCTCTGCCGCCTCGGTAAAGGCGGCTTCCTCCTCCGATATGTCGCTGCTTAGCGCCGGAAGCTCGGTCTGTATCTTCCGGATGCGCTCGATGAGCAGCTGCACGTCGGTTTTCTTTTCGCCCGTTTCCGTGACCTCGTCCACGACGGCAACGTCCTCGAGCCTGGTCGAATACGATTTGGATAAGTACAGCGCCAGCTTTGCGCAGCCGGGGCCGATGAGCTCATACAGGACGCTGGACGCGAGAATGATGGTCTGCAGGTCGCTTCCCATCGTGCCGCCGAGCGTTCGCGCGCCGAGGGCGGCCAGGCCGATGGCCACGCCGGCCTGCGGGATGAGCGCCAGGCCCAGATAATTGCGCACCAGCTTATCTTTTTTGACCAGCCCGCAGCCCAGCCATGCGCCGGCGTATTTGCCGAGGATGCGCACGAGGAAGTAGCTCACGCCGATGATGAGCAGCGGTACGCCGTCCAGATCTCCGGACGAGGAGACAAGCGCGTCCAGCTGGAACGACATGCCGGAGCGGACGAAGAACAGGAGCAGGATCGGCGGGCTGAAATAATTGAGCTGCTTGAACAGCTTATCGTCGTCCGCGATGTTCGTGTAGACCGTGCCCATCATCATGCAGCCGAGCAGCGGCGAGATATCCAGCAGCGCACACACGCCGCAGAACGCGAACAGGAGCGCAACGGAGATAATGAGCTTATTGTCCTTCGAGCGCTTCTGCGGCATGAGGAGCTTCATGAAAAGCCCGAAGACGCTGCCGAGCAGTAGCACCAGCAGGTTCAGCAGCACGGGCTTCCCGAGCGTTTCGAAGGAAAAGCCGCTTGCGCCGCTCAACGAGGCCAGCGCAATGGAAATGGCCACGGAATAAAGAACCAGCCCGACCACGTCGTCCAGCGCGACGACCTGCAGGAGCGTGTCGACAAAATCGCCTTTTGCGCCGGTCTGACGGATGGTCATCATCGTGGAGGCCGGAGCCGTCGCTGAGGCGAGAGCGGCAAGCACGATGGAAAACGCCAGATCGAGCCGGAGGATAAAATAGGTCAGGATAAAAATAAAGACTGAGGCCAGAACGGCTTCGAAGATCGTGATCCAGACGACCTTCATGCCGCTCTTTTTTAAGACCGAGAGCTTGAAAAACTCGCCGGTTGAGAACGCGATGAAGGCCAGCGCGATATCGGAAAGAAAATCTGTGCCGTCAAGGATGCGCTGCGGCACGAGATTCAGGACATACGGCCCGATGAGAATGCCGGCAAGGATATAGCCGGTCACATTCGGCAGACGCGCAAGCTTTGTCAGGCGCGTCATTGCGAAGCCGGAAAACAGCATCAGCGCAATGGAAATGATCACGCCTGCGACCGGGCTCGTATTGGCGATCAGGGAAGAAAGACCCGTAACGTTCACCTCCGATGATTTGAATTTTACATGAATTTAACACAGTGTACCACAACCGGGTGCGTTCTGCAAGCCATTCGTGTCGGAGGCAAAATTTCCTGTGAAAAGGGCTTGCAATCTTATGGCGAAACCGATACCATAGAGGCAGTAATTTGCAGGAGGCATACACATGCAGAAACAAGCGCCGAAGCTCGTCATTATGGCAGCCGGAATGGGCAGCCGCTTCGGCGGGCTCAAGCAGATGGAGCCCGTCGATCAGGAGGGGCACAGCATCATTGATTTTTCCATGTACGACGCAAGACGCGCGGGGTTCCGCGATCTTGTCTTTATCATCAAGCGGGAGCATGAGGCGCTTTTCCGCGAGCGCATCGGGACCCGCATGGAGCGGTTTTTCAATGTGGAATATGTCTATCAGGAGCTGACGGACATTCCGGACGGCTGCGCCGTGCCGGAGGGACGCGTCAAGCCGTGGGGCACGGGACAGGCGGTGGCCTGCTGCCGGAACGTACTGCACGGGCCGTTCGCGGTCATCAACTCCGATGATTTTTATGGGCGCACGGCGTTCAGCGAGATCTATGAGTTCCTGCGCACGAACGAGGACGAGCACTGCTACGCCATGGTCGGCTACCGGGTGCGCAACACCGTGACGACGTTTGGTTCTGTGGCGCGCGGCGTGTGCGAGGTACAAAACGGGATGCTCCAGGGCATTACCGAGCGGACGAAGATCTATCAGCGCGGCGACCACGCTGCCTACACCGAGGACGGCGAGCACTTTACCGATCTGCCGGGCGACACCATCGTGTCCATGAATATCTGGGGCTTTACCCAGCCGATGGTCCAGGCGCTCTGGACGCAGCTCGGCACGTTCTTCGAACGGGAGGTCCCGCTGGATCCGCTGAAGCGGGAGTTTTATCTGCCGAGCGTCGTCAACCGGCAGCTGGAGGAGGGGACGGCCCGCGTGCGCGTGCTGCCCTGCGAGGAGGTCTGGCATGGCGTGACCTATCGCGAGGATCTGGCCTCTGTCAAGGAGGCGATCTGCGCCCTGAAGGCCGCAGGCGTCTATGAAGAACGCCTCTGGCCGGATTGACTCTGTACAAGACAGGCGCTTTTGCAAAGCAGAAGCGCCTGTTTTTTATACAAAAACAAACCCGCAATCCAGCAAAGCGGTCACGGGTTTGAACGAAGAAAGACCTTTGCTGTCGGGACGGGCGCGCTTGCACGGAATGCGAACATCGTAACCCTGCATCGTGACCCAGCAAAGCGGTCACGATGCAGAAGCGAAGAAACGCCCCGTCTGGCTAAGAAGCCTCGCCGCAAGGCGGGGATTCGTGCCGTAA
>CAKUND010000058.1 GCA_934668295.1 uncultured Oscillospiraceae bacterium
GCAAGCATCAGCCGCTCTCATCTGAGCGCGATCGAAGCACCGAATATGGTCCGTGCGTTCTCCATGGAAGCGTTCTTTAACATCGCCGACGCGCTTGATGTAACGCCGGAGGAGCTGATCCAGATCGCATTCTTGCAGGATAAGATTTTAAAGCGGAAACAGTAAGCAGTTTTTCTATCGTCTTATTTTCCCACAATCTTCCCAAAGATCTGCTTCTTCCCCTCGTCATACCGCTGGATCACAACCATGACGGTATCGCCGGTCTTGAAATCCGAGTCCTCGTAGTGGAACGAGTACCGGCACATGACGACTGCGCCGTCGGGGAGGTTGCAGAACACGCCTCCGGCGTATTTACCTGCGATACTCGCCCTGCGGCGGCAGCCGACAGGGTGGCGCAGGCTGGCTTCATCGAAGGGGTTCGGAACGGTCTCCTTGACGGAGATCTCCAAGGTACCGGCCTTGCGGTCGAACTGCTTGACCACGCAGGTCAATTCGTCGCCCGGATGATACTGCTCCCGCAGGTCTGGAATAGCGGCATAGCTCATATCGCGCTGCGAGAGGTTGACATCGTAGCCGTAGCATTCGACGAGGCACCGGCGCGGGCCGACGGCCAGCACATGGCACGGCACACGGCTGCCCGGCTGGCGGAGTGACTGTGTGGAGAAGAAATAGCGCCGTGACGCCAGCGCCAGACGGCGGGAGCCGATAGCGAAGCCCGCTTCACGATCCACATGGGTAATCACAAAATCGATCTGTGCGCCCGGCATGTTCCGTAAAACGAACGCTGGGCGTTCTTCACTTTCTGCCCACATTTCCGTTTCCGGGATCAAAATGCGGGCGCGGAACGGCACGATGACCGCGCAGTACATCCGCTTGGTCTCGACCTGTCCGGTCTGCGCGCTGCGGACGGTCATGGAATGGGGATCGACGCCGATGATCGTGCCGCGCATGACACTTCGGCTGCGGAAGGAGGCGTAAATTGTGTTCCACTCCCGCCGCTGCTCCGGCGAAAGATCCTGGTCGAGCGCACGGAAGTCCAGATCGTAGAAGGATTTCTTCTCCGGTTCGCTTGGTTCTGGCAGTTCTTCCGCTGCGCTCGATTCTCCTTCGCCGTATGGCTGCACGGGTTCTTCGATTTGTGGCTCTAATGCGGGCTGTTCTGCGGGGGTGAGTTCTTCAATGTCGGTGATTTCCGGCTGCACAGTTTCTTCCTGCAGCACTTCGGGTTCGGCTTTCTTTCTGGGCATATGTAGTTCCTCCTAAAAATTATTTTCTGGCAAAGAAGCGGTGCGTGCCGTTCTCTTGCCGGATTGCAAAAATAACGGGTCTGGTGTACGAAAATGCTTCTGGTCGGATGCCATCAGGCAGCAGAACGATGATTTTTTCGTCCTGCCGGATCTCGCGCTCCGGCGGCGGATCACTGCCGGACACGATGACGAATTGCTTGAAGCTGGGTTCTCCAAGCGAGAAGCGGAGCAGGATATGTTTGTCTACGGCATAGAAATCCTCTGGCTGCGCCGCAGACAACTCCAACATCACGTCAATGGCTTCTATCCGCTGTGTGATAGGATTCTCTCCGGTTCGTGTGACGATGCCATCTGCGATTTGCAGCAGCCCGCCCACCTGCATCTGCCGCACGCAGGCATTGGTCACGCGCATGGCATCGTCAAGCGAGGAAAAGACGAACGCTTTTTGCAGCAGCGCGGCAAGCTGCCGCTGTTTCGTGCAGCCGAGCTTTTCCAACGCGGCCAGCAGATATTTTTGCTGTTTTGTCAGCAGCATCAGCCTCGCCCCTTTCCCGGCGGCGAGCGCAGTGAATTGAGATATGGGTCAACCATCAGATTGCTCTCTGTTTCTGTGATGCAGTTGTAGATCGTGGACATGACGTACTTCGTAGAATCGCGAACAGGGGCGTTCCGGTTCGCGTGCAGATTGACTTCCGCTTCCTGCAAAACGAAATAGTTCAGCCGGTGCAGCCGCGAGCGTACCCGGCTTTGCGGCAGAACAGCCTGCCCGATGCGCAGATTGTCCGAGTAGAAAAGCCGCTCGATGGCATTTTCAAAAACACGCGCCACCTCCGGCTTGAAATACGAAAGCTCACAAGCATCCAGAATGCCCGTGAGCTCTTTTTCATCGTCCGCCGGTCCGTCCTCCGAGGGTACAGACAGACTGACATCTGAGAAAGCTGTATCAGGTTGACTAAAATCAGTATTACTTGCGCCCGGATCCTGCGGTTCTGGAACATCAGAATCTGCGGTTCTAAAGGCGGGGATTTCGGGGTTCTGGGGCCGCGTATCCTGCGGTTCTTCCGCTTCAAGAAACGCAGAATCCGCGGTTCTGGAACCGCAGGATTCATACGATTCAGAGCAGAACGGCGCGCATTCGTAGCCGGGATCGTCGATGGGCGTGACGCTGGCCAGATAGATCTGATTGGCGTCGCCGCGGCCGCAGCGCTTTTCCCAGATGAGCTGAAGCTCCGCCAGCTTGCGAAAGGCCGCCGTGACGCGCTGCTCACAGATGCGAAGCTCCTTTGCCAGCGCCTTTCGCGGAAAGATCACGAACACCTCACCGGCATCATTCACCCAGCCGTTGCGCCGTGAAAGCTGAAAGCGGTTCAGGAGAAAGGTGTACGTCACCTTCGCGTCCAGACTCATATCCGCATATCGCGGGTCGGAAAATAACCATCGCGGCATCTGCATGTGCCAGACGTTCTGTACGTCCGTCTGCCGCATAAGCCGGAAACTTGGATGCTCGGTCAGCTTGGCTGCTTTCATGGGGATTCCCTCCGATTTCTAATTGCATTGTATTGACAGTTGATAAAATGGCATAGTTGTGATAAAATAATGCCACAAGGATTTTATTTGCGTGGGAGGTGTAAGCATGATCACGATTCGGCCTGTATCAGATTTACGAAACAAGTTTACAGAGATCGAAGACTGCGTCAAAAGCGGCAAGCCTGTTTATCTCACCAAAAACGGGTACGGCTCTATGGTCGTTCTCAGTCTGGAGCAGTACGCCGCGCTGACGGACGATATCGAACTGAAGCTGGATGAGGCAGATAAGGCTGCGGCCGCAGACCCCGTTCGTTATACGGAAGATGAAGTTTTTTCGAGAGCGAGGAGCCGCATCCATGAACGAAAAGCATTATAAGTTGCGCTTCCTCCCACTGTTTGAAGAAGACCTCAATGAAATCGTAGATTATATCACGAATCGTCTGAAAAACCCAATCGCCGCAGACGCATTGGTTTCTGATGTGCAGACGGCGATCCGGAACCGCCTTTCCTGCGCAGAAGCATTTGAACAGTATCACTCGGCAAAGGAGCGGCAGTATCCGTACTATCGGATCACTGTCCGCAATTATACGATCTTCTATGTCGTCATTGATGATGTCATGGAAGTCCGCAGAATCATTTACAGCCGGCGCGATATCAAGCGCCAGATCTGAATTACTGGTTCAGAATGCTGTCCACCGTACACTCCACCATTCCAATCTCATCATCCTCAGCCAGATCGTAGGCGGGCGGCTGCTCGCTGCGGTCTGGCTGTTTTTCTTTGACGGGCGGTTTTGGGATGTTTGACGCTTCTTTCTGAACAGGCGCTTTCTTTTGCGGCGCTGCTTCGGTTTCTTTTCTTCGCCACTCCGGGATGTAGTCAATGACGCGGCAGGTAGTGAGGCCGGCGTAGTCCGGCAGCTCCTCCGGCGTCATTTTGTAGAGAAGCGCGGGCTTGTGACCCTTGAACAGAGCCAAGCACTTCCGGTTCTCCAAACGCAGGATCTCATCGGGGTTCATCAGGTCGCGCTGGGTGTTGCTTCGCGTCTGGGAATACGGGCGCGTGGACGAATACACCGGCGAGAACAGCGGCATCATTGGCATTTGGTTATTGAGGACGGAGATCGTCACCTTGCCGCATTTCTCCGAAATGTACTTTGCCGACGTCAGATCGTTGCAGCCCATGTAGAGCGTCTGGTCGAACGTCGCCAGCTGGTTCTCCCACTCCTTGCCCGGATACTTTTCCTGCCACTGAGATAAGCTCTGCACGACGATCTGCGCGGACATATTGAAGCCGCGGATGCTGTTCAGACTGTCCGCCACGCCGTCCAGATAACCGATGTTGCAGTATTCGTCGAGGCAAAAATTTGTCAGCACCGGCAGCCGTCCGCCCGCGCATTGCAGACGTGCGAAGTTGGACAGCTGCGGCAGGGCCAGCGAAAAGAACAGCGACGACAGGAATCGATAGGCACTGTCCTGCGCGGAGATGATGACGAAATACACACAAGGACGCTTGCCGGGGAGCAGGAGATCGACATCGTGGTTGCGCGTGATCTTATCCACCAGACGGCTCTGGAAGACCGCTAAACGGTTGCCGAGACCAATAACGATGTTGCCCCAGAGATTTTCCTTTGCCTTGAGGAACAGACCATGCGGATACTTGGCCGGGTGTTCCGGTGGCAGGGCTTCGAGTTTACGGTTGATCTCCTCAATGCTCTCCGTCGCGATCATGCGGTACACGTCGCCAAGGCCGCGCTGCTCAATGGGCAGCAGGTTCCCGTTTGCGTCACGCAGATTGACAACATAGTGGATGAGCGCCATCAGGAGGTTCAGCTCCGCGCGGCTCCAGAAGTCGTTGGCTTCTTTCGGTCCTGACGTGTTCTGCACGATCGTGTTGGCTACCGTCTGCACGAGCTGCGGCTGGGTGTCCAGTCCATACAGACAGTTCCAGCCGTCCGAATGCTCCATGTCCAGAAAGTTTACCGCTTTCACATAAAAGCCGTGCTGCCTGAAATACGGGGAAAGACGTTCAAACAGCTTGCCCTTCGCATCCGTAATGAACGCGGACTCGCCGCGCTTGGCGCAGCCCATGAGGAACGGAATAATAAAGCCTCTGGACTTGCCGCTGCCCGGTGCGCCGATGCAGAGTAAGTTATTATTGTCTCCGGCGACCATCCGGTGCGCGGCATAGAGTGCGTAAGCATCCGGATCATCCGGATGCTTTTTGACTTTGCCGAGGATCATGCCCTCCGTCTTGTCTGTGGGCGACAGCTCCAGAAACTCGCGCATTTCTTTCTCCGTCAGGAAACCGGACGTGCCATGTGTGCCGTCCGGAAGAATGTCAAACCCGCGCGGGTCATGCGTGTATTTGTAACCGGAGAACCAGATATAGCCTTTCTTCGTGATGAGGCAGATGATCAGCACGATCACCAGCGTTGTTACAATTCCAAAGCCCGTGAATACCGCACCCCAGTTTTTGAACGGGTTCAGCACCCAGATGCTTTGGATTTCTTCGCCCGCTTGATGAAAGGTTGATGCGATTCCAAGCCGCAGAGAGTTGAGAAACATCCCATAAAAATACCAGCCGACGATCACGGCTGGCACGCGCATAGGCAGCTTGGCTTTGTTTCGGGCAAGCCAGCTTTTGAATCTCGCATCCAGTTTGTCCTCCAGCTTTTCAAGGAGCTTTGAGAGGCGGAACATCCAGAACACTTCCTTCCGATGTGTAAAATGGCAGATCAGGCGGCGCGTATGGCATGGTGCTTCCAAGCAGCTCCAGCAGCGCCGATTCCGTGATCGTAAAGACACGCGCCTTTCCGGTTTCGCGGTAGCGGCGGTTCAGAACGGTTTCCACCTGCTCCGGCAGCGTGGCCAGCGCGATTTGTGAAATGCCATCCGAACGGGCCGTTTCCACCGCCGCGTCGATGCGCCGCAGATCCATGTCCGCCGCCATGACGAACGGCACACCCTGATACATCGCGTCATACATCGCTCGATTCACAGGCGGCGGAACGTAATGCGACTTCAGGATGATTCTCGCCAGAAGTTCACGGTAATTTGGAACACCCATGATGTGGAGCTGCAAGCAGCCCGTGTCATTGCACGGCAACAGAAACAGCGGCAGCTTCAGGCAATCGTAGACCTCGCGGTAGGTTTGCAGGCGCGTATTCTGGTTCGCTTGCCCGGCATCCAGTTCGGCGAGAATTTCCTCGTAGCCGGACGCGGCAAAAATTATGACGCGCTGCTTTGCGGGAATTGCCACCGTGTGATTCTGAAAGGCGGTCAGTTCATCTGTCAGTGCGACACAGCCGATACCGGGACTGACCCAGTGGATCGCGCACATGAGGTCGCCGGTATGGAGCAGCGCCGCCACACGGGTGCTGCCCCATGGATTGGACCCACGATTGCGGGCGATCATGGGAAGAAACATCGCCCGTTCGTTTAGTGCAGAAACGTCTGTTGTAAAAACGGAAACAGCGGCCTGATACACGGTGCCCATCAGCTTCGCTTGTCGGATGCGGCGTAGAGTATCAGCGGCTTTGTAAGCCGGAGCAACTGCGGCCGGGAGTTTCGGAAAGGCGGCGTCGAGCAGCCGGTTCCCGGCAGCGGTCAGCGTGTAGGCTTGTGCGGGCAAATAGAGTTTTATCAGGCGGAGGATTTCAAGGTTCTGAACCTCAGCCTTGGAAAACACACTGGTCAAATCTTCCGCCAGCACGAAGCGGCACCAGCGGAGAAAGCGCAGGATATCAAGGTCGCGGGTCGTAAAAATCATGGCAGTTCCCATTTTCCTGCGAGGCACCGAAACTGCGCTTGCGCCGGTTCCGGCGCAACCACAATTTCGGTGCTTCTGCGTGACTTTTGCCTGCTTGACCGATGGGTAGCCGTAGATGCCGGTTTTTCGCCGTCTGCCGGACACTTCAAATTGCGAAAAAGCGTGGAATTACAAGCGGTTTGACCCATCGGGTCTGTCTGAGCCTCAGACAAGACAAAATGAAGTCGCGGAGCACAGGGTAACGGATGGCTCAAGGGGCCGGTATGCGATCCCTTTTCGATGAAACCGGAAAAATTCCTCCTCCGATTCCGGCAGCACCAGGCTGATATGGCAGACATTCTCCGCGCTGCGGCTGGACATCATGTGAACAGATAGATGGTACTGGTCGTCATCGTCAATGACCAGACCCTTGAGCGCATTGCTCACGGCTTTCCATCCCTTATTGTCCTGATCGAATACGTGCCGCCCGTCCACATCGCTGTGTTCGTCGATCACCAAAAGCATCTGCTTGAAATGCAGCCGGAAATTCGTGTGCTGCATATACGCGCTCAAAAGCTGTCGCACGGTATCCGTCAGCCATGCGGCGGGCAGATACCGGCAGTGCGGCAAAAGCGTGTCGATCTGCATATGGACCCATCCCGCGCCCGCAATCTCAATATGACCAGACGGAAGCTGATACTCCAGCCCATCGCGCCGCCCGTATCCGCCAGCGCCCGGCATCTGTGTTTCGCAGAGGGCGCGCAGATAGAGCGTCGCGGATTCAAAGAAATACGCGGTTTCTTCCAGCGTAAGCTGCAATTTTTCCAGATTCATTTTGCCGCCGTCCGCAAGTGCTGTCAGCGCATTGGCCTTCTGCAAAGCCCTGCTGACGACCGACTGGATCTTCTTCATTTCCTTTGCAAAGCGTTCTTCGTTCATGCTTCTCGTTCCTTTCTGTTCAGCAAATCCGTTGGGGATGTTGTGATGGCGTCGTATTCTTTTTGAGTCGCGTAAAACGCGATCGGCACATGGTTATAGCCGATGCACAAAGCCCCTCGCCGCGGCGAAACCGTGTGATCTGACGGACTTCTTCCTCGGATAAATTCAAGACGTTTTGAATCAGCCGCGCTTCCTGTTCTTCCATCTGCATGACGATCTTGATGCGGCTGGAATCCAGAATGCCTTTGCCGTATTTGCCATTATCCAGCGAGAACAGGTCTTGCATACCCTGTGTGGATGTGATCGCGATACCGCCGAGACCGCGGATGGTCTTGACCATCTCCTGAATATAGCCCGCCGCCAGCGGATTGGAGTTTGCGCCGACCAGCGACCAGAGTTCGTCTGAGATGAGCGCGGAGAGCTGTCCGCCGGCACCAGAGATGATGTCGTTCGCGATATCTGTCGCCCAGAAGATGCCAGGCAGAAGCAGATCGTCTGGCATACCGGATGTGTCAATGACGATGTATTTGTTATCAAGGTCAATTTCATTCCGGCTGCCCATCGCGGAGGCCGAGCCGGTCACATAGCGCGCCAGCACAACGGCAAGATGCCGCGTATCCGCGCTTTCCTGCAGCACGTCGTACCAATCTGCCAGGATGGGCATTCTGCCAAAACTTCCGTCTTTGTTCAGAACGGAAGCGTTGTCAAATGTGATGCCGTACCGCCGGTAGCATTCGACCAGCGACGTATCCAGGTAATTCCGGTCTTCATCGCTGAGGTCGCGCTTTTGCAGGCTGTACCAGATGATAAGCCGCGAAATTTTATCCGCCAGCACGGAATCATCCCGGGAGGCGAGTCCCTTGAGGCCCGCATAGGTGTCCAGCGATTTTCTGCGGATGGCCATAATATTCGGGCAGTCCGGTGAGGACGGGGACATTCTCAGATACAGTCCGCCAAGCTGCTCACAGCGTGGACGGAACTCGTGTCCTTTTTTCGGGATGATGTAAATAACGCGCTTGCCCTGCTGTCGCAGGCGGCCGCCGACACATTGGAGCGTGAACGTCTTGCCTGCGCCGGACGAGCCGCCGATCCAGATGTTGCCGTTCGTATATTTATAGTCGTCATAGGGGTTCAGAAAGACCGGCGAACGGTTGTACATATTGAGACCGAGAAAGATGCCGTTGCGGTCGGATAACTCATAGGACGCGAATGGGAACGCCGCCGCCACGCCGCTGGTAAGCGCATTGCGGCGCGACTTGCGTTCAATGTCCGGGTCAAGATAGAGGATGGGGAGCATGGACAAAAACGCCTGCTCCTGCTTGTACTCACAGCGGCGGGCAATCATGTCCACGGAGACACACAGCTTTTCTACCGCCGTGACACGATGCTCCAGCGTCTCCGGATCACCGGCCGTGACCTCAATGAGCGTGTGCATATAATAAAAATCCTCACCCTGCCGGTTCATCACATCCTTGAGATACATACCGGAGGCAATGGCACTGTCCAGCTCCTCGAAGTCCTGCCGGGTGTCCGCAACGTCACGCATCCGGCTGCGGTTCATCATGGTCTGCTGGGAGATCTTCGCCAGAATCTTCTCCTTGGATTGCTTGTCAAAGTGGAACGAAATGCTGATGCCTTCGCCGGCCTCGACCAGCGGTGCCAGCCAGCTCGCGCCGACGGTCGTGGAATATCCGTAGCCCGTGATGTAAAGATAGGCATGAAAAATGCCGTCCACTACAATGTAGTCCCGGCTTTTGGTGTCCACGCTCGTAGGCGAGAGAATATCCAAGATCGTTGTTGAGCCAGCCTCCAGCTCGCTCAGATCCGGCGTTTCCTCGCCGAACAGCAGGCGCTTGAGAAACGGCTGCTTCTTCGGCTGCTCCTTGACTGGCGGCTTCGCCTCCGGCGGCAAGCCGGGCGGCGGGGCGGGTTTGTTCTTGCGGTTCTTTTTCAAGTGATGCGACCTCCTTGAAATTATTTGGGTTTTGGATATAATAGAATCAGAAAGGGGCGTCTGTATGAGTACATTATCTTTCAAAGCATTCTGTATTGAATACTATGCTGCGCATATCGGGCAGCCCAGCAATGAGGTCTATGCGCTGTTTGAGCGAACCGGACTTCTGAACCTGCTCGACGAAGATTATGAAGATTTGCACGGCATGAGCATGGAATACCTGATGCAGTTCTTCGACCGATATCTGGAGGGCGCGGCATGATTTTGTATCACGGAAGTACGATGGAGGTTTCACAGCCGCACATTCTCAAATCCGAAATCGGTCGTGACTTTGGTTTTGCATTCTATACCACGGATATTCAGGCACAGGCCGAACGCTGGGCCAGACGCCGCGCCATGATCGAGAGTCGTCGTACAAAAGCGAAGGTTCAGGCTATTGTCAGTGTCTACGAATGGGGCGAGGATGCTGCAAAGCAGCTTCGGTTTTTGCAGTTTGACGGCGCGAGCATGGAATGGTTGGATTTGGTCGTGACCTGCCGCAGTCGAACAGATTATTCTCACGGCTATGACATTGTCGAGGGCAAAATTGCAAACGACAATGTGGGTGAAACGGTATCCTACGTTATGCAGGGGATCATGCGCAAAGAGGATGCCATCGAGCGGCTGCGGTTTGAACAAATCAATAATCAAATCGCGTTCTGTACGGAAGCGGCCCTGCGCACGCTTCATTTTCAGAACAGCTATATCTGCGGGAGTGTGAATCCATGAATCACAGCACAACACGCGCAACCATTTTGCCGGAGATTATACGGAAAATCATGGCGCACGATCATCTGAGCGAAGATGAAGCCTTGAGGGCCTTTTATTCCTCCGCAACCGGCGCGTCCTTTGCCGATGACGAAACTGGACTTTACGGCCAGTCGCCGAACTATGTTTTTGGGTTATATCTAGAAGAAATGCGCAAGTGATGCAGCACGAGAAGAAGACGAGGACTTTTACAAAAATTGGGCGAGGTAAGAGGATGGATCAAATTATGTTGCTGACTAAGTTCAAAGACGAGCTTTCGGCATATTCTAACTTTTCGGAAATCAATTATGAAACAAAATTTGTTTCTCTATTCGAACGTATCTTTGGGAAAAATGACCAATTCACGCATAAAGCTAAGCATATCGCCAGTGGCATAGGTGTTAAAGGTGTTGCTGATGTAGCGTATGGAAGCATTAGCGATGAGCAATTCAATCGCAACAAACACAATGCTTTTCTATCATTGCTTGACGAGGCGATAAGTTTCAAGAAGATGGAGCCGCTTCTCACAGAAGAAACACACAATAAAGGTTCGGAGACTGTTATGAATAATAAAGTTTTTATTGTACATGGACATAACGATGCACTCAAATACCAGCTCGCGGATTGGTTAAGAAAAATTGAAATTGAACCGATAATTCTGCATGAGCAGGCGAATATGGGCATCACTTCCATATTGGGGAAAATCGAAAGATATTCTGGCGTTGATTGTGCAATCGTTCTCTTCACGTCTGATGATATTGGCAGTCTAAAAGATGATACAGACAATTTGAGACCGCGTGCAAGGCAGAATGTTGTTTTTGAAGCAGGGCTTTTTCTTGGTCTACTCGGCGATAAAAAGGTAATCATGCTCTGTGAAAAAGATTTAGAGCGGCCCGGTGATCTGGATGGGTGTATCTACATAGAAGCAGATGAGTATGGTGGCTGGAAAGAAAAACTTCGTGCAGAATTTGATGCTATTGGCATAGAGTATAGGCACTGATATATGGTTAATCAGCGGAAGATTTACTCGTTTTTGAGGAACGGATTCATCCGTTCCTCTTTTCCTTTCATTCTCCATACACCCCATGCACCTCCGTGGTCATGTCAAATACACCTTCCGGCAGTTTGACGCGCAGGCTCGTGGCTTTGTTGATCAGCTCATACAGGAGCTTCAGCACAAAATCGTCTGTGTAGCGTGGCTCTAAGACCTCCAATTCGCAGATATCCAGATACCGCCGGGCGGTGTCCGCTTCTTCGTTCAGGCGCTGAATGATGCCTTTGATAGTATTGCGCTTGGCGCGCATTTTGGCTTCGTACTGGAACACCAGAAAGAAGCGGTGTCGGATGGATTCACTTGCGATGCCGAGGCCGATTTTCTCGATATTGTCCTCGATCTCCGCGCGGCAGTTTTCGCTTTCCTCGGTTTTCTGGAACTGCCGCATCTGCTCGACGTATTCGCTCGTATCCGGCGGGAGCGTGCGCACCTCGCAGCTCATGCTGTCCGGTGCGATCTTCAGATACGCTGCGTATGACGTGATGATATTCTGCTGGTCAGATGGTGATTTGAGGTAGAAATTGACGGGCAGTACCTCAAGGATCTTGATAAACCGATTGTCCTTCGTGATGACCACGCCACCAATGATATTCTTGACCGGTAACCACGCCTGGATGCTGTCACGATAGGTCGCGCCGCCGTGACTGGTCGGCGCGGCCGTGCCGAAAATGGCGTCCTTCATGCTCATAGACGCACCTCCCCGCGGTAA
>CAKUND010000059.1 GCA_934668295.1 uncultured Oscillospiraceae bacterium
GGCCAAGGAGAGGGACGGCGCAGGCGATCGAGGGCGTGCAGGGCATTCTGGCGAAGGATGCGCTGTGCTGGGTGCAGGATCAGGTTTTGTACATCAACGGCGCTTCCATGGAGGCGTATATGCCGTCCGTGTCGATCTCGGCGGGGGAAAAGCAGCTCGTTTCCATGGGCGCGTATCTGTGCATCTTCCCGGACGGGATCTACTTCAACACGGAAAAATACTCCGACAACGGGTACATGGGGCAGGAGAACGTGGTCGACGCGGCGAGCTCGAATGTGGAAATTTCCCTCTGCCTGGTCGATGGGTCGGCGCTGACGGTCAGTTATTCGCAGGCATCGCAGCCGGAAAGCCCGTCGAACGGGCAGTACTGGATGGACACGTCCGGAAAGCTCCACACGCTCAAGCAGTGGGCGGAGGCGACGAGCCAGTGGGTATCCGTGCCGACGGTGTATCTGAAGCTGTCGGCGAACGGCATCGGGAAGGGCTTTAAGCAGTATGACGGCATCCGGCTTTCGGGGCTGACGGGAAACGAGCAGATCGAAAAGCTGAACGGCAGTCAGATCCTCTACGACGTGGGCGAGAGCTATATCGTGATCGTCGGCCTCGTCGACGAGACGGCGAAGGTCACGAGCGGGACGGTGAAGACGGCCCGGAAGGTCCCAAGCATGGACTTCATCACCGAGAGCGGGAACCGGCTGTGGGGCTGCAAGTACGGCGTGGCGGACGGCGAGACCGTCAATGAGATCTACTGCTGCAAGCTGGGCGATTTTAAGAACTGGGAGTGCTATCAGGGTGTGGCGACGGATTCGTGGCGCGCGAGCTGCGGCACGGACGGGAAGTGGACCGGCGCGGCGACGCTGGCCGACAGTCCGGTGTTTTTCAAGGAGGACTGCTTCCACCGGGTGTATCCGTCGGCCTCGGGCGCGCATCAGGTGGTCGTGCAGAAATGCGCGGGCGTGCAGAATGGGTCTGCCAAGAGCCTCGTCGTGGTGGACGACCGGCTGTATTACAAATCGCGGATGGGCGTTTGCGTGTACGACGGGAGTCTGCCAAGCGAGATCGGCAGCTGCTTCGGGACGAAGCTCTACTACAATGCCGTCGCGGGCGGCGCCAGAGGAAAGTATTTCATCAGCATGGAGGATGAAGGTCATAACTGGACGCTGTTTGTCTACGACACGCGCAAGGGCCTGTGGCACAAGGAGGACAGCACCCACGCAGAGGACTTCGCGCGGGTGGACGATGAGCTGTATTTCTTTGAGGACGGGACGCTAAGGACTGTCTATGGCTCGGTCGGGACGCTGGAAGACAGTGTGCAGTGGATGGCGGAGACGGGGATCATGACGTATGGACTCGTCGGGAAGAAATATGTCTCGCGCATCAATCTGCGGATGCAGCTGCCGAAGGGCTCAAGCGTCGACTTCTGGGTGCAGTATGATTCGGACGGCGTGTGGCGGCACTGCGGGCACCTTGAGGGCCGGGGGCTGCGGACCTTCCTGCTGCCGATCCGGCCCGCCCGGTGTGACCATCTGAAATTCCGGCTGACGGGGAAGGGCGAGATGAAGCTGTTCAGTCTGGCACGGGTGCTGGAGGCTGGAAGTGATGCGTAGAACGCTCTGTAGGGGCGGGCGACTCTGCCTGCCCGATGGATTGTACGCAAACGAAAAGAGGGCGGACAGAGTCGTCCGCCCCTACAACGCACGGAAGGAGGTGCAGAGGACATGGGCAGCCTGACACTTGCATACCCGTCGATCGCGGGGAAGACGACGCAGGAGCAGCTGGAGAGCATGCGGCGGTATCTGTGCAGCGTGACAGAGCAGCTGAATCTGGCCGACTGGTCGGCGCAGGCGGCGCTGACGGAGATCGCGCAGGCCATTGACGCGGACAACCTTCCCGAGGCGGAGAAGAAAACCAAGCTTTCGGGCTATGCGGCTTTGAAGTCCCTCATCATCAAGACGGCGGATTTCGCGGCGGCGAATTCGGAGACGTGGTCGACGAAGCTGTCCGGCAGCTATGTGGCCATCTCGGACTTCGGAAAGTATCTCGAAAAGACGCAGCTGACGATCGAGGGCAATTCCGTCGGCATCAGGCAGCTGTATGATTACACGGCGGGCGTGAACAATGCGTTCTCCGTCAACTCGCAGCAGTTCATCAAGACGGGGCTGCTGTATTACGACGACGTGACGCCGGTGTACGGCGTGGGCGTGGGCAATATTGAAACGACCGTGATGGACGGCGGCGAGAACGTCATTGACCGGACGAAGAACGAGCTGGTCACGGTGACGCCGGACAGGATCGGCTTCTGGCAGGACGGAAAGGAAGTCGCGTATCTGTCGGAAAAGAAGCTGCACTTCCCGTCCGGGACGCTGGAAGCGTACAATGCGGTGCTGTCCGGGACGATCACGGCGGCAGCGGATTCGACGTTCGGGCCGTGGACGATCTCGGAGAGCAGTATTTTCAGGGCTGCCAATGAATTTGGAGGCAGCGCGAGCATGTACTTCGGCACGAGCGGGCTTTCCATCAAGGACACGTTCAAGGTGGACGCGAATGGGAAGCTGACGTGCACGGGGGCGAGTATTTCCGGCGCGATCCGGGCGACGAGCCTGAACGTGACGGGTGCGAGCATCACGGGACTTACGGTCGAAGCGGCGAATGTGACGGGCGAGCTGTCCGCTTCGCGCATCAACGGCGGCATTCTGGATTTTAACAACTTTTCGGTCGATCACCTGTCGGCCAGCGACATTACGACGGGGCTTCTGTCGGCGGATTATATCAAGCTGGGCGGCGATATGGCGGTGTATGATTCGCTGAACAGCTATTCTGTCGGCGGCTGGATCGGCTATACGACCGGTACCTATGGCGGCGCGGGGATCCATATGCAGAGCGGACTCGGCGAGGTCGTTGCGACGACGAGCGGCGCGAAGCTCTGCTATGGAGCCAACACGCTCTCCGTCACCGAGGGCGGCGTGCAGGCAAACTGCAGAACGGCGGTCGGCGGGGATCTGGTCGTGAACGGCAGCGCGGCGCCGTCTGTTGACGGCGCGGGCTCGCTCGGATTTTCCGATTACCGGTGGTCGGTCCTGTATGCGCAGACGGGCACGATCAGCACCTCTGACCGGGAGAAGAAGACGGAGATCTCGTATGCGCTGGAGCGCTATGACGCGCTGTTTGAAAAGCTGCGCCCGGCAAGCTACCGACTGAAGGACGGCACGTCCGGCAGAACGCACACGGGACTCATCGCGCAGGATGTGGAGCAGGCGCTGACAAGCTGCGGGTTGACGGGGCAGGATCTCGCAGCCTTTGTGAAAACACCGCGGACAGGCGGCGGAGCGGATTACGGCCTGCGCTATGAGGAGCTGACCGCCCTTTGTATCCGGCAGATCCAGAGACTGCAGGCGCGGGTAAGAAAATTGGAGGAAACGGCATGAGCAGGCTTTCAAATGCGATCGGCGCGCTTCGCGCGGGGCTTGTGGAGGCGGTCAACGCCTCCGGGCTGCCGCCGTGCGTTGTCGGGATGGTACTCGAGCAGGTGCGCGCGCAGGTGCGGCTGCTCGAGGTGCGGGAGGACGCGGAAACAGAGGAGAAAAAGGAGGAGGACAATGGCGCTTTACAGAGTGCAGGGTAACGGAAAGGCTCCGGTGGGATTGCAGGCGGGCGACGAGGTCGTGACGGGAGGCGGCACGTACCGTATTCTCGGTGTAAACGCCGACGGCAGCTATCGCAGCTCGCTCAGCAACAAATATCAGACGATCTATAACTACCGCGGCGGCTACGGAACGGCTTCGACCGGTCAGACAGATGCGGCAGGGGCAAAAATCCCGGCCTATACGCCGTCCGGCGCGGCAGATGCGGCGAGGGCGGCGCTGGATCGGGTGCTGGCAGAAAAGCCCGGCAGCTATACGTCCCGGTGGGACAGGGAGCTTGACGCGCTCTATGACCAGATCGCGGATCGGAAGGCGTTTTCCTATGATCTGGGGTCGGATCCGATGTACCGGCAGTACCGCGAGCAGTACCAGAGCGCGGGACGGCTGGCGATGGAAAACACGATGGGAAGGGCGACATCGCTCACGGGCGGCTACGGCTCGAGCTACAGCCAGCAGGCGGGACAGCAGGCGTATAACGGGTATCTGCAGAAGCTCAACGAGGTCGTGCCGGAGTTTTATGCGCAGGCGCGCAGCCAGTATGACCGCGAGGGGTCGGCGCTTTCCGAGCGCTATGCGCTGCTTGGCAGCCGCGAAAAGAGCGACTATGACCGCTACCGTGATCAGATGTCGGATTATTACGCCGCGCTTTCCGACGCGCGCAGCGCGTATCAGAGCGAGGCGCAGCGCAGCGAGAATCTGGCGCTGCAGTACGCAAAGCTGGCGAACGACAATTACTGGAACGAGCGGAACTATCGCGCCGACCGGGAGGACGCGGCGAACGCGCAGTACTGGAAGCAGCTCGCCTACGCGGATCAGCAGGCCGCCGCGGCGGAAAAGGCTGCGCAGGCCCGGCAGAAGGCGGCGCAGGCGGGCACGGCGAAGGACAAGCAGACGAAGCGCGCGTCCTCTCTTGCCAGAGGCAGGGGCGAAGCGCGCGGCAGAACGGCGTCCGGCGCGGCGCGCCGCGACGAGATCCGCTGAACAGGCCGGAAGGAGGAGAACAGATGACAAAGCTTCCGGCTGCAAAGCCGAGCCCGCGCATTGCGGGCGGCGTGCTGCGCTGGTATGCGGGCGACACGTTTTCCGTGACGCTGGCGCTGGAGCTGCGCGACCAGGACGGCGAGACGGTCGCCGTCGGTGCGTCCGACAGTCTGACGGTCCGTTTTTTCGACGCGTCGCACACACCGGTGCACACGTTTCAGTTTGATCGTGTAACAGGCGGGCAGGCGACGCTGACGTTTGACGATACGGTCAGCGCAAAATTTCCGAAGGGTGCGTATTTCTATGACGTTTTGTATACGCACGGCGACAAAACGACGCTTGCGCGGGATAACCGTGCGGCGGCAGAGTGAGGTGAGAGGATGCGGGTAGAGATTCCGAATACGGTCACGGCGGCCATCGGCGGGCTGATCTCGCGCGGGGTGAAGGCTGCAGAGATCACGGACGAGGGAAGGCTCGTCTTCACGCTGACGGACGGCAGTACCGCCGACCTTGGCTCTGTTGTAGGGCCGAAGGGCGAAAAGGGCGAGACCGGTGCGCGGGGGCCGAAGGGCGAGACCGGCGCGAAGGGCGAGACCGGCGCTGCCGGCGCGCAGGGCCCGAAGGGCGAGACCGGCGAACGCGGCCCGAAGGGCGAGACCGGTGCGCAGGGGCCAAAGGGCGACACCGGCGCACAGGGCCCGAAGGGCGATACGGGCGAAGGCTTTCGGGTGCAGGGATATTACGCGACAGCTGCCGCGCTGGAGGCGTCCGTGCAGACGCCGGCGGCGGGCGACGCTTACGGCGTTGGGGCGTCGGAGCCGTATGAGATCTATATTTTCGACGGCGTGACGGGAAGCTGGATCAACAACGGCCCGCTTCAGGGCGCGCGGGGCGAGAAGGGAGACAAGGGAGATCCCGGCGATGACGGCCAGAAGGGCGAGACCGGCGCGCAGGGGCCGAAGGGAGAGCCAGGCCCGGAGGGCCCGCAGGGGCCGGCGGGAAAAACGCCGGTCAAGGGGACGGACTATTTTACGCAGGCCGATAAGCAGGAAATTGCGGAAGACGCGGCAGCGCTGGTCGATCTGAGCGGGAAGCAGAACAAGATCACGGCAAGCGGCATCCTGAAGGGCGACGGCGCGGGCGGCGTCAGCGCCGCGGTTCCCGGCACGGACTATCTTGCGGAAGCCCCTGTCGCGTCTGTCAACGGCAAAACCGGCGCAGTTGCGCTTGCCAAGGGGGATGTCGGACTGAGCCAGGTAGCTAACGTCAGGCAGTACAGCGCGCAGAATCCGCCGCCTTATCCCGTGACGAGCGTGAACGGGAAAACCGGAGCTGTCACGGTGCGCGAAGTGCCGTCTGTCACGGCTTCTGACAACGGCAAATTTCTGCGGGTCGTAAGCGGTGCGTGGGCGGCTGCGACGATTTCTGATGCGAATGGAGGGAGCTTCTGATGGCGGAATATCTGACAAACACGGCTGACCTGACAGCGGTCGCGGACGCGATCCGGGCGAAGGGCGGGACGTCTGCGCAGCTGGTCTATCCGGCGGGCTTCGTGTCGGCCATTCAGACGATCCAGACCGGCGTCACGCCGCAGCTCATCGTCACGACGAGCGCAGGCGCTGCGATCACGGCCACGAAGGGCTCCAAAACTGTCAGCGGGACGGCGGGCGCGGACGGTACGTGCACGCTGGATATTCCGGAGGCGGGAGAGTGGAGCGTGACGGCGGTGCTCGGCGCGGACACCAGGACGGAAACAGTGCTGATCGGCACGCAGCATGCTGACCTTATGCTGTTCAATCCCGCGTTTGCGGCGAACGACTGGGAGACGATCATCGCGTTCTGCCAGTCCGGCAATATCCCCAGCACATGGGCCGTGGGCGACAGCAAGACCATGACGATCAATGGCGCGAACTATCAGATCGACATCATCGGCAAGAGCCACGACGATTATGCCGACGGCTCCGGCAAGGCTCCACTGACGTTCCAGATGCACGACTGCTACGCAACGGAATATGCCATGAAACAGTCAACCACAAACTCTGGTGGTTGGAAATACAGCACTATGCGGACAACGCATCTTCCAGCCATTCTGGCGCGCATGCCGGCAGAGGTTAAAAATAGTATCCGTGACGTGAACAAGAAAACGGCGCAGAGCGGCACTAGTTCAGTAATAGACGTCGCTTCTGACAAACTGTTTCTACTTAGTGAGATTGAGATTTTAGGCTCAAACAATCATTCGGCAACCGGGGAAGGCACACAGTACGACTACTACAAAACTGGAGGCAGTAAGGTGAAAAGCTGGAGTGGCCGTCCGTCTAGTTGGAATACTCGCTCGCCAGTTGCCGGAACAGAGGCTTACTATTGCGTAATCAGTTCGGACGGTAGTGTCATTACTTCGGCCAACACCAGTTATGAACGTGGCGTGGCATTCGCGTTCTGCTTCTGAGGAGGGGGAAAGCATGGAATATCTGAAGGCAAACGGGACGGAATATCCCGCGCGGTTCTGCGGGAAGCAGATCGACCGCGACTGGGACGGGCGCGCGTCGAAAACCGTCACGCTCAGCATGCCTTATGCACAGGCGGCACAGCTGTTCGTCGACGGGCTGAGCTGGGCCATTGTCCGGCGCGGGACCGGAGCGGACGAGAACGCGCCCGTGCCGGAGCAGGACTGCTCCGGCTACTGCGTCGCCGGCCCCATCACGGATAACCGCGACGGGACGCTCACGATCAAAATGGGCAGCTATACGCAGCTGGAGCAGGCGCTGCGGGAGCTGGAGGAGGCGCTGACATGACGAGACTGGAACGGGAAACGCTTGCGCGGATCCGGGAGCGGCTGGCGGCGCTGGATCCTGGCGCGTCGGAGAAGCTGGCGGCGCTTCTGCCGGTGCTCGGGCGCTTTGCGCAGAGCTATGCGGCGCTCGGAGCGGCGGCGAAAAAGACTGTCGAAGCGCTGCTGCCGGAGCTGGCTGCGCTGCTTGAGGCGGCGGAAGGAGCAATGCAATGAGCGCGGAGCAGATGGGCGCGTTCTTCGCGCTTGTGAGCGTGTGCAGCGGGCTTGGGTCCGTTCTGAGTCTGCTGGTGCTTCTGGCAAAGCCGGTGCGCGAGCGGCTGTTCGGACTCAGCGCGATCCGCGAGGGGCAGAAATGTATGCTGCGCGCGGACATGCTGGCGGCATATTATAAGCACAGGGAAGAAAAAACCATCCGGCAGTATGAATATGAGAACTTTCTCTATGAATACAAGGCGTACAAGGCGCTGCGCGGCAATTCGTTCATCGAGCGCATTGCCCGCGAGGTCGCCGAGTGGGAGATCGTGACATGAAAGGAGTTTCAGGAGGTATGGAACAGTTTTTGAAGCGCATTGAAAACCTGCTGACGGTCAAGTCGATCGTGACGCTGGCGCTGACGGCGGTATTTGCCTGTCAGGCGGTCAGGGGCGAGGTCAGTCAGGACTTTATGATGATCTATACGACGGTCATCGCGTTTTATTTCGGGACGCAGGCGCAGAAGCTGCAGAGCGGCGCGGATGTACGGCATGACGACGGCGCATCCGAGTAATTACACGAAGGGCCGCAGCGCGCGCATCGAGTTTCTCGTGCTGCACTACACGGCCGGGCGCAACGACTCCGCCGCGGGGAATCTCAAATATTTTGAGTCCCCGCGCGGGGCCTCGGCCCACTATTTTGTCGACCGGAACGGCTGGCTGCAGTCGGTCAGCGACGAGGATACGGCCTGGTCGGTCGGCACGGCGGGCGTCTATACGCAGAAGCACCCGCGCTGCCGTAACGGAAACTCGATCTCCATCGAAATGTGCTGCCGGTACGACGCGGGGCGGTACTGGCTGGAGGACGCGGTCGTGGCGAACGCGGCGCTGCTGACAAGAAAACTGATGCGAAAATACGGCATTCCGATCGAAAACGTGCTGCGGCACTATGACGTGGTCAGCAAGCGGTGCCCGGCGATGTGGGTGGACGACGAGAACGCATGGTTTGCGTTCAAGCGGCAGGTCATGGAGGTGATGGAGATGACGAAGGAGGAGCTGCTTTCTCTGAAGGGCACGGGCGATCATCCGTCCGACTGGGCGCGGCAGGCTGCCGAATGGGCCAAGGAGAACGGCATTTTTACCGGCGACAGCGCGGGCAACTTCGGCTGGCAGCAGCCGATCACGCGCGAGGCCGCGGCGAAGCTGCTTTATGAATATGATCAGGCGTGCAGCGTTGACAGAGAAGCGGCGGGCATGGTAAGATAAACATAAGGAAACGCGGAAGGGGAGAGGCGGATGCTGGAGATCCTGCTCATCAGTGCGGGCGCGGTTTTGGAGACGCTGTTCATCATGCGCTCGTATAAGCGGCGCGGCGTGTCATCGGTCGTGCTCAAGACGATGGCGTCGGTGGTGTTCGTGCTGCTGGGGCTGCTTGAGCTGCGGCGGATGGGGCCGAGCGTGTACGCGTGGTATGTTGTGGCGGGGCTGACGCTCGGGATGCTGGGCGATCTGCTGCTGGCGCTGCGGTTTTTGTCGGAGAAGCTGCACCGACTGTTCTTTGCTGCAGGTTCTATTTCGTTTTTTCTGGGGCATGTCGTCTATATCCTTGCGATCCTGACGCTCTGCCCGGCGGCGTGGCTGTATGCGATCCCCATCGCGGTGGTCGCGTTGGGCGCGGCGTGCTTTTACGCATATGCCAAGGAGGTGCGCGCGGGTAAGATCACGCCGCTCGGCGTGCTTTATATCGGCGGCGTTCTGTTTATGACGGCCTGCGCGGCGACGGGCGCGTTTATCGAGTCCAGCCGGGCGCTGTTTCTGTTCTTTGTCGGCGGCATCTGCTTTTCCACGAGCGACAATATGCTGGTCGTGCTGTCCTTCGGCAAAAACGACAGCCCCTACCGCAACGCCGTTCTGCACGTGCTGTACTACATGGCGCAGATCTTTATCGCGCTGACGATCAAGTTTGTGTGATCACGGGATCAAAATGAGAGCTGCTTTTGCAGCTCTCAAATTTTTTTGTAAAAAAATCGCGATCCGGGTGAGAGTTTTTTCGATTTTTTGTACCTATATAAGTGAAAGGGTTTTTAGACCACAGTTTCAGACAAACCAGAAAGGGAGTTCAAACGATATGTACGATACCGCAAGACGGGTCGCACTCGTCAAGCAGCGGGTGCGGGAAAACGCCCGCCGAAGGCAGCGGCGCGGCATCTATGGACTGAGCGCTATGTGTATGCTGCTGTTCGCGGTCTTGACGCAGGCGGTGGGCACGGTCGTCGAGCCGGGGCAACCGGAAGCATGGGGCGTGTTCGGCGCGATGCTGCTGCGGGAGGACGCGGGCGGCTATGTGCTGGTGGCTGTCGTCTCCTTTGCAGCGGCGGCAGCGATCACTGCGCTGTGCTTCCGGCTCAGAAACAGAGAAAACCAGAAAAAAGGCGGGGCGGACAAGCACGCCCGACACGAACAGGAGGAGAAATGCCAATGAAGAAACGAATACTTAGCATCCTGCTGCTGTGCTGCATGGTGCTGGCGCTGCTGCCCGTGACCGCGTCTGCGGCAGCAAACGGCGCGATGGATAATATCCCCGCAAAATTTGATGTGGAGATCGATCTGTGCGGCAGAACGAGCGACATCAACATCAGGGACAGCAAGACCTACTACATTTATTCCTCTTCGAACGATCCTGAGTGGGTCTGGACCAAGAAAATCCAGATCAACGGAAAGAAGGCGGCGCCGCACATCTTCCTGGATAACGTGAAGATTCAGGTGAAGGAGGACGCCAAGACGCCGGCTATCGAGCTGCATGGAAAGGCGTCGGCGTATCTGTATTTTATAAACCAGGACAGTAAGCTGACGGGAGGCGGCGGTCGCGCGGCTATCCAGAAAAACCGCAGCGAGGGACAGCTGTGCGTGCAGGTGATGAAGGGCACCACCGTGACGTGTCAGGGCGGCTATTCCGGCGCGGGCGTCGGCGGCAGCTATGCCATCCGGTATCTGGGGACCACCTATTACAACATTGATATGTACGGCCACGGCGTGAATATGCACTTCGGCTCTCAGACGAACCCCTCGCTCTGGAGCGGCACCATCATCGCCAAGGGCGGCAAATACAGCGCAGGCATCGGCGGCGGCCGGGGCGGCAGCGGCGAGAAGCTGTACTTCTACTCCGGCAAGATCGAGGCCACCGGCGGCCCGATGGGCGCGGGTATCGGCGGCAGCTTCAAGGGTCGGGGCAGCGACATTTACATCTATGACGGCGATATTTCCGCCACCGGCGGCGAGGGCGCGCCCGGCATCGGCGGCGGCTGCTGGACAGAAGAGCAGGATATGAACAGCGTCAACGCCGCCCGTAATATCAATATTTACGGCGGCAAGGTCTACGCCTGCGGCGGCTACAACGGCGCGGGCATCGGCGGCGGACAGTATGTTCCGGCGCATGACATCAACATCACCGGCGGCGAGATAAGGGCGCACGGCGCTTACGGCGCGGCCATCGGCGGCGGCCGCTGGTGCCACGGTCAGAACATCACCGTGACGGACGCGAAGCTGACGCTTACAACAGGCTATAATCAATATGCCTCGGACGCAGCGGCTATGGGCTACGGCGATCTTGTATACTCAAGCAAGGTATACAGCACAGTGCTAAGATATATAGGAGATTTTGTCAGAAAACCCCTGCCCGAAGACTACAAGTCCATCAAAATAGGCTCATACCATGGAAAGCTGATAAAGCTGAAGGTTGAGGCGCGAGCCATCAACCGCGACGACGAGTTTACCTTCTTCTGGAACCTCTATGATATCCTGATCCCCAATGAACGCGGACTCATCGACGTGCAGCTGCTGACACTGCCGTACGTGAAGAACTACGGCTGGGCGATCAACGCGATGGAACTGACGCTGATCGACGACCCCTGCAACGGGAGGCACGACTTCGGCTGGGTCGACCGGCAGTCGTGCCACGTCTGGGCATGCCGGAAGATGAAATGTCAGGCGCGTGACCCGGTGGCAGAGGAGTCCGCAAGGAACGGCAAGCACGCATCCAGCGGCTGGAACACGGAAAAGCACCAGCTGCTCTGCGATGTGTGCGGCCATGTGATGGAAACGGACACGAAGGCGCCGGTGCTGGAGGTGCTGAAGGACGGCGAGATCTATACCGCCGAGGATGTCCGCGATGAAAAAACGCTCGAGGG
>CAKUND010000060.1 GCA_934668295.1 uncultured Oscillospiraceae bacterium
CTGCGGTTTGATGACAGCAGCGCGGTCAACGAGATTTTCCTGAGCGTATACCATTAAAACGCGCCCCGCCTCCGATTCCGCTTGCAATCCGCGCCGCCTGCGGTATAATAGAAAGAAAAACCGCAGGAGGAACACCCCTATGATCGCTCTCGCATGTGACCACGGCGCGCTTGACCTCAAGAACGCCATTATGAAGCATTTGGATAAGCGCGGCCTTGCCTATAAGGACTTCGGCTGCTACACCAAGGACAGCTGTGACTATCCCGACTTCGCGGGCCCGGCGGCGCAGGCTGTCGCCAGCGGCGAATGTGACCGCGGCATCGTCTGCTGCACGACCGGCATCGGCGTGTCCATCACGGCCAACAAGGTCAAAGGCATCCGCTGCGCGCTGCTCGATAACCCCATGTCCGCAAGACTCACCCGCGAGCACAACGACACCAACATGATGGCCCTCGGCGCGGCCGTGACGGGCGAGATGCTGGCGCTTGAGATCGTCGACGTGTGGCTGGACACGGCGTTTTCCGGCGTCGAGCGCCATCAGCGGCGCATCGACAAGATGATGGCCTACGAAAATGCGTGAGCTTACCCACCTGCGCGCGCAGATCGAGGCGTTCGCGCCTTATAACGAGCAGGAGGAAGCCGACCGGCGGCAGATGCTGGCCGACATGGACAGTTTTCCCGACCTTCTCACGCGCGAAAACACCACGGCGCATTTCACCGCCTCCTGCTGGATCATGAACCCGGACAGGACGAAGGCGCTCATGGCCTATCACAATCTCTATCAGTCCTGGGCCTGGCTCGGCGGGCACGCCGACGGAGAGGAAGACCTTCTTTCCGTCGCCCTGCGCGAAGCGAACGAGGAATCCGGCATTCAGGCCGCGCCCGTTTCCCCGGACATGTTCTCGCTGGAAATTCTGCACGTCGCGCCGCACGTCAAGCGCGGGAAATTCGTCTGCGCGCACCTGCATCTGAACGCGACGTATCTGCTCGAGGCTGACGATCAGGCCCCCATCCGCTGCAAGCCGGATGAGAACAGCGCCGTGCGCTGGCTTTCGGTGCAGGACGTTCTGCCGTCCGTCTCCGAGCCCGCCATGCGCCCGGTCTATCAGAAGCTGATGGAAAAAGCAGCGCTGCGCGGCCGATAAAAAACGCGAAAAACACGCCCTTCCGCTTTTCGGAAAGGGCGTGTTTTGTATCAATTTGCGGTCACATGCCGCCGAACTGCGTGCCTGTCTGGCGGCGGGCTTCTTCGATGACGGCGGCGGTGAGAATGCTGTCGCGGTTGCGCTTTTCCGGCTGCGTGCCGGAGGCGATATAGCCTGCGAACTCGCGCAACTCGTACATCATGTTGTTCGGCAGCTTTTCGCGGTACGGCAGCTCGACCGTCTCTCCGCTGCGGCGCACGAGCCAGATGCGGCGGATATGGTTGATATCGTCAAGCAGGATCGAGCCGTCCTCGCCCATGAACGTGGTGGGCGCAGCCTGCCTGCAGACCTTCGACCAGATCGCCTCGCAGACGAAGCCGTCGTAGCGCAGCAGCGCGATGCCGCCCGCCTCAAACCCGCTTTCCAGATGGTAGGCCTCCGCCGACACATGCGCAGGCTCCCCAAACAGGGAGATGAGCGCATGGATGGGATAGCAGCCCATGTCCAGGATCGCCGCATTGCACAGCGCGGGATCAAAGGCGTTGATATGCGGCTCTCCCGCGCGGACGCGGTCGTAGCGGGAGGAATACTGCGTGAATTCCGCCGTGACGCGGCGGAGCGTCCCAATTTCGGGCAGCGCATCCCGGATGATGGGCAGCGCGTCGTCAAACACCAGCCGCATCGCTTCGAGATAGACCACGTGATTGGCCTTCGCTGTCTCAACAAGCGTTTGGGTCTGCTCTCTGGTCAGAACACCCGGCTTTTCCAGCAGCACATGCTTGCCGTGCTGCAGCAGGCACATAGCCTGGTCAAAGTGGCAAATGTTCGGGCTTGCGATATACGCCGCGTCAAACGCGTCCGAGGCCGCGAACGATTCCAGATCGGTGAATACCGCGTCCAGATGATATTTTTCCGCAAATTCCCGGCCCGTTTTCTCGTTTCTTGAGTAAATCGCCGCCGGGCGCAGCTCTGGCACCTGTTCCATCGCCGCCAGCATCCAGTCGACGACGAAATTCCGTCCGATGATCCCCACGCGAATGGTCATGCTGTTTCCCTCCATAAATGCGCATCCGTCCGGGCCTCCGGGCGGATGCGATGATTTTATCGGTCGAGCCGGCCGCCCTCGTGCAGCAGCCGGTCCTTGATATCCCAGAGCTTCTGCGACAGATCGACGTAATAGGTATGCGGATTGTCAAAGCGCTTGACCTCGTCCCAGAGCGTGTCGACCTGCTCGGCGCAGTATTTCTGAATTTCATCCAGCTTCGGCAGCTTGTAGACCAGCTCGCCGTTTTTGAAGATCGGCACCAGCAGCTCCTTCGCCGTGAAATTATAGACCCTCTTGCGCTTCCACGTCGCCTGCGGGTCAAAGATCTCCAGATCCTGCGTATCGTCGACCGTCTCGTCGTGGACGCACAGATAATCCGCGATGGCCTTGCCGGTGTCGTTGCCGAAGAAGCGGTAGACCTTTTTGAAGTGCGGGTTCGTGATCTTGCCGACGTTTTCGCTGATCTTGATCTTGGGGATGATATTCCCGTTTTCGTCCTCGATGGCCGTCAGCTTGTACACGCCTCCGAACACAGCCTCGGATTTGGCCGTGATGAGCCGCTCGCCGACGCCGAACAGATCGATCTGCGCGCCCTGATTGAGAATGTCCTCGATGATATACTCGTCAAGCGAGTTCGAGCACGAGATTTTGCAGCTCTGCCAGCCAGCCTCGTCAAGCAGCTTCCGCGCCTTTTTCGTCAGATACGTCATGTCGCCGGAGTCGAGCCGGATGCCGCATTTTGTAAGTCCACGGGGCTTTAAAACCTCGTTGAAGACGCGGATGGCGTTCGGGATGCCGGACTTCAGCGTATTATAGGTGTCGACCAGCAGCGTGGGGTTGTCGGGATAGGTTTCGCAGTAGGCCTTGAACGCCTCATATTCCGACGGGAACATCTGCACCCACGAATGGGCCATCGTACCGCCGGCCGGAACGCCGTAGAGCTGGTCGGTCAGCGTGCAGGCCGTTCCCTTGCAGCCGCCGATATACGCGGCCCGTGCGCCGTCGACCGCCGCGTCGACGCCCTGCGCCCGGCGCGAGCCGAATTCCAGGACCGTCCGGCCCTTCGCGGCGCGCACAACGCGGTTGGCCTTCGTCGCGATGAGGCTCTGGTGGTTGAGCGTCAGCAGCAGAAACGTCTCGACGAGCTGCGCCTGAATGGCGGGCGCGCGAACGGTCATGATCGGCTCACGCGGGAAGATCGGCGTGCCCTCCGGCACGGCCCAGATATCACCCGTGAAGCGGAAGCCGCGCAGATACTGCAGGAAGCCCTCGTCAAACATCCTCCGGCTGCGCAGATACGCAATGTCGTCCTCGTCAAAGTGCAGCTGCTGCACATACTCGATCGCCTGCTCCAGCCCAGCCGCGATGGCAAAGCCGCCGTTGTCGGGCACGGAGCGGAAGAAAATATCAAAATACGTGATGCGGTCCTGCATGCTCTGAACGAAATAGCCGTTGCCCATGGTGAGCTCGTAATAGTCGCAGAGCATGCTCAAATTGGCGTTTTTGTTGATATCCATGATCGTTTTCCCTCATTTTCCCGCCGTAGGGCGGTTTTATTCAGCGGCTGCCAGTGCCCGTGCACGCTGCAGCTTGCTGAGCGGCTGCTCAGACAGATGATAGGTTTCCATGAGCTCCCGCGCGAACGCGGCCAGCTCTGCTTCGCTTCCATGCTTCAGCTCCAGCTCCAGCTCACACAGAAGCGCTGCGTTTTCGCCGCCGGTCAGATCGCCGACATCGCCGCAGATCATGCATCTGGTATCGTCCGACAGCCGGAGCTCCGCCGTGATGCGGGTGAAGCTTGCCCCGCAGATAGGCGCAAGCATGTCCGGCTGCAGGGACGTGAGCGCCTGCGGCGCGCCGAGCGCGGCCAGCTTCGGCAGCGCCTCGTCGAGATATTCGCTCTCGACCTCCCATTCGCCGCGTGTGTGGCCCTCGCCGGGGGTCTTCATGGTGACGACACTGCAGCCGTCCTCCGTGCGCAGGCGGAGCATCCAGCGCCGCTGCGCGAGAAAGCCGTCCTCTGTGTCGTAATACGTCGTGCGCATGCGGATATAGGCATAGGGCGCGCACAGCTTTTCCATGACCGCCCTGCTGCACAGGATGCAGTCGAGCAGCTGCAGATCGCCGACAGCCAGCTTGTATTCTGTTTCTCGGCCCAAGTCGAAGCCCCCTCCGGGATTTTTTCTTATTCTACACTATTTTCCCTGCAAACGCAAGCGCACAGGGAAGCCGTTCCGGCGTTTCCCGCGCCATTTCCCGACAGGTTTCCGCCCGTTCCGGGTGCTACACTGCACGAAGGAACAAAAGGAGGCGGCGCGATGGGAACAGCAGGAGCACAGCAGCTGCGGCAGCGGCTGGCGCAGGGATTGGCGGCGCGGCCCGTGCTGCGCGGAACGCTGCGTGCGCTCGGCGCAGGCGGCTTCTGCTTTGTGCTGGCAGGAGCAGGGCTTTTATCGGCGCACGTGCCGCTGGCGCTTGCGCCAATGTGCGTGCTGCCATTCGGCCCGGCGGCTGTGTGCGCATATCTCGGAGCTGTGGCGGGCTATGCCGTGTTCTGGGGCTTATCGGCTGCGCTGGAGCCGGTCGCGGCGGGCTTTCTGATGCTGGCGGGCAGCTGCCTGTTCCGCGATCTGCTGCCCGCGCAGCGGCGCGGCTTCGTCCCGGCAGCGGCAGGCGGGATCTATGCGCTGCTGGGTTTGATCTTTGTACTGCAGGCAGACGGCGGCATGCGCGCGGCGCTGCTGCTTGCTCTGCGGCTGACGCTGCTAGTCGTGAGCATCCGCGCGCTCTGCCCGGCGGAGGACGCCGCCCGGCTGCGGCCCTATGCGGCGGCGGTGTGTCTGCTTGCGGGGCTTGTACGTGTGGAGCTGCCGTTCGGCGTCCCGCTGGCCGCAGTCGGAGCCGCTGCTGTGTGCCTGCTGGCGGAGGATGCGCAGGACGCGATGCTGATCGGCGCGGCCTGCGGTCTGGTGCTTGATCTTGGGAGCGTCCCGTCCCCGCCGCAGACGGCCTGCTTCTGTCTGCCGCTTCTCGTCTGCCGGATGGCAGAGCTTCGCCGGACGGCGCGGGCGGCGGCGTTTGCGGGGCTTTATTTTCTGTGCGTGCTCGTCTGGGGCGGCGAGCATGCAGGCTGGACGCTGGGGGTCCTGGCAGGCGCGGTTTTGTCGTGTCTGCTGCCGGGCTTTGCGCTGCCGGATACGCGGCGGGACGCGCCTGCCGCAGCCAGCACGCTCGTGCAGACGGCGGACGTTCTGCAGCGGATGGAGACGAAGCTTTCCCTGTCCGGGCAGGAGACGCAGACGGCCCCGGCGCTGATCTTCGACAGCGCGGCGGACGAGGTCTGCCGCAGCTGCGTCAAGCGCCAGCAATGCTGGCAGGAGCGCGCGGACGATACCTGCCGCCTGCTCTCGGCCTGCGCCGGAACGATCCTACGGCAGGGACAGGCGAACGAGGGCGATCTGCCCGCGGGCTTCTGCGCGGTCTGCATCCGGGAGGAGGCGTTCCGCGCGGCCATCAACCGGGCGCTGCGCGCACAGCAGTCGCAGCTGCTGGCACTGCAGCGCAGTGAGGAGGCGCGGGAAATTTCCCGCGCGCTGCTCGGCCAGCTTGCGCGCTTCCTGCGCGCGGCGGGGCAGAGGCATCCCGCCGGTGGCGTCCCGCGCTACCGGCTCTCGCTCGGCGTCCGGGCGGTCGGGCTGCGGGGCGACACGCTCTGCGGCGACTGCGGGACGAGCTTTCAGTGCGGCACGACGCAGTATGTTCTGCTCTGCGACGGCATGGGCACCGGCTTCGGCGCACAGTCCGACGCGCAGGAGGCGATCTCCGTGCTGCAGTCTCTGCTGACGCTCGGCTTTGGCGCGATGGACGCGGCGGCGATGCTGAACGAGCTGTATGTCCTGCGGGGTGACGGGTGCTTTTCCACGATCGATCTGCTGGAGGTAGATCTCTGCACGGGCGAGGGAGCGCTTTATAAATGGGGCGCGGCCCCGTCCTATCTCAAAAAGGGCGGAACGGTCAAAAAAATAGGGACAGCCTCGCCTCCGCCGGGGCTGGGTGTGGGAGAGGAACACCGGGCCGAGCGTGTGGGGCTGTCCTTACAGAGAGGAGAGCAGCTGGTGCTTACCACCGACGGCATACCGGAAGCCGCCTGCGAGCAGTATCTGCGCGCGAGCGGGCCGCTTTCGCCGAGGGAGCTTGCCGCCGGGGTCGTCGCATGCGCCAGCGAGTCAGAGCCTGATGACCGGACCGCAGTGATCGTGCAGCTTGATCCGGCCTCCATGCAGCCTCACCATACCACACGCCGCGTGCGAAGTATGTCGAAATCGGGTGCGGAACCCCACATTTAGGAAAAATTTTCTGTCGAAGCACAAAATACCGGCTCGAATCAAGCCGGACGATGGCTACCGCCGCCTGCATCCAAGGCTCTCCTGAAAGGGGAGCTGGTACGGGGCACGCATCAAGACTAGAACACTCATAGAAATTTGCAACTGCAATTTCACTTTTTCTTTTGCTTCTCCAAAAGAAAAAGTGACAAAAAGAAAACGAGCCCGAGGGGATTTCGATTTCCCCCCGGAGCCCCCTTGAAAGCGCCCAAGAAAACCGCTTCGGTTTTCTTGGATCTTTCCCGCGAAATTTGAAATAACTCAATATTTCCGACGCTGCCCCTACAAGACTCCAGCGAATTCGTACAGCCCTGCAACTTTTGAACGCAGGGCTGATTTGCCGCAGTCATTCAAACGCAGCTGCTATCAAACCTGGTGCACCGTGACAGGCGGCGCGTACCAAAGCGCCCGTAGGGTGAGTATGTGTGTTCGTAACGATTGAAACATTGGTGCTCGCCTGAATTGTACCCGCAGCACGCACCAAACGCGTCCCAGCGCCCCTTTTCTCCCCCTTCTTTTCCGGCAAGGCGGAAAAGATGGGGCCGCCGGAGGCACGTCGGAAACGGCCTCGACGGAACGAGCCGCCGCTGTACGCGACGTCTCTTATCCTCTGAGCCCGTTTCCTCCTTTCCAAAACATAAACGCTTCGCTGGTTTATGTTTTGGGGTTTGCCTCGACGGAACAAGTCCCCGCGCATAGCGCGGAGCCTCTTATCCTCTGAGCCCGTTTCCTCCTTTCCAAACCATAAACGCTTCGCTGGTTTATGTTTTGGGGCTGGCCTCGACGGAACGAGTCCCCGCGCATAGCGCGGAGCCTCTTATCCTCTGAGTCCGTTTCCTCCTTTCCAAACCATAAACGCTTCGCTGGTTTATGTTTTGGGGCTGGCCTCGACGGAACGAGTCCCCGCGCATAGCGCGGAGCCTCTTATCCTCTGAGCCCGTTTCCTCCTTTCCAAAACATAAACGCTTTTCCTGTTTATGGTTTATGGCTTGGTCTCGACGGGTTTGCAGGAAATTTCAGCAGCTTTCGGATAAAACATCAAACAGCCCCATTCCGGTCGAATGGGGCTGTTCGTATACATATGGCCAGGGCCGTTATTCTGCGGAAATGAGGTAATAATAGATCGGCTGGCCGCCGGAGACGAGGTTGACCTCCGCGTCCGGCGCGTGCTGCCGGAACAGCTCCAGCGCCGCCTCCGCGTCGGGCTCCTGAATATCCGCGCCGTAGAAAATATTGATGAATTCCTTGCCGGCCTCCGCAGCCTTGTCCGCAAGCGACGCGAGAAGCGCAGTGATCTCGCGCGTCGTGCCGGCCAGCGCGCCGTCGCACAGGCCAAGATAGTCGCCCGCGTGGATATCGAAGCCGTCAAAGTCCGAGTCGCGCGCGGCGTAGGTGATCTGCATGGTCATAACGCCGGAGAGGCAGTCGGTCATGGCCGCTTCGTTTTCGCTCGGCTCCATCGCCGCGTCGAACGAGAGCATGGCGCTGATGCCCTGCGGGACAGTCTTGGTCGGGATGACCACGACCTCGCGCGAAGCCAGCTCCGCCGCAGCCTGCGCGGCCATGATGATATTTTTGTTGTTGGGCAGGACAAAGACGATCTCCGCAGGCGTTTTTTCGATCGCGTGCAGAATGTCCTCGGTCGAGGGGTTCATCGTCTGACCGCCCTCGATGATCTCGTCAACGCCGAGATCTCGGAACACGCCCGCAAGCCCCTCGCCCGCGCACACGGCGACGCTGCCGTAGCGCTTTTCAGGCTCTGCCGGTGCTGCCTGCTCCGCAGGCTGGTTTTCCAGCTCCTTTTCCACGGCCTCCAGATCGTCGGTCGACCGAGCCTTGCGGCCGGCGGTCAGATCGTCGTGCTGCAGGCGCATATTCTCGATCTTCGCAAGCTCCAGCGTGCCGTACTTCTGGGCCTCGCTCAGCGCGTCGCCCGGAATGTTCGTATGTACGTGGACCTTGAACGCCTCGTCATCCTCGCCGATGACAAGGCTGTCGCCGATGCTGCCGAGATATTCGCGCAGCGGATCGAGCGAGGTGATATCCTCGCGCTTGCGCACGATGAAGACCGTGTCGAAGGCGAATGTGATATCCTCGGAGTCGAAAATGCCGAAATCAGCTTCCTCGTTCACCGCACCCTCGTCGCCGCAGACGATATCGTTGCCGCGCAGGCTTTCGAGCATGCCGCGCAGAATGAGGCAGAAGCCCATGCCGCCCGCGTCGACGACGCCGGCCTTTTTGAGAACGGGGTTCTGGTTGACGGTGTTGTCCAGCGCGGCGTGCGCCGTGTCGAGGCAGTGCTGCAGCACATACTCGATCTCGTCATTCTCCTCGGCCAGATCGCGCGCGGCGTCAGCCGTGAGGCGGGAGACGGTCAGAATGGTTCCCTCGGCGGGCTTCATGACTGCCTTATAGGCGGCCTCAACGCCCGCGGTCAGCGCGGCGGCAAAATCCTTACCGTCCGCCTCAAGCTTGCCCTTGAGCGACTTGGAAAAGCCGCGGAACAGCAGGGACAAAATGACGCCCGAGTTGCCTCTGGCGCCGCGCAGGAGCGCGGAGGCCGTCTTGTCGGCGGCCTTGGTGAGCGTGATTCCGTCCGCTTTGCGCAGCTCCGTGCTGGCAGCGGAGAGCGTCATGCTCATATTCGTACCGGTATCTCCGTCGGGGACGGGGAAGACGTTCAGCTCGTTGACCTTCTGCTTGTTCAGGTCGATCTCGGCAGCGGCGGAAAGCATCATCCGGCTGAACGCCGCGCCGTCAATGGTTTTGATCATGGTTTACCTCCGTGAGCGCCTGTATGCGCGCGTGAATTGGGATCGATATCAGTCGACGGAAATGGAGTCGACGAATACGTTCACGGCACGCACCTCGGTGCCCGTGGACTTGGTGACGAAATAGCGGACCTCGCTGATGATGGAGGACGCGATTGCGCTGAGATTGACGCTTTTGTCGACCATGATGTGCAGGTCGATGGATATGGAATTATCGGGGCTGAACGTGACCTTGACGCCCTTGCCCATTGCTTCCCTGCGCAGCAGATGGACAAGCCCGTCCGTCATGGAGCGCACGGCCATGCCCTTGACGCCGAAGCAGTTGGTCGCGGCAAAGCCCGCGATGTTGGTATAGACAGCGCTGTCGACCGTGATCTGGCCGGCATCTGTATTCATACGGATCATCAAGATTCCTCCTTCTGGGATATTCAATTCATTCTAACCGATTTTCCGGGAAAGTACAAGTCAAAAAACGGGTTTCAGCCTTTTTCATAACCGGTCACGCCGTGATTCTGCATCCATTGGAGCTTTTCACCCATCAGATACGTCAGCGTCTCGTTTTCCTCCCGGCCCTGGCCGGTCAGATATTCCTGCAGGTAGTAAAGATCGTTGTACGTCAGATACGGATAGTCGCCCTCGACATATGTGCCGTCGGGCTTGACGCTGTAATAGAAATTGTGATCCGGCATGACCCAGCCGGAGCCGGTGTCCTCGATGGCCAGCAGCATACGGTCGGCCAGCGCACGCAGATCCTCCCGGTTCAGCAGATCCGCCGCGTGATACAGCGCCAGACATTCCGATGTCTGATGGTTGAGCGAGGTATGCGGGGCGGTCAGCTCGTCCGGGTGCCAGTAGTCGGGGATGAGCCAGCCGCCGTTTTCCGTGGTGATGTGGCTCGTATCGGCAAGCTGCATATAGAAGCCGAGATAGCGGCTGACAGTGTCTTCAAACAGATTGCCGCCAAATCTGCGCGCGGCGCTGATATAGATCTCAAGAAGATCTGTATTGAATCGGGTGTCATAAAAGCCTGGCCCGATGCCGTAATCGCTCTGAAGCCATTCGCTGCCGGGCGTGGTGGGCACATAGCCGTACTGGTTCTGCCGCTGCGACATGGCGTCGAGCGAGAGGATGATGAGCGCAGGTGCTTCTTTGCAGCGGGACATCCGGCCAAGATAGCCCCGGATACAGTAGGACGCAGCACAGCAGTAATAATAGTTTTCGCCGGACGGGATATAGTTGGAGGGCGATTTGCTGTAATAGCCGTCAAAGCACCACTGCGAATCGCCGTTTTTCACATATGTGACCCATGCCTTCGCGCAGTTGTCCACGCTCCAGTCCAGCCCAAACGGTGCCGTCAGGATCAGTGCGTCCGTCACGCAGTCGGGCGTAAGTCCATATCCGTCCATTGTGATGCGGATACCGCCGCTGCGGGTCTTTGTGGTGCGCAGGATGCCGTCCTGCTCCGGAAGATATTCCCTGGAGCCGTTTTCCCGCAGGGCGAACGTGCGCGGCAGGGCAAGGAAATACGTCTGTCCGGAGGCCAGCTCCACCACCACGACCGGCGAGGCATACAGCCCGTCGCCCAGCGCCTGCGAGCGCCAGTCTCCCGCATTTTTATCATAATACCAGACCGTTCCGGCCTCCGTGACGGTCTGCTCAAAAAAGCGGACGTACGAGCTCCTGCCTGCGGCACGGTAACCGACGGCGCTCACGCCGTCAGAGACGGCGTATTCCCGGCTCTCGATCTGATACTGCCCGTACGAAACAGTATCGGTATAGACCTCGGCGGTATACTTATCAGAGGTCAGTACCCGCTCCGGCATCCGGACAGGGAGATCGTCCGTCCCGTCCGGCTCGTCCGGCGCGTCCGTCCCGTCCGGAATTGCTTCGGACGGTTTGTCCGCAGGAGCTGCTGCTTCGGATTCTGCTGCCGGCGAGCGCTCTGCCTGCGGCCTATCGCAGGCGCACAGCTGCACCAGCACCAGGATCAAAATCAGGATCAGCGTGAGTTTCTTTCGCATGGATACCTCCGGAGAAGGGTTTGGGCGGGCGAGGGTCTGCTTTGACCGGCAGAAGACAGTGGTTTATCGAAAAAACGCGGCAAATCCATAAATGTGCGCCCACTCCAACGTAGGGGCGGACGACTCTGTCCGCCCGCAGAATGCGGCGCTTTTTCGGAAATCTGCGGCAAATTCGTAACATTTTCTGGCCGACAGAGTTGTCGGCCCCAAAGCTGGCGCGGGAGCGCCCGGGGCTCCCGCGCCAGTGCGAAAATCAGATCATACTCGGCTGCCAGCAGTCGGGCGTCTCGAGGCCCATCATGGTCACGATGGTCGGCGCGACGTTGGCAAGGCCGTAATGGCCGTCCTTGATCTCATACTT
>CAKUND010000061.1 GCA_934668295.1 uncultured Oscillospiraceae bacterium
ATATCGTGCACCAGATTTTCCATCGTCACGAACATCCCCGCGTTGTACGTCGTGGAGATAAAGACCAGATGGCTGGCCCGGAAGCATTCGGAGAGGATATAGCTCGGGTGCGTGACGGACACGTCATACATCTGCACGTTGCGCACGCCGAGGTCGGACAGCTTCGCGGCCAGAACATTCGCGGCGTTTTCCGTGCCGCCGTAGACGGAAGCATAGGCGATGACGACTGCATCGTCCTCCGGGGTATAGGTCGCCCAGTGGATATATTTGTCGAGGAACCACGCAATATCTTTGCGCCAGACCGGGCCGTGCAGCGGGCAGATCATCTCGATCTCCAGCCCGGCGGCCTTTTTCAGCAGCGCCTGTACCTGCGTGCCGTATTTTCCGACAATGTTGGTGTAGTACCGGCGGGCATCGGCAAGCCATTCTGTGCGGAAATTCACCTCGTCCGCGTACAGATTGCCGTTCAGCGCGCCGAAGGTGCCGAAGGCGTCGGCGGAATAGAGCGTTTTCGTCGTTGTGTCATAGGACACCATGACCTCCGGCCAATGCACCATCGGGGCCATGACGAAAGCAAAGGTGTGTTTGCCGGTCGTGAGCGTGTCCATCTCCTTGACGAGCTGCAGGCGGCTGTCAATGTCAAATGTGAAGAAATTCTGCATCATCGTGCGCGTCTTGGCGTTGCAGACGATGGTTACTTCCGGATGGCGCAGGACAAGCTCGACGATGGTCGCGGCGTGGTCGGGCTCCATGTGCTGCACAATGAGATAGTCGAGTTTCCGGCCGGAGAGCACATGGTCGACATTTTCAAAGAACAGGCCGCTGACAGACTTATCCACGGTGTCGATCAGGACGGTCTTCTCGTCCAGCAGCAGATAGGAGTTGTAGCTCACGCCGTTCGTGAGCGGGTAGGCGTTTTCAAACAGGTTCAGCCGCCGCTCGCTTGCGCCGACCCAGTAGAGATCCTCGGTCATTTTCTTGACACAGTACATAGTTCGGATTCCTTTCAAAATATAATAATGATTTCTATTATCATTATAACACAAGCCATGCAGAAAATCCAGAGGAAATTCCGCATTTCCGGCAGTTATTTTCCCTTGTTCTGCCGCCGCAGGCGGTTCAGATGGCGCTCAAAATAGCCCTGCGAGATAAAGCGGGCCAGAACGTACTGGTCGAACAGCGGAACGGAGCAGGAATAAAAGCCGAGCGTCTGCCGGTAGCGCTCCATCAGACTCTCCGGCAGGACCATATAGCCCATACGCATGGACGGCGCCAGCGAATGCGAGAACGTGTTCACGTAGATCACGCATCCGCGCCGGTCCATGGAATAGAGCGTCTGCAGCGGCTTTTTGTTCTCGGAAAACTCCGAGTCAAAATCGTCCTCGATCAAAATCGCGTCCCGCTCCGCCGCCCAGGAAAGATAGTCGCTGCGCTTGGCCGCCGACGTGGTGATGCCGGTGGGGAAGCTGTGAAACGGCGTGATGTGCAGGACGGACGCGCGTGTTTTCTGCAGTGCGTCGGCGCTTATGCCGTCTTCGCCCATGGGCAGCAGGTCGCAGACCGCGCCGTTGGCCGCGTAGACCTGCCGGATCTTTTCATAGCCGGGGTCCTCGAGCCCATACACGCGCTCTCTGCCCAGCAGCTGTACGATGAGGCCATAGAGATATTCCGCGCCGGAGCCGATCACGATGCAGTCCGGCTGGGCCAGCATCCCGCGGTAGCGCAGCAGATATTCCGCGATCGCGTTGCGCAGCTCCGCGCAGCCGTAGTGCGGCGGCTTTTCCAGCAGCCGCGTGCCGCAGTCGGCAATGACCTCACGCATGAGCCGGGTCAGCGCGGAATACCGGAAGCCGTAGCCCGCGGGCTCCTGCGCGGCAGGCGCGTCGGCGGGGAGCATGCGCAGCCGCGTCTGCGGCTGCGTGTTCTGCGGCAGGTGGGAAATGGCGCTGACATAATAGCCGCTGCGCGGCTTCGCCGTGAGATAGCCCTCGTCCACCAGCTGCTCATACGCGCCGGAGACGGTCGCAAGACTGATATGCAGATGCTCCGCCAGCGCCCGCTTCGACGGCAGCTTCTGCCCCGGCAGAAGCTCGGCGCGCAGGATATCCTCGCGGATGCAGGTGTAGAGCCGGTAATATTTCGGCTGGCCGCCTGTTTGCAGGTCGTAGGTCAGCATGCGCTTACCATTTGTTTTCGACCTTCTCGGCAAAGCCGAAGAAGTCGCGCACGGGCAGGACGGTTCCGTCGTCCAGCGTGATGCGGCCCGTGAAATGGCCGAAGACCTGATGCTGGTCGGACAGCACGACGCCCGCGCTCATAAACGCGCTGCGGTCGAGCACCGGCGTGAAATTCATATAGAACCGGTTGTCGTCGCTTGTGAAGACCCAGGGCTTCATAAAGTCCTCAAAGCCGTCTTCGTCCATGGGAATTTCAAACCTGACCTCGCTCAGCTTGTGAATTTTCCCGTCGTAGAACAGCACGTTCTCCGTCGCGGCGCTGGTGTCGCCGAAGCCATAGCCGATGTTCCAGCCGAAGGGAACGCCGTCGAGCTCGCCGGACGCGCTGCCCCAGTACCACGTGTTGTGATACGTCCACACGCCGCGGCCCCAGTCGAGCACGGCAAAGAATTTGTCCTTCGTCAGTTCATACCGGCGGCTGCCCAGCTCGATCCAGCCCTCGGCGCGCATGCAGTTGATCTTCTGGTTGTAGTAGAAATGGCCGGGCTTGTCAAAGGGCGTGGCGATGACCATGCTCTCGTCCGGCTCGTCCGTGAGCTTGATGATGCCCTCGATGGACTCTTTGTCCAGAAATTTGTCCATGTGGAACGAGAGCATCCGCGCCCCGTCCTCATGGTAAAAGGTGAGCGCATAGCCGCCCCTCGAAATTTCCGACGCGCCCTCCGCGCTCGATTCCGGCAGCTGCGTCCGGCCGAGCGGGAGCGCCCGCATGCGGCTGGTCGTCTTTTCCCATTTGCCGTCGAAGTCCAGGAAGGAAACGGAGTCAAGGCCCATATAGCCGTTGTCCGCGATGGTCAGCGCCAGACCGATATGGCCGTCGGTGATGAGATAGTAATCCCATTCCTTGACGCGCATCGCGCCGGCCTTGATATCCGTGCGGCGATAGACCGGGAGCAGGGAGCGCGCCCAGCCGGGTTCAAGCAGATTGCCGTCGCTGCCGAGCAGCGGGCCGGAAGTGGTGATCTCATGCTGCTGTCTCATTGGATAGCCTCCTGTGATGTGTATTTTTCCAGAAACGCTGCCAGCGCCGCCTGCACGCGCGGGCGGTCGACCAGATAGCTGTAGCCGTGCTTCGCGCCGTCGACGAGAACAAGCTGCTTTTCGGATGCGCAGGCGTCATAGGCGGCCTGCGACATGGCGCAGGGGACAAAGGTATCGGCTGTGCCGTGGATGAACAGAATGGGACGCTTTGTTTTCGATACCGCGTCCAGCGTGGACGCTTCTTTGATGGAAAAGCCCGCAAAGGCGCGTGTGCAGACATCCATCAGCCCCAGCAGCGGCCCCGCCGGGAGCCATTTTACGTGCGCGTGCAAAACGCTTTTCATGATCGCCTCCGGCGAGGAAAACCCGCAGTCGGCGATCACGCCCCGCACGGACGGCGGAAGCGCCAGCGCGGAGGCCAGCAGAACCGTCGTCGCGCCCATCGAGAGTCCGCCCAGAAACAGCGGGTGCTCCGGGCCGAAGTGCATGGCCGCATACTGTGCCCACGTCACAGCGTCCCGGCGCTCGTGAATGCCGAAGGTGATGGATACCCCCTCCGACTGCCCGTGCGCACGCTCGTCGACGGCGAGTAAATTATATCCGAGCGAATAGTAATAGGGAAGGACGATGGAAAAATCGATGATCCAGCTCGACCGGTAGCCGTGGAACAGGAGGATCGTGCCCTTCGCGCCGGGCTGCTGCAAAAGCTGCCCGTGCAGGCGCAGGCCGTCATGAGACGGCAGGAAAATGTCCTCCGCGTCCCGCATCAGCGCGATGCCCGCGAGAATTTCCTCCGTCTGCTCTGCCCGGCCCCATTTGGCAATGACCGCCGGCTTCGTGAAATCCGGGGCGGGACTGCGGCGGCAGGCAAACAGAAACAGGCCCAGCGCCAGCAGAACGACCGCCAGCAAAACGGCCAGAACGATCAAAGCCGCCGTCATGCCGCGCTGCCCTTCTTTCCGAGTTTTGCAAAGAACGGGAAGGAAAGCGGCCAGACAATGCCCGCAAAAATAACGATCAGGAAATACCGCACAAAGCTTTCCGCCTGCGACCCGGCAAAGAGGGAAACCAGCAGCGGCTTCAGCCCCGCCTTGATGCCGAGGATCAGCGCAAGACCCAAACCCAGCTTCAAGACCTGTCCTCCAAACGGCGCGCGCACGTCAAAATGCAGCTTTTTCTCATCGGCGATATATACGATCAAAAAGCCCAGCAGCGCACCCAGCATGGTGTACGCGTTCTTAAGGCCGTGCGTGATGTTGGAGAGATCTTCGCTGCCCGCCGGCCAGTCGCACCGGGCAAGGGACGAGGCATAGACCAGATATCCGATGCACAGCGCGGCAGCGCCGAGCAGGAGCCACGGCAGTGTCTTTTTCGCGGCAGCTTCCGTCCGGAACGCCGGATAGAGCGCCGCGGCCAGCGCCAGCGCCGTCAGAAACGCGACGCCGACATCCAGCGGCGTGTGGACGCCCAGATACATCCGCGAAAACGGCACCAGAACCATCAGCACGGCGCAGACGATGCGCACCCACGCTTCCTTCCGGCTCGCAAAGATCGAGGCCGTTGTGCCGACGATGTTCTGCGTGTGGCCGGAGGGGAAGGAATAGCCCGTCGCGCCGGCGCGGGCGGACTCCACGATCTGAAAGTCCGGGTCGAGCACCCAGGGACGCGGAATGCGGAAGGCCAGCTTCAGAAACTGGTTGCAGACCGTGCCGAGCGCACCAACCAGAAAAACGTAATAGCCCTGCCGCTTGTCAACGCACCAGAAGATCAGCAGTGCCGCCGCCATAAACGCGACCTCCGAACCGAAATACGTCAGGCCGGAGAAAAATGCGTCCAGCGCTCCGCAGCGTCCCGCCGCGAGAAGCCGCAAAAAGTCCATACCGGAACCTCCTGAATTTGAGATACAAGGTCAGTATACCACCAAACGCCGGATTTGCCAAGCTTTTCAGCACGGGCTTGCATTTTCTGATAAATATAGTATGATATAAAAAAAGCAATAAGAGGTGTGCGCGCCATGTTTTCCAATGAAGAACGAATGATCTACTCCAAGCGCCAGCTGGTCGAGGTGATCTGCCAGCTTCGCTTTCCGGAAATTTTGTCCATCGACGCAAGCGAGCCTGCCGCGTTTCAGGACCGCATCCGCCGGGAATACCCGCAGTATGAAAAGAAGATCGAGCAGCTGCCGCCGCAGATGGTGAACGGCAAGCCCATCCCGCAGGGGACGGTCAACAACTATCAGTTCATCTCCGCCGAGGGCCAGTGGAAGATCAGCCTCACCAAAGGCTTTATCGCCCTTTCGACCTACGGCTATACCCGCTGGGAGGAATTCGCCCAGCGGCTCGACCGCATTCTCGCCGCGTTTATCGAGACGTATCACCCCTCGTGGTTCACCCGCGTGGGTCTGCGGTATGTCAACGCCTTCCGCCGCGCGCCGCTCGGTCTGGAGGACTGTCTTTGGAAGGAGCTCATCACGCCGGGCTTTTTGGGCCTGCTGGGCGACGAGGACGCGCAGGAGCAGGCGTTCATGAAGAACGAACTGACCGCGACCGTGCAGATGCCCGGCGGAGCGAAGGCCAACGTCAAATCCGGCCCGGGCCTCATGCGCAAGGTCAACAACCGTACCCATGAGACGACGGAGGAACGGGTGTTCATGCTCGACCTCGATTTGTACATGGACAGCAAGATCGAGCTGAACCAGACGGCTCCGGCCCTGAACATCGTCCATGACAACGCGGGAAGCCTCTTCCGCGCCGCCATCACCGACACGCTTGCGGACGCGATGGAACCGCAGAAGGCCTGAACGGATGAAACGATCCCGCCTGCCGCAGTTTTGCGGCAGGCGGGATCTCTGTCAAAAATGGAGGCTTTCGCAAATCCGAAGGCCGGTCAGGTCACTGCGCGTCCAGCTTATGTCCGCAGGCGGTGCAGAACAGAGCGCCCTGCATCCGGATGGGCGCGCCGCAGTGCGGGCAGCGCGGTTCGGCCGGCTGCGGCTGTTCCGGAGCCTCCTGTTCCGGCTCCGGCTGAGCGGGGGCTTCGGGCTCCTGTGCGGTCACAACGGGCTCACCCTGCGGGGCGGGCTGCGTCTCGGGCTCGGAAGCCGGGGCCGGGATGACGGGCGGCACAGGCGGCGCGGGCTGTGTGGGCGGAGCGGGCTGCACAGGCGCAGACGGGCGCTGCGCAGCCGCCGCGCGGCGGTTCTGGATCTCCACATAGAACGCCGCGTGCAGAATGCCGAGGAACAGCGGCGCCAGCACGCCGAACACAACGGTGAGCACGATGCGCAGAATGGTGAACACGATGCCGACATACGGGATCATGCTCAGCAGCGACAGCAGGAGGATCACGACGAAATAGACGCCCTCAAGCAGCAGATCCGCGCCGAACAGCTTTCCCTTATAGCCCATCGTCTCCGCCTTCGAGACCTTGATCGCCTCGGTGGGCCTGACATCGTCGCGCGTCATGAGAATGTAAGGTACGAATGCGTATTCATACGCGCGGATGACGCCGAATACGATCCCGACGATCGGGATGAGCGACCATAAAAAGATCCAGAGCTGCATCCACGCCATGCCGCCCAGCACGCGCCAGATCCGATCCTTACGGAACGCAGCGAACAGATACGCCGTCTTCGGCTCCAGCCCCGTGCGGTAGCTGTTGAGGTAGATCATGCTCATCGAGGCTTCCAGCAGCAGCAGCGCACAAAATCCGACGGCCGGGATGCCGATGAAACCGATATGCACCACCACGAGCAGAACGCTTGACAGCAGGGTGATGCCCCAGAGCCTGAGCGGACGCTTCATCAGAACGGAAAATGTTTTTTGGTAAAGATTCGAGATCATGCTGATTTCCTCCTTTTCTTTTTCTTTGCTTCCATTATAGCCGGACAGAAAACCGGCTGTCAATGACAAAAACCAGCGTCTATGGTCTAAGACGCCGGTTTTTTGCGAATGTTCCGGTTTATTCCTTTAAAAGCGCTTCTCCAGCCTTATAAATATCGCCTGCGCCGACCGTTAGGATAATATCGCCCGGCTGGGCAATTCCGCGCAGATAGGCCGTCACGCCCTGCAGGCTCGGGCAGTAGACCGCGCCAGGGATCTCCGCCGCCAGATCCTGCGAGCTGACGCCGACGGTATTCTGCTCACGCGCGGCGTAGATATCGGCCAGAACAGCCTGATCGACCGTGCACAGCTCGTCGACAAAGTCCTGAAACAGCGCCTTTGTGCGCGAATAGGTGTGCGGCTGGAACGCGCAGATCACGCGCCGGTAGTGCATCAGCCGGACCGCCTGCAGAAGCGCGTGGAGCTCGTTGGGGTGGTGGGCATAGTCGTCATAGACGTCTGCACCGCGGAAGCTGCCCTTGTATTCCAGCCTGCGGCCCGCGCCGTGGAAGCCTGCGAGCGCGGCAGCGGCTGTTTCACCGGGAATCCCGAATTTCCAGGCCACCGCGCATGCGGCCAACGCGTTGAGCGCATTGTGGCGGCCGATGACGCCCAGCCGCAGGTGCGCATACGGCTGCCCGCCGCAGAAAACGTCAAATTCGGTGAAATCCTCAGAGAAGTTTTTTCCGTACACGTCGTTTTTCTCGTCAAAGCCGAACGACAGATACGGCATTCCGGACAGCGCGTCGCGGGTGTTTTTGTCGTCGCCGTTGGCGACGATCAGTCCGTCCGCCGGAACGAGGGAGGCGAATCTGCGGAACGACTGCTCCACGTCCTGAAGATCCTTGAAAAAGTCCAGATGGTCGGCGTCCACGTCGAGAATGACCGCGACAGTCGGGAAAAAGTTCAAAAACGAATTGCAGTATTCGCAGCTTTCGAGGATGATCGTGTCGCCCTTGCCGACGCGATGCCCCGCGCCGAGCAGCGGCAGGAACCCACCGATCATGATCGTGGGGTCGCGGTCTGCCTGCATAAAAATATGCGTGAGCATCGAGGTCGTCGTGGTCTTGCCGTGCGTGCCGGCGACGCAGATGGCGTTTTGATACGCCTGCATGATATAGCCCCAGGCCTGCGCCCGCTCGAAAATGGGGATGCCCTTGGCGCGGGCGGCAGCGATCTCGGGGTTGTCGTTGTGCGCGGCAGCCGTGCGGATGAGACAGTCGGCGCCTTCGATATTCTCGGCCCGGTGGCCGATGGAGACCTGAATGCCCTTGGCGATCAGCTCGTCTGTCGAAACGGACGCGTTCATGTCGGAGCCGGAGATCTCCATCCCCATGCGCCGCAGGACAAGGCCCAGCGGCCGCATCGACACGCCGCCAATGCCGACCAGATGGCAGCGCTTGCCGGGGGTCAGATATTGCTCAATATGTTGACAGGAAGAATATTCCATGCAAGGTTCCTCCGAAAAATTTTGGATTGCGCGCGCGCGGGATGGCGCGTATAATGAAAACTAACAGCATTATATTATATACGGAAGACAGCAATAAAACAAGAAGAATTTCGGATTTCAGTCCATAAAACGGAGGGAAGCACGCCATGAGGCCGGATGCGATCATTAAAACGCTGGAGGGTGCCGGGTTTGAGGCCCGGTACGTCGGCGGCTGTGTACGCGACACGCTGCTGAACCGGCCCATTCACGACTGGGACATCGCCTCGCAGGCGCTGCCGGAGGACGCGCTGTGCCTGTTTCCGCACTGCGTGCCTACCGGTATCCGGCACGGCACCGTGACCGTCCTTCTGGACGGCGTCAGCGCCGAGGTCACGACCTACCGGCTCGACGGCGCGTATCACGACGGCCGCCACCCGGACGGCGTGCGTTTTGTGCGCAGCCTTGCAGACGATCTTGCTCGCCGTGATTTTACGATCAACGCCATGGCGATGGACGAGCACGGCGCAATTACAGACCTGTTTGGAGGCCGGGACGATCTTGCCCGCCGTGTGATCCGCTGCGTCGGAGATCCGGAAACGCGCTTCCAGGAGGACGCGCTGCGCATGCTGCGCGCGTACCGCTTTGCCGCGCAGCTCGGCTTTTCGCTGGACGCGCAGACACAGGCTGCGATTTGCCGCTGCGCGCCGCTTTGCGCGCAGCTCTCCCGCGAGCGGGTGCGGGAGGAGGCGGAAAAGGCACTTTTGTCCGACCGGCCTGAATATTTTGGCCGCATGCTGGCCGAGGGGCTTCTGGAAGCCTGTATGCAGGCGGCAGATGCCGATTTTTCCGGACTTTCCGCCCTGCCCCAAACGCCGGAGGCCAGATGGACAGCCGCGAAGCTGCGCTGCCCGGCACTCGATCCGGCATCGTTCCGTCTGCCCGCGAAGCTCTGCCGCCTGGTCGAGCTTACGGCGCAGACGTGGCAGGAGGGCCGGACGGAAGCGGACTGGAAGCGCCTGATCGCGGAGCACGGCTGGGAAACAGCGCGTTTGCAGGCAGATCTGCAGCGTTCGGATGCTGTCCGGCGAATTGAGACGCGCGGCGACTGCGTCACGCTGCGCCAGCTCGCCGTCACCGGCGCGGATTTTCCCGCGCTCCGCGGCAAGGACGTAGGCCGGATGCTGCAGCTGCTCCTATTGTATGTGCTGGACCACCCTGATCAGAACACCAAATCGCAGCTTCTCGCCGCCGCTCCGGTGCTTTGGCAGGAAGAAAACAAAATCCAAGGTTGACTTTTACCCACTCCATCTGTTATAATAGTCCAGCAATGGAGGCTTAGCTCAGCTGGTTAGAGCGCTTGCTTCACACGCAAGAGGTCGACGGTTCGAGTCCGCCAGTCTCCACCATGTGAAAACACCACTGCAATCTGAACTCCCTGGAGTTGGACACAGTGGTGTTTTTCTTATTTCTCTTGTGTTTTCAATGCTTTCACGTCTTGCTTGACACAAAGCATCTTGGACGTGTAAATGGAAAAAGCACAAAACCAGACTGCAAAACGCAAAAAACGCGGAAAGCGAACTATCCAGTCTGGTTTATTTTTTCTCGTTTTGCTTGGAATTTACGTAGTATTCCTGCTCTTTCTTGAACGGTGTCTTGTATCCGTTCTTCGCGTGCGGACGGGTCTCATTGTAAAACTTGATATATTCTGCGATCGCCGCTCTGAGTTCCTGCTCAGAGCGGTATTTTGTTCGGTAAAGCTCTTCCCGTTTCATTGAAGCAAAGAACGACTCCATGACAGAATTATCATATGGGATGTGCGCACGGGAAAACGACTGTGTCACACCAAGCGATTGCAGATAGGCGCAAAAGGCGTTTGAACGGTAGTTGCTGCCGCGGTCCGTGTGAAACAACAAAGGAAGCTGCGGTTGCCGCTGTTCATACGCAATCTTAAACGTGCTTTTTACAAGCCGCGTGCTGTTTTTCAGACCGATCCGGAAACCAACCACCATGCGTGCATACAAGTCGATAATTACGCATATGTAAAGCTCTTTTTCCTTGTAGCGGAAGTAAGTCACATCGCTGACCCAGATTTCATTCGGGCGCGTTGCGGTAAACTGCTGGTTGAGATAATTCTTGCACCGTTTGGTCTCCTTATCATACTGTTTCTTCGCGCCCTGACGGATACTGCACAGCCCCATATCCTGCATTAGTTCACGCACCATTTGTTCGCTGACGCGGCAGCCTTGTTCCTTCAGGATGGCAGCAATTTTTCCAGCACCGTAGATCTGGCGGCTGTCGTCATAGACTGTTTGAATTTTCTGACGAAACTCCTCCCTGCGTTTGTCGTACCAAGCGCAGCCGCGTTTGCTGCGCAGCAGATAATTATAAAAAGTGCCCCGCGGCACGCGCAGCGCATCGCAGAGCATATGGACGCTGTATTGATCATGCAAACCATCGAGCGCGTGCAGCCGGTTTTCCAACGGTGCGGTCGCAGTGCAGGGCGCTTTTTGCAGGATTTCAATGATGCCCTTCAACCAGTTCACCTTGTTTTCCAAGCTGCGATATTCACGCAGTGTGAAACTTGTTCCCTTCTCAGAATTTTCGGCTCGTTCATCGGTAAGCCATGCATAAATCGTGCTGCGCGGGATTCCTGTTTCGGTGACGAGCAGAGAAACGCGTTTCCCTGCTTTGTAGGCAGTGATGATATTTTGTTTTTCTTCCGATGTGTGTTTGCTGTTCATATGATCAGCTCCTTTCGGAGGATAAGTATAGCAGATGGTGATATAATTCTGAACGTTTTATTTGCAGGCAAAATCAATAAAAAGAAAACGAAATATGTTATAATATCAACATATAAAGCTGCACTGGAGGGAAACATATGACAAATCGAGAAGAATTCTGCGCTTTGCTTTACGGTACATTTTATGAATCGATTTCAGATTCCGCAATCATCAGACAGCAGCACGAAAAAATCCGC
>CAKUND010000062.1 GCA_934668295.1 uncultured Oscillospiraceae bacterium
TTCGCCATGATCGCGGGCCCGTGCTCCGTTGAATCGGAGGAGCAGATCGTCTATGTCGCCAAGGCCGTCAAGGCCGCAGGCGCGCAGCTGCTGCGCGGCGGCGCGTTCAAGCCGCGCACGTCCCCATATGACTTCCAGGGTCTGCACGGCGAGGGCATCCGCCTGCTGGAGATCGCCAAGCAGGAGACGGGACTGCCCATCGTGACGGAGCTGATGAACATCAAGCATCTGCCGCTGTTTGAGAATGTCGACGTTATTCAGATCGGTGCGCGCAATATGCAGAACTATGATCTGCTGAAGGAAATGGGCTCGGTCAAAAAGCCGATCCTTCTGAAGCGCGGACTTGCCAACACGCTCAAGGAGCTGCTGATGAGCGCGGAATACATCATGGCCAGCGGCAACAACAATGTCATTCTCTGTGAGCGCGGCATCCGCACGTTTGACGATTACACCAGAAACACGCTCGATCTGGCAGCCGTTCCGATGTTGCATGAGCTGTCGCATCTGCCGGTCATCGTTGACCCCAGCCACTCCACGGGCATCAACCGGCTCGTGCCGCCGATGACGCTGGCGGCCACCGCCTGCGGGGCGGACGGCGTCATTGTTGAGGTGCACAACGACCCCATCCATGCGCTGTGCGACGGCGCGCAGTCTCTGACGTGTGAGCAGTTTGCCGAGGTTGCCCGCAAGGTGCGCGCAGTACGCGAGGCGGTGACGAAATGACGGTCGGGATCGTGGGTCTGGGCCTCATCGGAGGCTCGTTTGCAAAAGCCTATCACGCCGCCGGCTGGACGGTCTATGGCTATGATGTGGACGAAAGTATGCTTGCCTTCGCGCAGCTGGCGGATGCGGTGAACGCGCCGCTTACGATGGAGAACATCGGCGCGTGCGATCTGGTGCTGCTGTGCGTGCGGCCGCTTGCCGCGATCGACTATCTGCGCGAAGCCGCGTCGCATATCGGAGGTAAGCCCGTCGTGATCGACTGCTGCGGCACGAAGCGCGTGGTCTGCGCGGCGGCGTTCCCGCTGGCGGAGCAGTATCACTTTACCTATCTCGGCGGACATCCGATGGCCGGCACGCAGTATTCCGGCTTCGGTCATGCGCGCGCAAACCTGTACCACAACGCGCCGATGGTCATTGTGCCGCCGGACTTTGACAATATCGAGCTGCTTGCCCGCGCGCAGGAGCTGCTGCGCCCGGCGGGCTTCGGCAGCTACTCCGTCACAACGGCGGAGAAGCACGACGAAATGATCGCGTTTACCTCGCAGATGGCGCATCTGGTCTCGAATGCGTACATTAAAAGCCCGACTGCGGAGGCGCACAAGGGCTTTTCCGCCGGAAGCTATAAGGATATGACCCGCGTGGCGTGGCTGAATGCGCCAATGTGGGCGGAGCTGTTTCTGGAAAACCGGGACAATATGCTCCACGAGCTGGACTGCCTGATGGACAGGCTGATGGAATACCGTGCCGCGATCGCGGATGACGACACAGCCGCACTGACGCAGCTGCTGGAGGACGGCAAAAAGCGCAAGGAGGAGGTCGACGGACGATGAAGACAGTCTCCGTGACCGCCTCAAGGCGGTATGACGTTCTGATCGAGCACGGGCTGCTGCGCCGTACGGACGAGCTGGTCCGCAGCGTGACGAACGCGGGCACGGTCATGATCGTCTCGGACGATTCCGTGTGGCCCTTGTACGGGGAAACGGTGCAGGAAAGTCTTGTGGACGCCGGGTTTTCCGTGTGCCGGTTCGTATTCCCGCACGGAGAGAGCTCCAAGTGCGCAAAGACGTGGCTGGCGCTGCTGGACGCGCTGTGCGAGAACCGGCTGACGCGGGCGGATGCGGTCGTCGCGCTGGGCGGCGGCGTGGTGGGCGATCTGACGGGCTTCGCGGCATCTGCGTATCTGCGCGGGATCGGGTTTATCCAGATCCCGACGACGCTGCTGGCCATGGTCGACTCCTCCGTCGGCGGCAAGACAGCCATCGATCTGCCTGCCGGAAAAAATCTGGCCGGGTCATTCTATCAGCCGTGGCTCGTGCTCTGCGACCCGGACTGTCTGGATTCCCTGCCGGACGAGATCTTCCGCGACGGCTGCGCGGAGGTCATCAAGTACGCGGTGCTTGGAAACGCTCCGTTTTTTGACGATCTGAAAAACACGCCGCCGCGCAGGCAGCTGGAGCACATCATTGAAACGTGCGTGCGGATGAAGCGCGATATTGTCGCGCAGGATGAATTTGACCGCGGACAGCGGCAGCTTCTGAACCTCGGCCACACCTTTGGCCATGGGATCGAGGCGTGCAGCGGCTTTGCCGTCAGCCACGGCTCCGCCGTCGCCATCGGTATGGCAATGATCGTGCGGGCAGCGGCGCAGTTCGGCCTCTGCACAGCTGAAACGCGCGACGCGGTGCTGGCGCTGCTGCGGCAGTATGATCTGCCAACTGACTGCGCGTATGCGGCAGAGCAGATGCTCGGGACGATCTTACACGACAAGAAAGCCTCCGGCAGCTCGATCAACCTGATCGTTCCGACGGCTGTCGGAAGCTGTGAAATTAAAAAAACACCGGCTTCCGAAATTCCCGACTGGCTGAAGGCCGGAGGTGCGCAATGACGCGGACGCTGCTTTCCGGCCCGCGCACGGGTGTGATCCGGATCCCGGCCTCCAAATCGCAGGCGCACCGGATGCTCATCTGCGCGGCACTCTCTGAATCACCGTCTCATCTGATTTTGGACGGCTTCAGCGCGGATATCGAGGCGACGCTGCAGTGTCTGGAGGCGCTCGGCGCACGGTTTACGCAGGAGGCGGACGGATTATCGATCATCCCGATCGAAACGCGGCCTGCATATGCGAAGCTCGACGCGGGCGAAAGCGGGTCGACGCTGCGGTTTCTGCTGCCGGTGCTGGGAGCGCTCGGCGTTCGGGCGGAGGTTCGGATGCACGGGCGGCTCCCGGAGCGGCCTTTGTCCCCGCTTTGGGAGGTTCTGGAGGCACACGGGATGCAGCTGCGGCAGGACGGGGCTGTCCTGCATACGGACGGACAGCTGTGCGCGGGAGACTATTGCCTGCCCGGCAATGTTTCCTCGCAGTTTATTTCCGGGCTGCTATTCGCGCTGCCGCTCCTGGGTGATGACAGCACGCTGACGGTCACAGGTGCGCTTCAATCGGCGTGCTACGTCGCCATGACGGAGCAGGCGCTTGCGGCGGCGGGTATTCTGACAAAAAAGGACGGGCAGGTCTGGCAGATTGGCGGCGAGCAGCGCTATGCGGCGCCCGCCGTGCAGACGGTCGAGGGTGACTGGTCGAACGCGGCGTTTTTCCTGTGCATGGGCGCGCTGTCAGAGACAGGCGTGACTGTAACGGGGCTGAACCCCGAATCTTTGCAGGCAGACCGGGCCATTACGGAGCTTTTGACACGGTTCGGCGCGGAGCTGGCCGTCTCTGGAGACGCTATCACTGTGCGGCACGGTGCGCTGCATGGGATCACGCTGGACGCCGGGCCGATCCCTGATCTGATCCCGGTCGTTTCGTGTCTTGCCGCGCTCTGCGATGGCGAGACACGGATCGAAAACGCGGCGCGGCTGCGGCTGAAGGAATCCGACCGCCTGCAATCGACGGCGGCGCTGCTTTCTTCGCTCGGCGGAAGCGTGCGGGAGCTTCCGGACGGACTGGTCATTTGGGGCCGCGCACGCCTTTCCGGCGGCACGGCGGACGCCTGCAGCGACCACCGCATCGCGATGAGCGCAGCGATGGCCGCCTGCGGCTGTGCGGGCCCGGTCACGGTACTGGGGAGCGAATGCGTTGCGAAATCCTATCCCGCGTTCTGGAAGGATTTTGCTTCTTTGAAGGAGGATGCAGTATGAGCAGCGTATATACTGGAAATCTGACCGTCTCCATTTTCGGCCAGTCCCATGCGCCCGCCATCGGCGTCACGGTCGACGGGCTCCCGGCCGGGCTTCCGGTCGATCTGGACGCGCTGCAGCGGTTTTTGAGCCGGCGCGCGCCCGGGCAGAACGCCTGGTCGACGCCGCGCAGAGAGGCCGATGCGCCGGAGATCTTATGCGGGCTGAAAAATGGAAAAACCTGCGGCGCGCCGCTCACGGCCATCATCCGCAACACCAACACGCGCTCCGGCGATTACGAAAACTTAAAGGATATCCCCCGCCCCGGTCACGCGGACTACACCGCGCAGGTCAAATTCGGCGGCGCGCAGGACGCGGACGGCGGCGGACACTTTTCCGGGCGGCTGACCGCGCCGCTGTGCATTGCGGGCGGCATCTGCATGCAGCTGCTGGAGCGTGAGGGCGTTCGCATTCGCGCGCGCATCTTGTCCATTAGGAGCGTCACGGACAGCGTGCCGTTTGACGCGTCGGTCGCAGGAAAGCCGTTCCCGGCTGCGTCTGACGGCGCGGCTGCGGCCATGCAGGCGGAAATTGCACAGGCAAAGGCGGAGGGAGACTCCGTCGGCGGCGTGGTCGAATGCGTGATCGACGGTCTGCCCGCGGGTATCGGCGAGCCGATGTTCGGCGGGCTGGAAAACCTGATCGCGCGCGCCGTGTTCGCGATTCCGGCGGTCAAGGGCGTGGAATTCGGCGCGGGCTTTGCCGCTGCGCGGCTGCGCGGAAGCGAAAATAACGACGCGTTCCGCGTGGAAAACGGCAGGATCGTCACAGAAACGAACAACTGCGGCGGCATTCTGGGCGGTATTTCGACCGGTATGCCGGTTGTGTTCCGCGCGGCGTTCAAGCCGACGCCGTCTATTTCCCGGGAGCAGGACTCCGTCAGCCTTTCGCGGATGGATAATGAAACACTCGTTATTCACGGACGGCATGATCCGTGCATCGTGCCGCGGGCCGTCCCGTGCGTGGAGGCTGCGGCGGCGATCGCCGTGCTGGACGCGTGGATGGGCCGGAAAAAGGAGACAGGCTATGAATTCTGAAGCACTGCACTGCGGGCTGCTGGGCCGGACGCTCGGTCACAGCTATTCTCCCGCGATCCATGCACAGCTCGCGGATTACTCCTATCTTTTATATGAAAAGGAGCCGGAGGAGCTTGAGTACTTCCTGCGCTCCGGGGAATTTGACGGACTGAATGTCACGATTCCCTATAAAAAAGCGGTCATCCCCTACTGCGCGGAGCTGTCTGCCACGGCCCGCGCCATCGGCGCGGTCAACACCATCGTCCGCAGGCCGGACGGGACGCTCTGGGGCGACAACACGGATGCCTACGGCTTTTCCATGCTGGTGCGGTCCAGCGGCGCGGAGGTACGCGGCAAAAAGGCGCTCGTCTTCGGCAGCGGCGGTGCGTCGGCGACGGCGCAGTATGTCCTGCGGCAGATGGGCGCGCGGGAGGTCGTTGTGATCTCCCGGCATGGGGAACATAATTATGAGAATCTTGACCGGCACGCGGACGCGCAGATCGCCGTGAACACGACGCCGCTCGGCATGTATCCGAATACCGGCGCATCGCCTGTTGACTTAAGCCGGCTTCCGAAGCTGGAGGCTGCGCTGGATGTGGTCTACAATCCTGCGCGCACGGAATTTCTGCTGCAGGCGGAGCGGCTCGGCCTCAAGCGGGCAAACGGGCTTCTGATGCTGGTTGCGCAGGCGAAGAAAAGCTGCGAGGAGTTTCTGGGCAAGCCGATCGCGGACGAACGCATTGCCGCGATCACAAAATCACTGGCCGTGCAGATGCAGAATGTGATCCTCATCGGTATGCCGGGCAGCGGCAAGACGACGGTCGGCACAGGTGCTGCAGCGCGGCTGGGCCGCACGTTTCTTGACGCGGACGCTGTGCTGGAGCAGAAGGCCGGGATGCCCATCCCGGAGATCTTCCGGCTTGAGGGCGAGGAGGGCTTCCGGCAGCGGGAAACTGCGGTACTGGCGGAGCTGGGAAAGCAGTCCGGGCTGGTCATCGCCACGGGCGGCGGCTGCGTGACAAGGCCGGAAAATTATCCGCTGCTGCATCAGAACGGGACGATCTTCTGCCTGACACGCGATTTGAGCCGGCTTCCCATCAGCGGAAGGCCCGTCTCGCAGGCGCTCGGCGCGGAGGAGATCTACCGGCGCAGGAAGTCGCTGTATGAGGGTTTTGCGGATGTCATGATCGACAATGACCGCACGGTGGAGGACGCTGTGCGGCAGATTTTGGAGGTGCTTGGATGAAGCTGCTGATTTTGAACGGGCCGAACCTCAACCTGCTCGGTCTGCGGGAGCCGGATATTTACGGGCGGCAGAATTATGCCGCGCTGGTGCGGTTCTGTGAGGATGCGTGCCGGGAAGAAGGAATTGCCTGCAAGGTCTTCCAGTCCAACCACGAGGGTGCGCTGGTGGACGAGATCCAGGCGGCCTATGGCGTGTTTGACGGGATCGTCATCAACCCCGCGGCCTATACACACACGAGCGTCGCGATCCTGGACGCGCTGAAGGCTGTCGCGCTGCCGGCGGTCGAGGTGCATCTGTCCGATGTGACGAAGCGCGAGGACTTCCGGCAGATCTCCTATGCCCGCCTCGCCTGCATAAAGACCTATATGGGCCTCGGCTTCGAGGGGTACCGGCAGGCCATCCTGTTTTTGAAGGAATATCTGAATAAAAATACAGATTAAACATTTCATATACATCAGGCAGCCGGGACGGGCTGCCTGATGTTTTTGCTCCTATATGCAGGATTTCAAATCTTCATCCTGCATTAAAATGAATCAAATCTTTCTTTCGTATTCAAATATTGCTATTTTTCAAGCGATTATGAAGGATTTCCGTTGAAAATACGAATTTCATAAAAAATAAATTTCTCAAAATGACGATTTACATCTTGAAAAATGCACTTCGATGTATTATACTTTCACACAGCAAATCAATTCAGGAGGGAATAGATATGAAAAAGATCCTTGCATTGCTTCTCGCAGCCGTCCTTGTTCTGGGCATGGCTGCGTGTGCCGCTTCTCCTGCGGCTCCCGCACAGACGTCGTCCGATGCGGCTGCTGCCGCATCCGATGCAGCTGCGTCCGGCACTGAAACGCCCGCTGCGTCCTCCGACGCCAAGCTGCGCTTCGTCACCGGCGGCGAATCCGGCACGTATTATGCCTTCGGCTCTGTCATCGCCCAGCATGCGACGAACAACGCCGGCATCGATGTTGTCGGTCTGGTCGGCAACGGCTCGCAGTCGAATATTTTTGAGCTCGAGGACGGCAACGCGGAGCTGGCCTTCTGCCAGTCCGACGTTATGGCATACGCCTATGGCGGCACGAACCTGTTTGCCGACACCGGCGCTGTCAGCTGCTTCTCCACGGTCGCGGCGCTTTACACCGAGCAGGTACAGATCGTCACCACCAACCCCGACATCAAGACCGTCGACGATCTGAAGGGCAAGAACGTCTCCATCGGCGCAGCCGGTTCCGGCGTGTTCTTTAACGCGATGGATGTGCTCGGCGCTTACGGACTGACGGAAGCTGACATCAACCCGACGTACCAGTCCTTCGGCGACAGTGCCGACTCTCTGAAGAACGGCCAGATCGACGCGGCCTTCATCGTTGCGGGCGCTCCGACAACGGCGATCACCGACCTTGCAACGACCAAGGACGTCTACCTTGTTTCTCTGGACGACGAGCACGTCAACAAGCTGCTGGACTCTTCCCCGTATTACACCAAGGTCACCATCGGCAAGGATGTCTACGGCCTTGACACCGATACGATCACGGTCGCTGTCAGCGCGGTCGTTCTCGCCCGCGACGATGTGTCTGAGGACGCGATCTACAAGCTGGTTGCCGATATCTTCGACAACGCCGCTAGCCTCACGGATACCCACGCCAAGTACGCGGAGGTCAGCACCGAATTCGGCGCTTCCGTTACCTCTGTCCCCTATCATCCGGGCGCAGCCAAGTACTTCGCGGAAAAGGGCTTTGACGTCCCCACCAAGTAAATCTTCACGCGTACTTTACAGAAAATGAGCACTACGGCAGGGTCTCCCTGCCGTAGTTGTCGTACAAAAAGATGAAGGAGAGATGCACCTTGTCCAGCAATCCCGACAAGACCACCCCCGCGACCGCAAACGCCGGTACAGAGCAGAACATTGCCGCCGACGTTGACGAGGTCATGCGCAAATACGACCGTGAATCCAACACCCGGATCTGGTTCGGCTGGCGTGCCATTGTCATTAAGGTCTTTATGGCGTGCTTCGCCGTGTACTGCATCTGCATGACGCTGTTTTCCACGGCCATGCCGGAGATCCGGCTGCCGCTGTTCATGGGCTTTATCATCCTTGCGGGCTTTCTGAACTTCCCGGCCAGCAAGCACCATGTAAAGCCCAACTATCTGCCGTGGTACGATATTCTTCTCATGGTGGTCGGCGCGGCCTGCTTCTTCTATTTTGCGCTCAACGCCATGACGATGATCCGGCTTGCCACGCGCATTCAGCCCGTCCATGTGGTCATTGGCTGCGTCGGCATTCTGGTGCTGGTCGAGCTCTGCCGCCGCTGCGTGGGTCTTCCCATTCTTGTGGTGGCTGGTCTTCTGATCGTCTATGCGTTCTATAACCAGCTGAGCTACGGCGCCAGCTTTTATAAGGCGCTGCAGAATATCATCTACAAGCTGTTTTACACGACCAGCGGCGTGATCGGCACGCCGGTCAGCGTGTGCTATACCTATATCGTACTGTTCATCATCTTCGGCGCGTTTCTGGAGCGCACCGGCATTGCGAATTTCTTCATTTCGTTCGCAAACCGCCTGACCGGCTGGTCCTCCGGCGGCCCGGCGAAGGTCGCGGTCATTTCCTCCGCGCTGTGCGGCATGGTGTCCGGTTCCTCGGTCGGCAATACGGTCACGACTGGCTCGTTCACCATCCCGATGATGAAGAAGACCGGCTACAAGCCGGAGTTTGCGGGCGCTGTTGAGGCGGCAGCCTCGACCGGAGGTCAGATCATGCCGCCGATCATGGGCGCGGCAGCGTTCCTGATGGCAGAGTACATCGGCATCCCGTACGCGCAGGTCGCGGTCAAGGCGATCCTGCCCGCGATCCTGTATTTCACCGGTATTTTTATCTCCGTGCATCTGGAGGCGAAAAAGCTCGGGCTCAGAGGCATTCCCAAGGATCAGCTTCCCAAGTGGGGGCTGCTGGCTCGCGACTGTTATCTGATCCTGCCGCTGGTGCTGCTGGTCTGGCTCGTGTCCTCCGGCGCGAAGACCATGTCGCACTCTGCCGCGTATTCCATCCTCGCGGCCATCGCGGTCGGTCTTGTCAATTTCTTCATGATCCGTCTGCAGAGCACGCAGACGCGCACATTCCGGACTGTCGGCAAGGCCGCGCTCGGCGCGGTCGGCGATTCCGCGAACTCTGTCTTTGATTCTCTCGAAGCGGGCGCGAAGGGCGCCATTACCGTGGCCGTCGCCTGCGCGATGGCAGGTATCATCGCGGGCTGCATCACTGTCACCGGCCTTGCGTCGATCCTCATCAACGCTGTCGTGCAGCTGGCAGGCAACGCGACGTTTATCGGCCTGATCCTGACCATGATCTGCTGCATCATTCTCGGCATGGGCGTTCCCACGACCGCGAACTACTGCATCATGGCTTCCACCTGCGCGCCGATCCTCATCAAGATGGGCTATCCGCTCGTCGCCGCGCATTTCTTTGTGTTCTATTTCGGCATCGTCGCCGATATCACGCCGCCGGTCGCGCTGGCAGCCTACGCAGGCTCCGCGATCGCGAAATCAAACCCCATGAAGACCGGCGTCAACGCGACGAAGCTCGCCATCGCGGCCTTTATCGTCCCGTTCATCTTCGCGTATAACCCGCAGATGCTGTTTGAAAACGTCACGAGCGTGTTCCAGGTCATTCAGATCGTCATTACGGCGCTTCTCGGTATTTTCGCTGTCGCCGCAGGTCTGGAGGGCTATATCCTCCGGCCCATGCGCTGGCCGCTGCGCGTGCTCGCGGTGATCGGCGGACTGACGCTGCTGATCCCGGGCACCGTTTCGGATCTGGTCGGTCTTGTGATCGTCGCCGGCATCATCGCGCTTCAGGTCATGCAAAACAAAAAAGAGGCGCGCGAGGCAGCGTAAGCTTTGGACAAATCGGGCTGCCTGTCCTCTTGCAAAAACCAGAGGGATTAGATATAATATGAACCAAGACATGGATGATTTTTGCGAACAGGAGGTCAGATTATGAACTGCAAGATCAAGGAATGCTGTGCGGCGCTGGCCGCGCGGAGGCTTGCCGAGAGCGATCCCGCCATTGTGGAGATCACGCGCGGCGGGAAAAACAAGTCGCATCACGTGCTCCGGAAGTCGGACATGAAAAAGGTCGGCCTGATCGCGGGCGGCGCGTTCGTCGCGCTCACGGCGCTGAACGTGTACAGCCACTATAAGCTGCATCAGGCCATTGCAGACCGCAAGGTCAAAAAGCAGCTCGAACCGATGCGCACCGAGCTGGAGGAGCTCCGCACGGAAAACGAAGCGCTCCGTCAGGCGCTGGCAGAGATCAAGCCCCGCCAGCCGGAAACGGCAGCAGAACCGCAGCCGCAGGCACCGGGATCTGACACATAACAAAAAGCGGCCCGCGCAGCAAAGGCGGGTAGTCATAAGGCAGTTTCATTCCCAGCAGTAATGTCTGCCGGGAATGTTATTGCATATATTAAAGCCACATGATCGAATGAAACAAAGCGATAAGTCGGAATGTTCCCTGAGTATCCATATACAAAACGATCTTATCATTCAAAAGCGGCTGCAAGGCCCTCTCAGTCACCTGCGGTGACAGCTCTCCCAAAGGGAGAGCCAAGGGGCTGCACCCCGTTACATAGATAGTATGTTTGCATGAGAAATGGAGCGCATCTGTATCGATACGCTCCATTGACTGTTTTATGAACACCCATCTAATGGCCGGGGCTTGCTTTTTATATATGTGCCGAGATCCACTCGTACATTTCGTGGTAGGCCGCTTCGTTCAGCGGGAAGGTTTTTTCATCCTCCATCTGGCTTTTTTCGTAGCAGTATTCGCCGTGCCAGCATTCGCATTTCATGCTGCTCTCGTCGAAGTTGAC
>CAKUND010000063.1 GCA_934668295.1 uncultured Oscillospiraceae bacterium
CCGGCGGACGGCCCGTCCTTCGGGACGGCTCCCTCCGGGAAGTGGACGTGAATGTCCTTCGTTTTGTAGAAATCCGGGGCGAGGCCCAGCGCCTTTGCGCGCGAACGGATAAAGCTCATGGCCGCGAAGGCGGATTCCTTCATGACGTCTCCCAGATTGCCGGTCAGTTCCAGCTTGCCGGTACCGTCGACCACGTTGACCTCGACCTCGAGCGTCGTGCCGCCGACAGCCGTCCACGCAAGGCCCGTGACAAGGCCGACCTGATCGGTCGTGACGTTTGCTTCGGGCAGGAATTTGCGGACGCCGAGGAAGTCCTCGAGATTGCCGCCGGTGATGGAAATGCGCTTGGGCGGCTCGTCGGAGACGAAGCGCATGGCGCACTTGCGGCAGAGCGCGGCGATCTGCCGCTCAAGACTGCGGACGCCGGATTCGCGCGTGTAGCAGGCAATGATCTCGCGGATCGCGTCGTCGGAGACGCGCACCTGCGTGCGCTTCATGCCGTGCTTTTTCAGCTGCTTCGGCAGCAGATGGCGCTTGGCGATCTGCAATTTTTCTTCGTCCGTGTAGGAGCCCAGCTCAATGACCTCCATCCGGTCGAGCAGGGCGCGGGGGATGGTGTCGGTCGTGTTGGCGGTGGTGATGAACATGCAGTGCGACAGATCGAACGGGACCTCGATATAATGGTCGCGGAAGCTGGAATTTTGGGCGGAGTCCAGCACCTCCAGCAGCGCGGACGACGGATCGCCCTTATAATCGCTGCCGAGCTTGTCAATTTCGTCGAGCAGCAGCAGCGCGTTTTTGCTCTTGGCCTGAATGAGCGCCGTCATGATGCGGCCCGGCATGGCGCCGATATACGTCTTGCGGTGGCCGCGAATTTCGGCCTCGTCGCGCACACCGCCGAGAGACAGGCGGGCCAGCTTCCGGTTCAGGGCCCGCGCGATGGAGATCGCGACAGACGTTTTGCCCACGCCCGGAGGGCCGACGAGGCAGAGGATCTGTCCCGGCAGCTCCGGGGCCAGCTGGCGCACGGCCAGCGTTTCGAGAATGCGCTTTTTGACCGTCTCCAGGCCAAAGTGATCCTCGTCGAGGATCCGTGCGGCGGCCTTTACGTCCAGCCGCTCCTTCGTCTCCCTGTTCCACGGCAGGTCGAGGATGGTATCGAGATAATTGCGCAGGACGGAAGCCTCGGCAGAGCCGGGCTGCTGGCGCGCGAAGCGCGAGACCTCGCGCAGCAGCTTTTCCTCTGTCTCCTGCGGAAGCTTCAGCGCCTGAATTTTGGTGCGGTAGCTGTCGGCGTCGCTGTCGTCGTCCTCGCCGAGCTCCTCGCGGATCACGTGCAGCTGCTCGCGCAGATAATAATCGCGCTGGTTCTGGTTGACGTTCTGCTGCACCTGATCGTTGATCTCGCTTTCCAGCCGCAGAATGTCAAGCTCCTTTGCCATCATACGGATGCACAGCTCCAGCCGGTGGACGGGCGGCAGCGTTTCGAGCACGCGCTGCTTGTCCTCATAGCCGAACGTTGCGTTCTGGGCGATAAAATCGGCCAGCGCGCCCGCGTCGTCCGTCGCGGAGCCCTGCAGCAGATTCTCCTGCCCGGATTTGACGGCCAGATCGATAAACTGCTCAAACAGCTGGTGCGCCTGCCGCACGAGCGCCTGCGTGCGCGGCACGGCGGCATGATAGCCGGGCTCGTCCAGCTCCATCGCGCGGGCGAACAGATACGGATCGGTATGGATCATGTCGGTCAGCTGCGCGCGGTATTTGCCCTCGACAAGAATGCGCATATTGTCGCCCGGCAGACGCAAAATCTGCCGCACATAGGCCACAGTGCCGATGGGATACAGGTCGGCCTTCTTCGGCTCGTCGCACTGCACGTCGCACTGCGTGACGAGGAAGATCATTTGATCGGCCCGCATCGCCTCCTCGACGGCGCGGGCAGACCGGCTCCGGCCGACGTCAAAATGCGTCACGCAGCCGGGGAACACCACGATCCCGCGCAGCGGCAGGACCGGCAGGCAGGCCAGAGGTTTATAGTCGCTCATAAAATTTGTCTCCTTTCGCGGAGGATAAAAATACGCAGGAAGGGAGCGCACGCTCCCTTCCTGTTTGTTGTGTTACAGCGTTACGCCTGCGTTCTTGATGGGAGCGCGGGGTTTTGAAGCGTCGCGGGTGATCTGGGGCGGCTCGCCCTCGCGCACGCAGCGCTCGGTGATGCAGACGGACTGGATGGTGGGGTCAGACGGGATCTCGTACATGATCTTCGTCATGATCTCCTCCATGATCGCACGCAGACCGCGCGCGCCGATCTGGCGCTCGATGGCCTTTTCCGCAATGGCCTCCAGCGCGCCCTTTTCGAAGCTCAGCTCGACCTGATCGTAGGACAGGAGCTTGTGATACTGCTTGCAGAGCGCGTTTTTCGGCTCCGTCAGGATACGCACCAGATCGTCCTTGTCAAGGCCCCGCAGGGACGTGATGACCGGCAGACGGCCCACCAGCTCGGGGATGATGCCGAACTTCAGAAGATCGTGCGGCTGCACAAGCTGGAAGAGCTTTCCGACATTGTGGTCGCCCTTGCTCTTGACTGTAGAGTTGAAGCCCACGGCGGAGGTATCGGTGCGCTGCTCGATGATCTTGTCAAGCCCGTCGAATGCGCCGCCGCAGATAAAGAGAATGTTGGTCGTGTCGACCTGAATGAACTCCTGCTGCGGGTGCTTGCGTCCGCCCTGCGGCGGGACGTTGGCGACCGTGCCCTCGACGATCTTCAAAAGCGCCTGCTGGACGCCCTCACCGGAGACATCACGGGTGATGGAGGTGTTCTCCGATTTGCGGGCGATCTTATCGATCTCGTCGATATAGATGATGCCGCGCTCGGCCAGCTCCACGTCGAAATCCGCCGCCTGCAGAAGTCGGAGCAGGATGTTCTCGACGTCCTCGCCCACATAGCCGGCCTCGGTCAGCGTGGTCGCGTCCGCGATGGCGAACGGCACGTTCAGGATCTTGGCCAGCGTCTGGGCGAACAGCGTCTTGCCGGAGCCGGTGGGGCCGATGAGCAGAATGTTGCTTTTCTGCAGCTCCACGTCGGAGTCGTTCTGGAAATAAATGCGCTTATAGTGGTTATAGACCGCCACGGACAGGGCGATCTTTGCGTCGTCCTGGCCGATGATATAGTGGTCCATGTAGGTTTTGATCTGCTGCGGCGTGGGGAGCGTATCGGGCAGCTCGAGCTGCTGCTCGTTCAGCCCGTTGTGCATCTCATCGTGCAGGATGGACGAGCAGAGCTCGATACATTCGTTGCAGATGTAGACGTTGGGGCCGGCGATGATGCGGCCGACCTGCTCCTGCTTTTTGCCGCAGAAGGAGCAGCGGATGGAGTCTCTTGCCAAGCTGGACTCCTCCTTTCAGGGATTATTGTCTCTTGTAGATGACCTTATCGACAAGGCCGTAGACCTGCGCTTCCTCGGCGGTCATGAAGTTGTCGCGCTCGGTGTCGAGCTTGATCGTCTCGAGCGGCTTGCCGGTGTTGGAGGCAAGGATCTCGTTCAGACGCTGCTTGATCTTCAGCATGCGCTCGACCTGGATCTGCATGTCGGTCGCCTGCCCCTGCGTGCCGCCGGAGGGCTGGTGGATCATGATCTCGGCGTTGGGCAGCGCAAGGCGCTTGCCCTTCGTGCCGGACGACAGCAAAAACGCGCCCATCGACGCGGCCATGCCCACGCAGATGGTGGACACGTCGCACTTGATGAACTGCATGGTGTCGTAGATCGCCATGCCGTCGGTCACGCTGCCGCCGGGGGAGTTGATGTAGAACTGGATGTCCTTGTCGGGGTCCTGCGCTTCGAGATAGAGCATCTGCGCAACGATGAGACTTGCAGTCGCGCTGTTGACCTCCTCGGACAGGATGATGATACGGTCGTTGAGCAGGCGGGAGAAAATGTCATAGGACCGCTCACCGCGGCTCGTCTGCTCGACAACATACGGAACCAAACTCATAATTTGGGATTCTCCTTTCAGACGGATGTCAGGTTGGCTGTAGGATTCTACCCAACGGGCCGGAGAATTATTCCTCAGTCTTGGCTTCTTCGGCGGGAGCCTCAGCGGCGTCTTCCTTCTTGGCGGCCTTCTTTGCCGTCTTCTTTTCCTTCTCGACGGGCTTTGCATTGTCCACGATCAGCTTGACAGCCTTGCGGCCCTTGAGATCGGACTTGACGGCCTCGACATCGACCATTTCCCTGATCTTGTCCATCTCCATCTTATACTGCTCGGCCAGCTTCTTCAGCTCTTCCTCGACTTCCTCTTCGGTCACGTCGAGGTTCTCCTGATGGACGATCTCGCTGAGCAGGATGTTGCTGCGGACGGTCTGCTCGGCCATCGGGCGCATGGAATCGCGCATGCCCTTGACGTCGCCGCCGATCATCTTGAGGTAGTCGTCCATCTTCATGCCCTGGGACTGCAGCTGATAGGCAAACTGCTCGAGATGCTTGTCGACCTGCTCATCGATCATGCAGGCGGGGATGTCGCAGGTCATGTTTTTGCCGGCAAGGACAACGGCTTCGTTTTCAAACTCGCGGTCAACGGACTCCTGACGCTTCGCGGCAAGATCGGCCTTGATGCTCTTTTTGAGCGCGGCCAGCGTGTCGTATTCGGAGACGTCCTTGGCGAACTCGTCGTCGAGCTCGGGCTTGATGGTCTCCTTGACCTCGTGGATCCTGCACTTGAAGGTCGCTTCCTTGCCGGCAAGCTCCTTGGTATAGTTCTCGGGGAAGGTCACAACGACATCCTTCTCGTCGCCTGCCTTAAGGCCGACGAGCTGATCCTCGAAGCCGGGGATGAACGCGCCGGAGCCGAGCGTCAGGGTATAGCCCTCGGCCTTGCCGCCGTCAAACGGCTTGCCGTCCACAAAGCCCTCGAAGTCCAGAACGACGGTGTCGCCGGTCTTGGCTTCGCGGTCGACGGTCTCGATGCGGGCGTTGCGCTCCTGCATGCGGGAAAGCTCTGCGTCGACCTCAGCCTTGGAGATGGAGACAGACTCCTTGGGGACCTCGATGCCCTTGTATTCGCCGAGGGTGACCTCGGGATAGAGCTCGGTGGAGACGGTCAGCACGACGCTGCCGTCCTCGGGGGTCTGCATATCGGTAACGGAGGGCTGGCCGACAGCCTTGAGCTCCTGCTTGACAATGGCAGCCTCGTAAATGTCGGGGAAGATCTCGCTCACGGCGTCTTCATAGAAAACCTGCGAGCCGTACATGCGCTCGACGAATTTGCGCGGGGCCTTGCCCTTGCGGAAGCCGGGGATCATGATGTCCTTGCGGACCTTGGCATATGCCTTGTCCAGTGCGGACTGGAACTCGTCCTTCGCGATTTCGACGGTGACCTTTGCTGTGCCGTTTTCTTTCTCTACGTTTTTGACGTTCATTGTGGTACTTTCCTCCTATGCGGTGCGGCCCTCATAAAAGGCCGTAATTCACCATTCTCATTTGAATCCGCTCTATTCTAGCAGACTTCATACAAGAAATCCACTGTTTTTTCAGGAATTTATCCGAATTCAGAAAAAATTCAAAATCTTTCCGTCCGTTTGCCGTCTACCCGATGCACTGCGGCCGAAAATCGACGTGATCTGCCGAAACGAGGCGGTACTGCACGCCCTGATAGTCGTCCTCCAGCGCCAGCCGGATGGAGTCGGCGTGCAGGTGGCCGTAATAGCAGCGCGTCACGCCGTACTTTCCGAGCAGCTCCAAAATCTCCGGGCAGGCATAGCCGCGGTAGCGCGGCGGATAGTGCAGGAAGCAGTATTTTTCCGCGTCCCCCGCCAGCTGCAAAGAGCGCTCGAGCCGCCCGAGCTCCCGCCGGAAAATTTTCTCGTCGCGGCTGCCCTCTTTCTGCGCGTCGTAGAACCACCCGCGCGTGCCGCACAGGGCGATCTCGCCGTAAAAGAAGCAGGAATTGTTCAGAACGTGGAAATTTTCAAAGCCGTGCTCCGCGCAGAAGCGGTCAAAGGCCCGCAGCGTCGTCCACCAGTAATCGTGGTTGCCCTTCAGGATGATCTTGCGGCCGGGGATGGCGTTCATGAATGCGAAATCCTCCGCCGCGTCATCGAGGCTCATGGCCCAGCTGAGGTCGCCGAGCAGGACGGTCGTGTCCTCCGGGCCAATGACCTTCAGATTTTCCCGCAGCTTTTCCATATACCCTGTCCAGCGGCCCCCGAACACGTCCATCGGCTTGTCCGCCGGGCCGAGCGACAGGTGGAGATCTCCGATCGCGTACAGAGCCATCAGCGCAAAAACTCCGTCACGACGGTGCGCATTGCGGCCTTGTCCGTGATCTGATCGAAGCGCGCGGCCTTGCCCGCGAGGCTTGCCAGCGGCTTCGGGGCCGGACGGCCCGTCTCTTTTGTGAGCTGGTCAAGAACGCCCGTGCCGGGCGCGTGCTCCGTCACGCCGAGCGCGTCCAGAACGCTGGCGCAGAACTTAAACGGGCTCGCCGTGGATTCCACGACGGTCAGCGTCTGATCGCCCGTTTCCGCGCGGTACGCGTCCAGAACCGTGCAGGCCACGGCGGTGTGCGTGTCAAGCAGATACTGCTTCTCGCGGAACGTCTTCCCGATCGTCTGCGCGCCCTGCGCGTCTGTGCAGAAGCCGCAGGAGAATTCGGCCTGCACCGCCTGCAGCACCCGGTCGGAGACGGTATAGCGTCCCGTTTCGGAAAGCTTCTGCATATAGCCGCGTACTTCTTCATCCGAGCCGGACAGCAGGGACAAAAGCCGCTCGAGATTCGACGAGATCAGGATATCCATCGACGGCGAGGCCGTCTGATAAAACGGCCGGTTGCGGTCGTAGGTGCCGGTCTTGATAAAGTCCGTCAGGACGTTGTTTTCATTCGACGCGCAGATAAGCCTGCCGATGGGCACGCCCATTTTCTTTGCATAGAAGCCGGAGAGAATATTGCCGAAGTTGCCCGTCGGGACGCAGAAGTTGACGACGTCCCCGGCTTTGATGGTGCCGGCATTCAGCAGGTCGCAGTAGGCCGAGACATAATACACGATCTGCGGCAGGAGCCTGCCCCAGTTGATGGAGTTGGCAGAGGACAGGAAGTATCCGCGCCCGGCAAGTTCTTCGCGCAGCGCCTCGTCGGAGAAGATGCGCTTGACGCCGGTCTGCGCGTCGTCAAAGTTTCCGCGCACGGCGCACACGCCGACGTTTTTGCCTTCCTGCGTGACCATCTGCAGCTTCTGCATGTCGGAAACGCCGCCGTCGGGATAGAAGACGAGGATCTTCGTGCGGTCCACGTCGCGGAAGCCCTCAAGCGCGGCCTTGCCGGTGTCGCCGGAGGTCGCGACGAGGATGCAGACGGTCTTCTCCTCGCCCGTCTTTTTGAGCGAGGCCGTCAGCAGATACGGCAGCATCTGCAAGGCCATGTCCTTGAACGCGCACGTCGGCCCGTGCCAGAGCTCCTGAATATACGTGTTTTTCGTCAGCCTTACGACGGGCGCTGCGGCAGGCGTGTCGAATTTCGCGGGGCCGTAGGCGTTTTTTGCAAAGCCCAGAAGCTCCTCCTCGGTGAATTCGTCGAGATAGCGCTTCATGAGCTTCGCGGCCCGCTCGGGATAGGAAAGCGCGGCAAGCGCTCTGATCTCGTCCATAGTGAGCTGCGGAATTTCCTCCGGCAGATACAGTCCGCCGTCGCGGCTCAGGCCCTCAACGATCGCCTGGCTGGCCGTTAAGCGGCGGCCTTTGTCCCGCGTACTTACATAATACATGTTTTCACGACCTTCATGAGAGAATTGCAGAACAGATTCTGCATGGTTTCATCGGAATATCCGGTAGTTTTCAAAAAATCACCGAGCCGGTTATAATCGTCCAGCCCGGAAAAGCCCTCCGGCAGCAGCGCACAGCCGTCCAGATCCGCGCCGAGGGCAAGATGCCCTTCGCCGCCCAGCTCCAGAAAATGGTCGAGATGGCGGCGCAGATCGTCAAATGACGCGCGGGGCGCTTTTGTCAGAAACGGCACGTAGAGATTCAGCCCCGCCGTGCCGCCGAGATCGCGGATGGCCCGGAACTGGTCGTCCGTCAGATTGCGCGGGTGCGGGCAGACGGCAAACGAATCGGAGTGACTTGCGATGACCGGCTTTTCAGCCAGCCCGATCATGTCCCAGAAGCCCTGTTCGGACACATGGCTCACGTCGACGAGCATGCCGAGCGCCTGCGCGCGCTTAAAAAAGCGTTTGCCCTTCTCCGTCAGTCCCTCGTCCGAGCCGCACGGCGCGGCAAGGCCGTTCGGAAGGTTCCACACGAGCGAGACCATCCGCACGCCCTTCTCATACGCCAGCTCGAGAAGCCCCTCGTCCTCACGCACGGCCTCCGCGCCCTCGATGGCGAGGAAGGCGGCGCATTTCCCTGCCTGCATGGCGGCGTCTGCCTCGATCGCCGTGCGGCAGAGCGTGATCTTGTCCGCGTTTTCGCGCAGTTGCGCACTGAAATGCTCCAGCGCGCGGGAGAAAATTTCCGGCCGCGGCAGCTTTGCCTCGACCCATGCGGTGCAGAACGCGAAAAACTGCGCCCATGTGCCGAGCCTCTGCGCCCGTGCGAGTGAAACGGCCAGCGTGTTTTCCAGCAGCGGCTGATTTTGCAGCCAGAGTTCGATGGGCGTGTCGCAGTGACCGTCAAAAACGTGGTAATTTGTCAAAATGCGTCCTCCATATGGGTGATCTGCGGGCGGCGGGTCTGCGTGCCGTTGGGCGCGTAAATTTCGATCACGTCGAAGCGCGGCTGCAGCGGCGTTTCGTGTTGGGATAGGTACAAAAGCGCGGTCGTGCGCAGACGCTGCTGCTTGCGCGCGTCGACAAATTCCCGCGCGGCGGCAAAATCCGCCGATTTTCGCAGCTTGACCTCACAGAAGACGAGATACTGCCGGTTCGACGCGATGATGTCGATCTCGCCGAGCCGCGTGCGGTAATTCATGGCCTCGATGCGGTAACGCTTTTTCCGCAGATACTCCGCGGCCAGCGCCTCGCCCCATGGGCCGGTCAGGTCACGGGGTCTCATAGAATTTTTTAAGGAACGTTCTCCTGTGGATGGGGCTGGGGCCGAATTCGCGCAGCGCCTCATAGTGCCGCTTTGTGCCGTAGCCCTTGTGGACGGCGAAGCCGTACTGCGGGTACTGCGCGTCGTATTCCTCCATCAGCCGGTCCCGCGTGACCTTGGCCAAAATAGACGCTGCCGCGATCGACGCGGACAGGCTGTCACCCTTGACAATCGTCCGGACGGGAAGCCCGAAGTCCTTTGCCCGGTTGCCGTCGATGAGCGCAAGCTCCGGCTGCGGGGAGAGCTTCTGCATGGCGCGCTCCATAGCCAGAAATGTTGCCTGTAAAATATTGATCTCGTCGATCTCCTGCTCGCTCGCAAACGCGATGCCGTAAGAGACGGCCTGCTCTATAATGATATCGTACAGCTCCCGGCGCTTTTTGTCCGTGAGCTTTTTCGAGTCGTTGAGGCCCGGAATTTCGAGCTCCGGCGGCAGTATGACCGCCGCCGCGCATACCGGCCCGGCCAGCGGGCCGCGCCCGGCCTCATCCACGCCGCACACCAGCTTTAAGCCTGCGCCGAACGCTTCGCGTTCGTATCGCCACAGATCGATCGGTGCGTCCTGTTTCATTGCATATCCTCCGGGCTCTCGAGCGTCAGCTTTCCGAGCTTGCCGCTTCTGTAATCGTCCATGAGCGCCTTTGCCATGCGCTCGGTGTTGACCTCGCCGCCGGAGACGAGATAGCCGCGCTTTTTTCCGGCCAGCTGCAAAAGCTCGTATCCGTCCGCATCCTCCGGCGCTTCGAGCTTATAGCGCTCGGAAAGCGTCTGCGGATAATGCTTTGCCAGCAGCGCGATAAAATGACAGGCCAGCGTCTCGGTGTCGATGACGTCCTCCTTGACAGCGCCTGTGTAGGCAAGGCGCATGCCGACCTCCGGATCTTCGAACTTCGGCCACAAAATGCCCGGTGTGTCCAGAAGCAGCAGTCCCTGGTCGACCGTGATCCACTGCTTGCCGCGCGTGACGCCGGGGCGATTTTCGGCCTTTGCGCCCCTGCGCCCGGCGATCTGGTTGATGAACGTTGATTTTCCCACGTTCGGAATGCCGACGACCATGAGCTTCAGGGGCCGTCCCACCTGTCCCTTTTCCGCGTACCGCGCCAGCTTTTCGGAAAGCAGCGCCCGCACCGCCGGGACGAAGCCGGAAATGCCCTTTTTCGTCTTGCAGTCGGTCTGCAAAACGGCGTAGCCCTTCGACCGGAAGTGCTCCGCCCATTTCTTCGTCAGCGCAGGGTCTGCCATGTCGATGCGGTTCAGGACGATCATCCGGGGCTTATTGCCGCAGATGGCGTCAATGTCCGGGTTTCGGCTGGCGATCGGGATGCGCGCGTCGAGAAGCTCACACACGGCGTCGACGAGCTTCACATCCTCCTCGATCATCCGGCGCGTCTTGGTCATGTGGCCCGGGTACCACTGGATATTCATTGTATTCCGGCTCGTGTCTTCCTGCTTCATGATACCGCTCCGAATCTGTGCCAGCTGCGCCCGCCGGTCACGGCTCCAAATTCATTCGTCTGCCGCCCGGGGAAGACCACAAGCAGAACTTTGCCCAGAACGGCTTCCTTCTTGACGCAGCCGACGTCGGAGAACCGGCTGTCCTCCGAATGGTTGCGATTGTCGCCCATGACGAACAGCTCGCCCTCCGGCACCGTGACCGGATAGTTGAGTGCCTTGCCGTATTCGGCGTAGCTCAGATACGTCGGCTCGAAGATATACGGCTCGTCCAGTGCCTGCCCGTCGACGTAGACGATGCCCGCGTCAAAATCAATGTCCACCGTCTGCCCGCCGACCGCGATCACGCGCTTGACCAGCAGCTCGTCGTTGTCAGAGAACGGCGGCGTGTACAAAACGACGATATCGCCCTGCTTCGCGTCCCGGTAGAGGAAATTGCTCTCCAGCACCAGATAGTCCTTGTCGAC
>CAKUND010000064.1 GCA_934668295.1 uncultured Oscillospiraceae bacterium
GCCTTGCTGTTGATCATATAGGGATAATTGATGACGATCAGATCGTCCACGCCCTGATCGGCGGCAAATTCGGCCAGGTTCAAAGACGGCTTGCCGTCGCGGTTGAATTCGCGCGGGTCGATGACGATGATGCGTCCGTAATGGCTCGTGAGGAACGGCACAAACGCGTTGCCGTAGGATTCCTTCAGCACGATGCACGTCGGCCCCGGCACGTCGCTTTCAACAATGCAGATGGGCGTGTCGCCGCCGATGAAGCAGAGATATTTGTTGGAAACGGAAGCGTCCAGCTCCGTGTACACGACGCTCACCGGCGTGCCGTTTTCGAGCTTCCCGTCCGCGTAATACCGCGCGTGGGTATCGGCAATGGGCAGATAGTATTCCAGATAGTCCGGGTTCTGCTTCAGCACCTCGCTCTGCGGGTAGCCCTGCGTGAAGCCGTACATGGAGCCGAGGAAGGTGTCATAGCGGCCGGTCTGGAACTGGTCCAGCGGGACGGCCTCAAAGCCTGCAGCCTCGCAGAAGGCAGTGTAGGCGTAATACGCGCCGAGCTGCGTCCAGTGGTGGTCAGTGCGGAAGTAAATATATTCGTCCGTGTGGCTGCGGAGCTTGGAATAGGCGTCGACGGTGACGATCTTGTCGTTCATCTGGCTGTAGCAGAAGTCGATCATATCCTTCTGGCTGTGCTCGCCGGTGTGCAGGCTCTCGGGCGAGTAAAATTCGCCGCCGTTCGGCGTGATGAGCGAGATCGTGCGCACATCCGGGCCCATGGCGCTGGCCAGATTGCCGACTGCGCCGGCATAGCTGGTGATAAGATCGTCCAGCCGCGTGGGGATCTCCATCGCGCGGTCGCCCACGACAACCACGGAGCCAGCGTAGCTGGCGTCGGATTCCTCCGGCGTGTCGAGCTCCGGGTCGGCCTCCGGCTGCTCTTCGGGCTGCTCCTCCGGCGGTTCGGGCGGCTGCGTCGAATCTGCCGGTTCCGGCGTTGTATCCGGCTGCGGTTCCGGCGTTGTCTCCGGCCCGGCGGGCGTCTGCGGCTCCTGCGGGGTCTGGCCGTTGGCCTTCTGCACAGCATCGAGCGATTCACCGCCCTGCGCAGCGGAATCCGCCTGGTTCAGGATCAGAACGCTGTCCTCGCCGCTGCCGGAGTAATAATAAAATTTATTGAGCGTCCGATTGGCCTTCAGCAGCGATTCACGGCCCGGGAACGTGTCGGAATAATACTGCTCCAGCGCGGGGATATACGTCCCGTCCAGCAGGGCCTTCACAGAGAATTCCGGCTTGACGAACTCGCGTTTTTCGGACACGGAGCCTGCCGCGTCATAATCGGCCAGCGAATACACACCGACGGAGAGCATGGCGGCAAGCAGGATCAGCAGAAGCGCCGTATATACTTTTTTCATAAGCCCGCCTCCTTAGAACCGGAAATACAGGAACGCGTTATAGGTCGAGCCGACCAGCGCGATCGTGGACAGCACGAGCAGCGCCGTGTCAAACACGAATGAGACTGCCGCATAGACGATCTGCCCGCTCTTTTTTCCGCCCTGCGCGCACAAGCCGCCAAAGAGATTGCCGAGATTGCGCGGGATGGACGTCGCGCCGATGGCGCACAAGAGCAGCAGCGGCAGATTGTTCGTCAGTTGAATGCCGGCCTGCGCGTTGGAAAAGCCCGCGCCGTATAGCCCGAACATCACGCCGAAGTTCTGCACGAGCCGCGTCATATCGGTGTAATAGAAGATATTCCAGCCGAAAATGATCAAAAGCATCGTCCCGAGCCTGCGCAGCAGATACGGCACGCGGCGCATGGCTTTTTCCCCGAGCTGCTTTTCGATCGCAAGGATCACGAAGAAATACAGGCCCCAGAGCACGAAGTTCCAGCTTGCGCCGTGCCACATGCCCGTCAGCGCCCAGACGATCGCCATGTTGAGCAGTCTGTGCTTTTTCTTGCCGCCCAGCGGGATATAGACATAGTCGCGGAAGAAGGAGGAGAGTGAAATGTGCCAGCGCCGCCAGAAATCAGTGATGGACTTCGCGGTATACGGCAGACGGAAGTTCTCCATGTATTTGAAGCCGAAGATACGGCCCATGCCGATGGCCATGTCGGAATAGCCGGAGAAATCGAAATAAATTTCAAAGGTATAAAGCAGAATGCCGAGCCACGCCGCGGCCGTCGTATTGGACGCAAGGCTGCCGTCCAGGATCTGCGAGGCGACCTTGCCTGCCGCGTCGGCCAAAAGTACCTTTTTGGCAAGACCCACGCAGAAGCGCGTCGCGCCGTAGAAGGCCTCGGAGGCATCGAAGTGCCGGTCGTCAATTTGCGCGGCGACGTCCGAATAGCGGACGATAGGCCCGGCGATCAGCTGCGGGAAAAGCGAAATGTAGAGCAGGAGCTTTGCAAACGAGCGCTGCGCGGGAACATCGCCGCGCCAGACGTCGACCGTATAGGAAAGCGCCTGAAAGGTGTAGAAGGAAATGCCGATGGGCAGCGCGATCTGCGGGACGGGCAGCGAGAGCCGGAGCAGCGCATTCAGGTTTTCCACGAAAAAGCCCGCATATTTGAAAACCGCCAGACAGCCGAGATCCAGCACGAGCGCAAGGATCAGAAAGAGCTTTTTCCGCCTGCGCTCGATAAGCAGGCCGAAGCCCCAGTTGACCGCGGCGGAGGCGATCATCAGAAGCAGATAGACCGGCTCGCCCCACGCGTAGAAAATCAGGCTGAACAGGATCAGCACAGCGTTTTTCGCGCGGATGCTCTGACAGAGAAAATAACAGACAAGGCAGACCGGCAGGAACAGATACAGGAAGATCAGGTTGGAAAAGACCATGGCACAAACGCTCCAGCTTCGACATTGATTTACATAATTCGACCTCTTTAATTTATCAGATAGCGCCGCGTTTTTCAAGCGGAATTGATCGTTTTACGGAACTTTTTCTTCCATTCCCGGAAAAGCTTCGCTTGCTTTCCCTCGGTTTCCGTGGTATACTGATGTTGTTTTATGTGGGATTACCACAGGAAAGTAGAGGGATTCCGGTATGCTGGCCATCGAGAGAAAAAATGAAATTCTCGACAAGCTCCGCACCGAGCAGCGCGTGCTTGTCAGCGACCTCGCCGAGTATTATCACGTCACGGAGGAGACGATCCGCCGTGATCTGGACAAGCTGGAAAAGGAGGGCTACGCCACCAAGACCTACGGCGGCGCGATCCTCGGCAACAGCACGAAGACAGACCTGTCTTATACCATCCGGAACAAAACCAACGTCGAAGCGAAAAATCAGATCGCGGCCATTGCCAGCCGTCTCATCGAGGACGGCGATCATCTGATGCTGGACGACAGCTCAACATCCCTGTATCTGGCGAAAAAGCTCAAGGAAAAGAAAAATCTGACCGTCATCACAAACTCAGTCGAGCTGGTCGTGGAGCTGAACGGCGTGGAGGGCTGGACGATCATCCTGACCGGCGGGCGGCTCAAGCCGGAATCGCTGGCGCTCGTGGGCGATCAGGCGCAGCAGATGCTCCGGCATTATCATGTCGACAAGGTCGTGATGAGCTGCAAGGGTCTCGATCTGGAGGCTGGCGTCACGGATTCGTCCGAGTTCCATTCGCAGACGAAGCAATCCATGCTGCGCTGCGCGAAAAAGCGGATTCTGATCCTCGACAGCAGCAAATTTGATAAGGTCTCGTTTATCGACATCGCCCCGCTGGACGCGTTCGACACCGTCGTGACCAACACCGCCCCCAGTCGGGCCTGGCTCGACTGCTTTGCCGAGCATGACGTCGAGTGCCTGTATCCGGGTGCAAAATGAAACAAAAACCGCCGGCTGTGCCGGCGGTTTTGTCTTATATGGGTCGTGATCGGAGCAGATCGGCTCTCTGTCAATTTGGGTGCGCTGCAAAATATTTTCGCAGGCCGGCCAGAAGGGCGGTCTGGTCGCCGGGGTCGGGAAGGCCCGAGACGGCGGCGACGCCGATCACGCTCCCGCCGCGGATGCGGATGGGGAACGCGCCACTGCACGCGGCATAGTCGCTTCGCGGCAGACGCCAGTCGCGCTCCTGATCCTCCTGATTCACTTCCAGCTCGTAATACGCGCGCTGGGAGCTTTTTTCAAGCAGGTTGACCAGATTCCGCTTGCGCCGCAGCCACTGCTCGTGATACGCGCCCGTGCCGTCCGGATAATAGCGGAAGACGATCACATGATTGATCTCGATCTCCACAGCGAGCGGCGCGCCCATCTCCTCACAGGCGTCTGTCAGCGCGTGGCCGAGTTCCCATGCGTCGCGATGGGAAAAGTGCGCGAACTGATAGGTCTGCTCGTCCGCGATGCAGGCCTGCAGCGCCGCCTGCGCCTCAGCCCTGTCCATAATAGGCGTTCGCGCCGTGCTTGCGCAGATAGTGCTTGTCGAGCAGCACCTGCGGCATGGGGCCCGCGGCGGGGTTCAGCAGTTTGGCGTGGAAGTTCATGAACGCGACCTCCTCGAGCACGACCGCGTGATAGACCGCCTCGTCCGCGTCCTTGCCCCAGGTGAACGGGCCGTGGTTGTGGACGAGCACGGCGGGAACCTGCGCCGGGTCGATCCCGCGGCGCTTAAATTCCTCGATGATGACAAGGCCGGTGTTTTTCTCATACGCGTCTTTGATCTCCTCCGGGGTCATGCTGCGGGTGCAGGGGATCTGGCCGTAGAAATAGTCGCCCTGTGTGGTGCCCATGGCGTCAATGCCGACGCCTGCCTGCGCAAAGCTGGTCGCCCAGCGGCTGTGCGTGTGGACGATGCCGCCGATGGCCGGGAAGGCCCGGTAGAGCTCGACGTGCGTCGGTGTATCGGACGAGGGCTTCAGGCGGCCCTCGACACGCTCGCCGGTCTCCAGACTCACAAGGACAATATCGTCGGCAGTCATCTCGTCATATTCCACGCCCGACGGCTTGATGGCGATCAGGCCGCTTTCGCGGTCGATAGCGGAGACGTTGCCCCAGGTAAAGGTGACAAGATCGTGCTTCGGCAGGGCCAGATTGGCTTTCAATACCTGTTCTTTCAGTGCTTCCAGCATAGTGTTTCTTCCTTTCTTGCAATGTCACAGGCTCATTTCCGAGCGCTTGATGATATGGTTCTGATAGACCTCGTTCAGCTCGACGAAGTAGCCGCTCCAGCCCCAGACGCGCACGATGAGATTGCGGTAATTTTCCGGGTGCTTCTGCGCGTCGAGGAGCCGGTCGCGGTTGACGGCGTTGATCTGCATCTGGTGGCCGCCCATGTCCATGAAGCTCTTGACGAACATGGCGCATTTGCGGATGGCGTCTTCGTTTCGGAACATAGTGTCGGACAACTCGACGGTCAGCGGGCCGCCGTTGGCCACGCGCGTCAGGTGCGGCTTGGCGAAGGACTTGATGATGGAGATCGGGCCCTCGCAGCGGGCAAAGAGGGACGGAGAGTAGTTGCAGGGCAGCGCCTCATGTGCGCTTCGTCCATCGGGCGAGGCAGGCGCGTCCTTCGAATGCCAGATATAGTACATGGCCGAGGCTGTGCCCGCGCGGAAGCAGCCGCCGCGGTCGTTCTTCTTTCCCTCCAGCGCGTCAGCGTACCAGTCGAGCAGCTGCACGGCGATGGAATCGACAAACTCATCGTCGTTGCCGAACTTCGGGCCCTCATAGCGGAGCATGTTCTGCTCCCGCTCATAGCCCTTGAAATCAGCGTGGAGCATATCGAGCATGGCTTCCGGCGTGAAAAGCTTCTCGTCATAGACGTATTTGCGCACAGCGGCCATGGAATCGGCGGCTGTGGCAAGGCCGTCGCCGTGGAAGCCGTAGTTATTATACTTGCCGGGCTTTGAGATATCGCGCATTTTTTCGAGGCAGTCCGGGCACATGAGGCTGACGAGGGGTGACGGCTCCTTGTAGACGTTTTTCGTCTCTGCCATGAGCGCCTCGGCCTGCGTTTCAATATTCTTCTTTACGAGCGCCGCAAAGTCCTCGTATGTCCCGCATTCCGGCAGCTGCTCGCAGGCGTCCTGCACGGTTTTGAGGAAGTTCAGGCTGTCCCAGTTGACAAGATCCATATATCCCGTCACAAGAATTTCCCAGCAGGCGGCCAGCGTGTAGTTATACGCGTCCTTCTTCTCATAGCCCCAGCGCAGCAGCGCGGGGATCACAATTTCGTCGTTCGTATACTGCGGGAAGCCGAGGCCCTTCTGCGTGAGCGTCGTGGCAAGCTCGTAGACGGACAGCGGCGTATTTTTGTGCACGCGCAGGTTGACCTTCGGGTCAATGAGGCACAGGTCGCGGCTGGCAATGAGGCAGAGCTCTGACAGGTCGTTATACGCGTCGGAGCCGTCCTCGTTCGAGCCGCCCAGAACGATCGTCTGGCCGTTGTCGCCCTGCTGGATGCCAATATAGAGGTCGCTGTCGCGGTTGCAGGAGACAAAAAACTCCTCCAGCAGCTCAAGCGCCTCGTCCTTCGTCAGAAGGCCCGTGTCCAGATCGTGCCGGTAATAGGGGTAGAGGAACTGGTCGATGCGGCCGATGGTGTTGTGATAGTTGCCGTTGCACCACATGGCGTAGTGCAGCAGACGCAGGAACTGCAGCGCCTCGAGAAGCGTTTCGGGCGCGTTGGCTGGGATCTTGGAAAGCGTGTCCGCAGCGGTCTGATTGCCTGCGCGCAGGGCCGCCTCGCGGTAGCGCGCAGCAAAGTCCGTGACAATGGAAAGCACGTCCAGCATGGCCTGCAGGAATTCCTTCTGCTCCGCCGTCTCCGCTTTGTCCAGCTGCGCGCGGATCTTTTCGGCTTTTTTCGTAAAGCCGTCCGCCATCAGCATGCCGTAATCGGGGCACATGTTGAACACGCGGCCGTTTTCATGGAACGCGTGCGTCTCGTGCAGCAGTCTGTCTTCTTCCTCCGTGTGGATCTCCGGGATGGTGCGCACGGTGCGCAGCAGCGTGATACGCTCGTCCGGGAAGACGACAGGCGTCTCCTGCTCCAGCACGTACCGCAGCCGTGCGACCGAGCGCTGCATATCGTCAAGCCCCTGCGCCGCCAGCTTCTCTGCAAGCGCGTGCGCGTCCTCCGCCGGCTTGCGGTAGGCGTGGTGCGCCTTGTCGCGGACGAAGAAATCCAGCTGCTTCTGAATATGTTCGGTTTTCATGAAGCTCCCTCCTGAATGCGTAAGCCGGGGTGCCGGCCTTACAGCTCGTAATCGATCGCGCCGCGCGATTCGCGGATGGATTTGCAGAGCGTGGACACCGCGACGTGGCGCGGGTCGTTTTTATAGCGGGACAGCGCGTCCAGACCGTCAAAATCAGCGATCAGGCAGGCGTCGTAGGGGTTGCCGGGCTTGCAGCTGCGGTGGATCTCCATATGGCGGATCTCCGGGATCACGCCGTCCAGCGCCTGCAGGCCGGACAGAAACTTTTCGCGGTTTTCTTCCTCTCCTTCGCGGAATTTCCACATGACGATATGACGGATCATGGCGTATTCTCCTTTATGTGATATTCAAAATTTTCAAAGATCAGCACTGTGCCTTCGGCAATGCCGTCCGGCAGCAGCGCCAGCGCGACCTCGGTCGTGCCGCCGGATTCGTTTTCCAGCACGGCATAATCGCCCGCGATCTCGCGGACTGTCCGTTCCATACGCATAGCAGCGCCTCCTTTTGCGTTATCTGACACTAATTGTATCATACTTTTTTCTATTTTGGAACACAATACTCGCAGAAGGAGGAGATGCAATATGAACGAAGATACCCTGCATCTGCTGTCAGAGTGCGCGGCGGGAACGGATATGGCCATCCGTTCGCTGGAGGATGTACTGAAAAACAGCCCGGAGGGCCCGCTGCAGAAGCGCCTGCTTGACAGCAAGCGCCAGCACGAGCAGCTTGCCGCGCAGGCAGCCGACCGGCTGCGCCGGCAGGGCAAGGAGGCGAAACGCGCCGATCCTGCCGCGCGCGCCATGTCGTATCTGAAAACGCAGGCGATGCTCTCCATGAAGCCCGGCGACGCGACGACGGCCGATCTTATCTCGACGGGCTGCTCGATGGGCATCAAATCGCTCGCCCGCTACTGCAACCAGTATCCCACAGCGGACGACGACGCGCGCGGCCTCGCCCAGTCGCTCATCCGTCTGGAGGATCAGCTGGTAAAGGACATGCGGCCGTATCTGTAAGGCAGCTGCTCCCCGCAAAGACGCCTCCCCCTGCCGTGCTGGCACACGGCGGGGGAGGCGTTTGCACGGGCGGATCCGGATGGAGCCGCCTGCTGTTTTATTTCCGATTGGCCGTCGTGCCGCGCACGGGGTTTTTCGTTGCGGGAGAATCCTCGGAGCCGGGCTCGTACCATTTGTTCTGGCCGTAGATCAAAACCGGCGTTCCGTCGTCAATGTTGTCAAAGATTTTCGCCATCGCGGCCTCCGGGATATTGACGCAGCCGTGCGAGCCGTTGTAAACATACAGGTCGCCGCCGAAGACGCTGCGCCACGACGCATCGTGCAGGCCGATCACATCGCCGATCACGCTGACCCAGTATTTGACGAAGACCTCGTAATCCACGCCCGTGAGCGTGCAGTTTCTCTGCCGGTTGTGCGATTCGTACAGACCCGTCGGCGTCCGGCGGTAGCCGACCATGCCGGTGACGATATCGGTGTTGACCAGCACCGTCCCATTTTTGATGAACGTCAGCTGCTGGTTGTCCAGATCGACCTCCACGTGCGTCAGCGAGATATCAAACGGCGCACCCCAGCGATAGCACGTCAGCGCCGCGTCGAACGCGCAGGACTCCATCGCGCAGATCGCCTGCAGCAGCTGCTTGGAAACGGTCGCCTCATCCACGCGGTAATCGCACCTGATAAAGTCGACCGTTGTCATGCCCTTGACATAGGAGTCAAAGCGGAACGGAACGTCGTATGTACCGTACTGCGCCGCCCAGCCGGAGACGAGCGCCGCGATCGCGTCCAGGTCGGGCCGCACGCGGCTGCCGTCTGTCTGCACAAGCGCCTGCAGCGTCTCGCCGGAGAGCGTCTGGCTTCCGGACTCGAACCGGACGGAGATCTCCATATCCGCGCTCGCTTTTCTCCACGCAGCCGCGTCCAGCGTCAGAACGCCGTCCTCCAGCCGCATGGGATCCTTTTTAAACGCATCGGTCAGCGCCCTTGCCGCGCTCTTGTCCACGGCCTGCGCCTGCACGAGCGATTCCAGCAGCGTTCCGCTGCCGCTTGCCATAGGGCTCTGCAGCGCCAGGAAGGTCATGCGCGCCAGATCCCCGCGTGTGAACGCGCCGCCAAAGAGCATTTTCTCATAAAAGCCGCACCGGACGGCAAAGTCCTCCGTCCCGGCCCATTCGAAGTCCACACCGTCCTGATAGCCCAGCGCGCGCAGCAAAAACAGCGCGTAATCGCGCGCGCGGCAGGGCGCGTCCACGCCGTAGCGCGTTTCGCTCACACCCTTGACGAGCCCCCGGCTGTACAGCCATGCCAGATACGGCGCGGCCCACGTGTTGCCGTCCTCAAACGGATGGGAGATCTCACCGCCGGCAAAGAGCGCCTGCGCTTCCTCCTCCGCGCCGTACAGGCGCACGAGCATGACGGCGGCCTCGCTGCGCTTCGGCGCGCGTTCAAGCTCGAAGCCGGTATCCGTTCCGCGGAACACACTGATCTGGCAGAGCGCCTCGGCGCTCTGCTGCGCGGAAGCCGCGGCGGCAGGCAGGCACAGCGCCGCGCTGAGCGCGGCGATCAGCAGCAGGATGCAGATGATTCGTCTCATGGGAAGCTCCTTTTTTCTTTTCTTTCTTTTCATTATAACAGACGCACCCCTGTGCCGCAAGGCTCTTGTATCTTCCGGCGAAATCTGCTAAAATCAGTCGCAGATCGAAATCGAACGGAGACAGCTTTATGGACGCAGTTGCATTGCAGCATGTAGAGAAATCCTATACCTCTTATTCAAGCGAGATCGTCATCACCGGCCAGACGCGTCAGAGCCGCACGCGGCAGGTGCTGCGCGATCTTTCCGTGCGCTTCCCCATCGGACAGCTCACCGTCATTGTCGGCCGCAGCGGCTGCGGAAAAAGCACGCTTTTAAAGCTGCTGGCCGGAAAGGAACAGCCGGACGCAGGGCAGATCGACATGCCGCAGGGCTGGCACAGCGCGCTTCTGAGCCCGGATCCGTATGTCATCACCTGGACAAACGTGCAGCGCAACGTCGCCATGGCCTGCGGCGTGGGCAAGACGCCGGAGGAGCGGTATGAAAAGGCCGCCGAGTTTGTGCGCCTCGTCGGCCTGCAGGACTATGCCGACCTCACCCCGGCAGAGCTTTCCACGGGCATGAAGCAGCGGCTGGGGCTTGCGCGGGTGCTGGCCAGTCAGGCGCAGCTGCTTCTGATGGACGAGCCGTTTGCCTCGCTGGACTTTCTGACGCGCGGCGAGCTGCAGTCGCAGCTGCTCGCCATCCAGAAAAAGCTCCCGCGCACCATCGTCCTCGTCACGCATCAGCTTGAGGAGGCGCTGCTGCTCGGCCAGAAGATCGTCGTCATGCACCCGGACAGCACCATCCGTGAATTTGACCTGTCCGCCCTCCCCTACCCGCGCGATGTGGAGCAGCCCGCGCTGCGCGCGCTGAAGGCCGAGATCACAGATGAATGCCGGAAAGCCTCGACCGGCGGCATTGCGGAATGAGCGATTTGCAGGGGCGGGGGATCTTTTGTGCGCTCGAACTAACAGAAAAACCGCCGGGGCCCAAGCGGGCACCGGCGGTTTCTGGATGATGGGGATCAGACCTTTTCCTTGACCTTTGCGGCCTTGCCAAGACGGTCGCGCAGATAGTACAGCTTCGCGCGGCGAACCTT
>CAKUND010000065.1 GCA_934668295.1 uncultured Oscillospiraceae bacterium
GAAGCGTAAGCAGAAGTCTGAAGCTGCTCGCAAGAACAGAAAGAAGTTCTATTGATCCCTTCCCGGTTCATAAGACAGAAAACGCTCCGTGCAGACGCACGGAGCGTTTTTCGAGCATAAGGCTCCCCTTTCAGGGTAATCTCTTTGGCGGATCCGGTTGCTCTCTGTAGGGGCCCGCCTCCCCTTTCCATACGCAAAAACCGCCGCTCTGCAGCGCAGAGCGGCGGTTTGCTGTTTTTTAAATCAGAACAGGTTCAGAACCAGCGTCAGGACGATGAACACACCGCCGACCCACTTGGTGGCGAGGGCGAGCTTGGCGTCGAGGCCCTTGTTCTTGTTCTTGCCGAGGTAGGTGTCGCCGCTGCCGCCAGCGATGGCGCCGGACAGACCCGCGGACTTCCCGGACTGGATCGTCACGATGACGACGAGACCGACGGCCAGAATGACCTGAATGATCGTTAAAATCGTATGCAGAGCGTTCATGAAAAATTCCTCCAAACCATTTGCCGCCCTTCGTCGGCAGACGGCTCGCCGAGATCATAGTTTATCAGGCTGTTTCAGACAGCTAGAAAATCATATCACAATTCAGGTGTGAATGCAAGAGTATTTTTACCGTTTTCCACAAAAATCAGCTCTTTGTGACCCATGTATTGGTGGCAAGACAAGTCAGATAGGCGTTGATGAAGCCGTCGAGCGCGCCGTCCATAACGGCATTGACATTGGACGTCTCAAAGCCTGTCCGCGTATCCTTGACAAGCGTATAGGGCATGAAAACGTAGTTGCGGATCTGGCTGCCCCATTCGATCTTGAGCTGCGCGCCCTTGATGTCGGAGATCTTGTCCAGATGCTCGCGCTCCTTGATCTCAATGAGCTTTGAGCGGAGCATGCGCATGCACGTCTCGCGGTTCTGGAACTGGTCGCGCTGCGTCTGGCAGGAGACGACGATGCCGGTCGGCTTGTGAATGAGGCGTACGGCAGAGGACGTCTTGTTGATGTGCTGGCCGCCCGCGCCGGAGGAGCGGTAGACCTGCATTTCGATATCCTCGGGCCGGATCTCCACGTCCTTGGAGTCGTCCGTGATCTCCGGGATGACCTCGACCGCGGCAAAGGACGTCTGACGGCGGGCGTTTGCGTCGAACGGGGACACGCGCACAAGGCGGTGGACGCCGTTTTCGCTCTTGAGCATGCCGTAGGCGTTCTCACCCTCGATGAGAATGCTGGCGGACTTGATGCCCGCCTCGTCGCCGTCGAGGTAGTCGAGGATCTTGTAGGTCAGACCGTGCTGCTCCGTCCAGTGCGTGTACATCCGGTAGAGCATGGAGGCCCAGTCCTGCGCCTCGGTGCCGCCGGCGCCCGCCTGGAACGAGACGATGGCGTTGTTGTTGTCATATTCGCCGGACAGAAGTGTCTCAAGCCTTGCGTTTTCCATCTCCTGCTCCAGCTGGGCATAGCCCTCGGTCAGCTCGGGGAGCATGGAGTCGTCGTTGTCCTCCAGCGCCATTTCGCAGAGCGTATACAGATCGTCCCACTGGCTGCACATTTTTTCGTACCGCGCGACCTTGGCCTCCAGCGTCCGGCTCTGCTTCATGACCTTCTGCGAGACCTCCTGATTGTCCCAGAAGCCCTCGGAGTCGATCTGCGCGTGCAGGCGGTCGATCTCCTCCTTCGCGGCCTCAATGCCGAGAGAGTCCGCCAGCGCATCCAGCTTGGGCCGGATATTATTGAGCTTTACCTTATATTCATCGAATTCAATCATGCTTTTCCCACACTTTTCAAAATTGTCGGGACATATTATACAGGAAAACACGCTGGATGTAAAGGGGAAACGAGAATTCCGACCGCTTTATGCGCGGAGCCCCTGCTCCTTCTCGCGGGAGACGATCCCGGCCTCCATGACCGCGTGAACGCGTTCGCCGACCTCGATCGTCGTCTTTCCGGCCAGCTCCTCCGCAGGCACGACGTCCAGCACGTCCAGCCAGACTTCCGTGTGCTTGCGGAACATGTTGTGCAGGATCGCGCGGGAATTGACCAGCGAACAGACCACGATGGGCACATTCGCCTTCTGCGCGATCTTGAACGCGCCGTTGCGGTATGGGAGAAGCGGGGCCGCTGTCTTGTTCGTCCCGCCCTCCGGGAATACGGCGATGGAGGCCTTGTCATCCCTGATAAACTGGATAGCTTTGAGGATGGACTTGAGCGATTCGCGGTCGTTGTTCCGGTCGACCGGCAGGCAGAGCACCTCGCGCATGATCTGCGCGACGATGAAGATCGAGAAGTTCTCCTTTTTGGACAGGAACGCCAGATCGGCCCACGGCATGACGGCATAGAACACGATGGGGTCAAACGCGAACCGGTGGTTGCTGACCAGAAGGAAGCGGCCCTCGCGCGGCACCTGTTCCAGTCCCGTCACATTGACGTGGACGCCGCCCAGAGTCAGCGCGATCCGGCAGAACTCATTGAGGAGGAACCGGAAATAGCCGCTCGGCTTTTCCAGCAGCTTCTTCGGGTCGACAAACAGGCACGAAACGAGCACGACCAGCAGAAACAGCACCACGAGCGCCAGAAAGCTGCCGAGGAAAAACACAGGGACCTGCCATACGGCCGCGAGCGACGAAAAGCCGGACGCGGCGTACGTCAGCGCGCAGCCGGAGAGCAGCGCAAGCGCAAGAAACACATAGAGCATGACGAATGAACACCTGCCGAATATGAAGATTTTCTGAAAGTCTTCTTAAGATTTCAAGTATTCATTATATACACGGTCTACGTGAAAATCATCCCGAAAAAGAAGAATTCACAAATAATTTAATAATTTACGGCTGCTCCGCCGCGCGCTGCCGGCTGATCTCAGCCCAGCTCGGGAGCTTCGCGATGCGCTCCGTCAGCTCCTGCATGCAGGCCGGGATGTCGATCTTCTGCGGACAGACCGCCGCGCAGGCCCCGCAGCCGAGGCAGCTTTTCGGCTGCCGGCTCTCCGGCAGCGCTTCGACGGCCATGATCGCGTTCGTGGACGGCACGACGCGAAGCTCGTTCAGCACGCGCAGCATCTGCGGAATGTCAATTTCCTGCGGGCAGCCGTCGCAGCAGTAGCGGCAGGCCGTGCATGGAACGGCGGACTTGAAGCCCTCCGCGATCTCCAGCAGCAGCGCCTGCTCCTCGGTGCTGAGCGGCTCCGGATGGTCGAACGTGGCAAGGTTGTCCTGCATCTGCGCCAGGTTGGACATGCCGCTGAGGATCATCGTCACGCCCGGGATCTCCTGCACCCACCGCAGCGCCCAGGACGCGTCGGACGCCTCCGGCCGCAGCGCGCGCAGCTTCTCCTGCGCATATGCGGGCAGATTCGCCAGCTTTCCGCCGCGCAGGGGCTCCATGACCCAGATGGGGATGTTGTACCGGTTCAGCAGCTCGCATTTTTCCTTCGCCTGCTGCAGCGTCCAATCGAGATAGTTCAGCTCGATCTGACAGAACTCCATCTCGCTTGCGTGCTTTTCGAGGAATGCCTCCAGCGCGGGCACGCCCGCGTGGGTCGAGAAGCCAAGATGGCGGATGCGTCCGTTTTTCTTCTGCTCCAGCAGATACGGGAGAATGCTCCAGCGCTCGTCCTCGTAGACGGCAATGGAATTCTCATAGACGTTGTGCAGCAGATAGAAATCAAAATATTCTACCCCGCACTTTTCCAGCTGCTTTTCGAACACGGCCTTCACGTCGTAGCTGGGCGCGATCTGGTGGCCGGGGAATTTGTCGGCCAGATAGAAGCTTTCGCGCGGGTACTGCTTCAAAATCTCGCCGATGACCGTTTCGGATTTTCCGCCGTGATACGGCCACGCGGTGTCAAAGTAATTGACGCCCTTCGCAATGGCCTCCGCCGTCATGGCGGCGGCCTGCTCCGCGTCGATGGATTTGTCCTCCCGCAGCGGCAGCCGCATCGTGCCGAACCCGAGCTGCGAAAGCTTCAGCCCCTGAAAGTCCCTGCAGATCATGTTTTGCATTCCTTTCTGTCTGTTTTTGCAGTTTCAGCATACCATATTTCCCGTGGGATTTCCAGTCTGGAAAATCCATCGGGCTGCGAACGCAGCCCGCGTGGGCGGAGAGGGTATACAAAATGGAGATACTGCCCAATCTTCATAAATCTTTAACATTCTTTCGCTTGTATTTTTCGTACTTTTCGGGTACTATCTGTTTTACGAAAGATAGGGGTATTTTGATATGAAGGAAAAGAACCGTCAAAAGCGGCTGCGGCTAATTGCGGAGGCAAAGAAAAAACCCGCTGTATTTACCGTCTATATCATTCTGCGTCTGATCGTCGTGGCGATCCTCGTCTCGTCGATCCTGCGCGGCGAGTATGAAAACGCGGCGATCTGCTTGCTGGTACTGTTTTTGTTTCTGCTGCCGCTGTTTGTGCAGAAAAACTTCGGCATCGAGCTGCCGAGCACGCTGGAGATCATCATTCTGGTGTTCATCTTCGCGTCGGAGATTCTGGGTGAGCTGGCGTGCTTCTTCATCAATGTCCCAAACTGGGACTCCATTCTGCACACGACGACGGGCTTTCTGTGTGCGGCATTCGGCTTTGCGCTCATCGATATCCTGAACCGGAACGGCAAGATCAAGTTCCAGCTGTCGCCCATTTACGTGGCGCTTGTCGCGTTCTGCTTCTCGATGACCATCGGCGTTTTGTGGGAGTTCTTTGAGTTCGGCGTGGACAGGCTGTTCCACATGGACATGCAGAAGGACACGATCGTGCATACGATCTCGTCCGTCATGCTCGACCCGACGAACAAGAATATCCCCATCACCATCGACAACATCACCTCCGTCGCCGTCAACGGGCAGGATCTGGGCTTCAACGGCTATCTCGACATCGGCCTGTATGACACGATGGAGGATCTGTTCGTCAACTTCATCGGCGCGCTGACGTTCAGCGTGTTCGGCTATTTCTATATCAAGCACCGCGGCAAGGGCCGCATTGCAAAGGCATTCATCCCCACCATCACGGAAACCAAAAAGGAGTCAGACCATGCGCAGCCATCCAAACAGGCAGTGGAAGATCGGGACAGTTGAAAACTGCCGCCATCACTGGTATCTTCTCATCTGGATCGTATATTTTGTTCTGTTTTATATCGCCGAGCACGTTGTGACGGATCACTATTGGGTGTCGTATCTGCCGCTCGACGACAAGATCCCCTTCTGCCGGTATTTTATCATCCCCTACTGCCTGTGGCACCCGCTGCTGTTTGCCATGACGCTGTATCTCATGTGGTACGACGTGCCCGCGTTCAAGCGGTTCATGGTATACATCGGCCTCGGCTTCGGCGGTTCGATCCTGTTCTGTCTGATCTTCCCGAACGGGCAGGAGCTGCGCCCGACGGAATTTGCCCAGCAGGATTTCTTCATCTGGCTTTTGCAGCGCATTTATGCCGCCGACACGAACACGAACGTGCTGCCGAGCATGCACGTCATCGGCTGCGCGGCGCTGACGCTGGCCTGCCTTGATTCGGAGCCGCTGTGCAAACGACATCTGCAGTGGGTCGTGCTGCCGCTCGGCGTGATCATCAGCATGTCGACCGTGTTTGTCAAGCAGCACTCGATCCTCGACGTGTTCGTCGCCATTCCGGTGAGCGCGGTGTTATATTTTATTGTATATCACAAGGCGTTCCGGGAGAAGCGGAGGCCCGCATGAATTTGTGAAAAAGCGCGGAAACCCGCGCTTTTTTCTTGACTTTCCCATGGAAGTATGAGATACCAACAAAATTTCGCTGAAAAGGCTGTGTTGAACTTATGAGTATCCTGGAGATCCTTCTGCTGGGCATCGGATTGTCGATGGACGCGTTCGCGGTGTCGATCTGTAAGGGGCTTTCGACGAAAAAGCTGCAGGTCAAGCACTATTTGATCGTCGGCGCGTGGTTCGGCGGCTTTCAGGCCTTGATGCCGACCATCGGCTATTTTCTGGGCTCGACGTTCGAGCAGTACATCACAGCCTTCGACCACTGGGTCGCGTTCGTGCTGCTGGCCGCCATCGGCGCGAACATGATCAAGGAGAGCTTCTCCAAAGAGGAATCCGAGACAAACGCCTCGTTCGCGTTCAAGACGATGCTGCTGATGGCGCTGGCCACGAGCATCGACGCGCTGGCCGTCGGCATCACGTTCGCGCTGCTGCCGGACGTCAATGTGCCGCTGGCCGTCTGTCTCATCGGCGCGACGACGTTCCTCTGTTCCGCCGCCGGGCTCCGGATCGGCAATCTGTTCGGCCTGCGCTACAAGGCCAAGGCCGAGCTGGCGGGCGGCATCATCCTGATCCTGATCGGCCTGAAGATTTTGCTTGAGCATCTGGGCGTGATCAGCTTTTAAATCTCCACCCCCGGCAGGGCCTCCCCTGCCGGGGTTTTTTTGTATTCCGCCGCACTGGCGCGGGGGAGCGCCCCCCTGGCTCCCATTTTAAGGGGAGCTGTCAGCGAAGCTGACTGAGAGGTCAGCAGGCAGCTTCGTTTTGCTTTGGGCTTCAGCAATTCGCAGCTGCTCCTTACCCTCATCCGGCCTTTCGGGCCGCCTTCCCCTAGGGGAAGGCGTTGGCGCGGGGCGCGCAGGATACAAAATTTTTCAGATTTTATAGGTTTCTGGTATTGCAATTATTTCCTGTTCTTGGTATAATATGGGTGTTCAACCAATCGTTTCAACATTACAACTGTTTTAAGACGCAAAGGAGAGGATCTTGGCAATGAAAAGGAGAATTGTTTCTTTATTATTGGCTGTGATTATGCTGTTCGGGTTGTTGCCTGTGACAGCGTTAGCAGAAACATTGACAAGCAAAGGATTCGGTAGCGATGGTAAATATTACTATCATTACAATCTGAACGGTTTGTCATATGATGGAATTTCGATAAACTATACAATTTGGGGTGACCTTGCTGCAAACTATGATATCAAATGGGAGCTTTATACCCGTAATATCTATGGTGGAAGCGTCCAAAACACTGGAAAAACCGACAAATCTCTCCATGAACACAACTTGAAGAATGTTGTCGGTCATTCCTTCAACTCCAGCAAGTATTGGTTCTATCTTGAAAAGTGGGATGGCAAACAGAAATGGAAATTGGACAGCGAAGTAAGATGGGCTGTCGACACCAAGGACGCAGACAGTGTCGTAACGATTGGTTCTACTTGTCTTGATAATACCTGGGCAGAGTGCGGTATCCGTGTATATCTTACTCCTCTGAATGTCCCGATGGAGGACTCCACAAAGCCGTATCTGGTAAGCGTCACGCAGAAATCCAAGGCTGCGATTGAGGATGAGCCGCGCGATGTTGAGCTCTATGTTGAAGGTAAGTATGTCGGCAAGCAGGTCGGCGCTGTGCGGTTCCCTAACCGCGAGGATGCAAAGGCCAGCGACCTGAATATCAAGGTACAGGATGGCTTTGACATTGCCAAGATCGAAGCTTCCGGCAGCACCTATAAAATCTATCTGGTATACGGCCCGCGGAAGGTCACGATCCGGTATAAGCTGATCGGCGAGCACAACACGAACGGCCTTGTGGAAACCAACGGTCTGAAAAACAGCACGATCGCAAATGCGGTATTCCAGGATAAGAGCTGGAACCAGAGCAACATCTTTACCAAGGAATACAATCAGCTTCCCACCACTACAGTTGAGATCAATACTGCTCGGAGCATGAATCAATTACCGCTGTATGAATCAGCGGACGTCAAGCTCGTCAGCGGCAACGCAGGAATTGAAAAAAGCGGCACAGACAAATACAAAATCACGGTCGGGTATGAGAATTCCGTGATTGAGGTTGCATACAAGGCAAAGTTCCCCCATGACGACCCGCTTTATATTGACTGGTACAAGCGCGGCGCGGGCGGTATCTTTGATCTTTTGCAGAAGAACGCGAACCAGCCCTATGGCTTTGACCTGACCAATCTGCACGAGCAGGAAACCTTCTATGTCATTCAGAACGGCGGACTGACGCAGGAGGCAAAGGACGCCGGGCCGGGTCAGGAATATGTGGATTCCGAGGGACAGCATTACCGGTTCTGGAAGGCCGCGGTCGGCTTCGACTGGGACTGGATCGATTCGCTGTACTACAAATCCTCGGCCCAGACGTGGTTCTATACATATAAAATCGACCTCTATTACCGCGACATCTTTGCGCACGAATGGAAGGTCTGGAAAACGATCACGGTCGGCCCGATCGAGGTTCCCTATGACGAGGGACGCATCAACTTCGTTTATCAGCGGTATAACCCGGACACGGGCGAGGATAATCCCGAGGACACGGGCGATTACAGCTTCACGCTGGCATATGACGGCAATGCGGGCGCGGAGAAGATCGGCGTTCCGCAGCCGACGGTCATGAGCAACGTTGCACTGTCGGATACGGGCACTTACGAGATTCCCGTAAGCCGTTATCAGCCGGAGCGCACGGATTATAAGTTCCTCGGCTGGGACGAGAATCCGAACGCCACAACGCTGGCGTATCCTGCCGGCAATCTCGGCCCGGTCATCTTTAACGGAAGCGACGGCAAGACCCAGACCAAGACGCTTTATGCGATCTGGGAGAAGACCGGCGGGGATTCGGCGACATATACGGCGACGTATTACTGGAACTACACCGAAAATACGAATTCCTATCATACGCAAGAGAATCTGAAGACCGGCAATAAGCTCACCCAGCCGGACGATCCCACGCGGGAGGGCTACACCTTCGGCGGCTGGTACACCACCGACACCTGCACAGACGGCACGAAGTGGGACTTCGAGAAGGATACCGTCCAGAAGCAGGACATCTATCTGTACGCGAAGTGGACGAAAGCCGCCTCGACCTCGTATACCATCAATTATTATAAGGATTATCAAGATGGCAACGCACCGTTTGATACGATAAGCGGGAACGGCTATGTCGGCGATGTTATCAATGCAGATGTCGACAACAATAAGCCTGACGCCACCTATATCGTCGACACCTCGAGAACGACCAAGACCTCGATGAAGCTCGTCGAGGATTCTTCCAAGAACGTCCTGAACGTCTACTACGAGAAGGACGAGCACGGCAACCGCAACGACGGCACCGATGGCCCGGACGGTGTGCCGGACAAGTACCAGAAGAAGATCACTTTCATTGTCGTAAACGGCACTTGGAGTGATAACACGACTACGAAGGACGTCTATGTCACGCTGCTTGATGCGGCTGGCAAGTGGAGCGAAGACGGCACCGGCACGCTGACCGCACCCACCGACATGAAGGCAAACGCCACTTATGATCAGGCCAGCGGCAAATGGAATACCACTCCCCCGGCTACTGTTTCCGGCACTGCGGATGTGACCTACAAGTACAGCTTCAGCAAGTCCAAGGTCAACTACACTGTCAACTACTTCAAGGACGGAACGCAGTTTGACACAGTTTCCGACTCTGCTGATATCGGAACTTCCGTCACTGCTGATGTTACCACCAAGAAGCCGGAGGGCTATGTTCTTGATACTGCTGCTAGCACAACCTCCAAAGAGCTTGATGCGGATTCCACCAAGAACATCCTGAACGTCTACTACGAGAAGGACGAAAAGGGCGGCGGCGAGGACGGCGACGACCCGGACAACATCCCGGACAAGTACCAGAAGAAGGTCACCTTCCAGATCGTGAATGGTACCTGGGCTGATGGCACGGATGCTGACAAGATCGTCTATGTCACGCTGTACAAGGACAACAAGTGGGATGCAAACGGTGAAGGTACGCTGACCGCACCTACCGGCATGACGGCAAACGCCACTTATGATCAGGCCAGCGGCAAATGGGATACCACTCCCCCGGCTACTGTTTCCGGCACTGCGGATGTGACCTACAAGTACAGCTTCAGCAAGTCCAAGGTCAACTACACTGTCAACTACTTCAAGGACGGAACGCAGTTTGACACAGTTTCCGACTCTGCTGATATCGGAACTTCCGTCACTGCTGATGTTACCACCAAGAAGCCGGAGGGCTATGTTCTTGATACTGCTGCTAGCACAACCTCCAAAGAGCTTGATGCGGATTCCACCAAGAACATCCTGAACGTCTACTACGAGAAGGACGAAAAGGGCGGCGGCGAGGACGGCGACGACCCGGACAACATCCCGGACAAGTACCAGAAGAAGGTCACCTACAAGGTCGTAAACGGCACTTGGAGCGATGGCAAGACTGCTGACAAGTACGAGTACGTCACACTGCTTGATGAGAACGGCAAGTGGAGTGAGAACGGCACCGGCACGCTGACCGCACCCACCGGCATGACTCCGGACACCGGCTTCATCGGCGGCAGCTGGGCCCCGACACTGCCCGAGAAGGTAACGAAGGACTCCGCTGATACTTACACGTACAGCTTCTCGAACGATACGCGCAAGGTGACTGTGACCAACGTTGGCAGCGGCCACACCGACAAGGATGGTACAAACACCGTCAACTACGGTGACAGCCTCACCATTACGATCTCCCCCGACGCCAACTACTGCATCGATAAGATCACGCTGGACAATGTCGAGCAGGAGATCCCCACCGACAAGAAGTTTGTTGTCAGCAATGTGACGACGGATAAGACGGTTGAGATCACCTACGCAGCTGACGACAACCACGACAATATCCCCGACAAGTACCAGAAGAAGATCACCTACAAGGTCGTAAACGGCTTCTGGGATACAGCAAAGACCGACAAGGCTGACAAGGTCGAGTACGTCACGCTGCTCGATGAGAACAGCAAGTGGAGTGAGAACGGCACCGGCACGCTGACCGCACCCACCGGCATGACTCCAGACACCGGCTTCATCGGCGGC
>CAKUND010000066.1 GCA_934668295.1 uncultured Oscillospiraceae bacterium
TATCCTCCTTGCAGGCGCGGGGCCTTAACTATCCCGTTGCCTGGTATTTTCGGCGCTGCGTGTCCAGTCGTGCGCGGTTTCGGCGCCATGTCTGTAATCGATATTGTTTTATCGGTTACGAAAAAAGTTTACCACGAACACCCTTGGAAGTCAATCATTCCGACGCGCCGCGGACGTGGAAAATAGCACGAATTTTCCATATCAGAATTGTCATATTTGCCATATCAAAAATATGACAATTAATTTGTGATAATCAAGTATATCAAAAACAGTATAGCCTGGTGCCTCTATCGCATAAAAACCCGACCGCAAGGGCCGGGTTTTACAGAAGCGCTGTTATTCGCCGCGCAGCTTTTTGATGTCATCGCCGCGGATATACTTGCCCATCGGCTTCCAGAGGAACCAGCCGACCAGCAGCACAAGGATGCAGTCCGTGACCATATAGAAGCCATTATAAAGCGCGGAATAGAACCACGGCGTCGTCATGGTCATGCCGAAGAACACGTCCGGCATATATTCGCCCCAGGCAACCACGCCCGTAATGTACGAGCAGAGGAACCGCAGCGCGCAGCCGAGCAGCGCACCGTAGAAAAAGCCGAAGCGCTTTTTGCTGAACAAGCCCGCGAAGCCGAGCACGGTAAAGCCGAGGATATAGTCGCCGACAATGGACTGCCAGACCCACGCGTATGCGCCGTCAAGGAACAGCTGCAGCAGGCTGAACGCGAACGAGGCCAGCATGCCCGGTCCGAAGCCCCAGCGGGAGCAGAACAGGAAGATCGGCAGCATCGACAGCGTGATCGCGCCGCCCTGCGGCAGCTCATAGAACTTGATGTAGCCGAGCAGCTGCGCCAGCGCGATCATGATCGCCGCTTCGCACAGGCAGCGAAGGGTAAGCTTGGATTTTTTCATAAAAATCCCTCCGAAAATAAAAAAGTACCGCACACAACCGGATTTTGGTGTCGTGCAGTACGCAGCGTCTCGATAGAATTCTTATACGAAGCAGCTTCCTACGCCGGCATTACCCGGATCAGGTTTAAGGGACATGCGAAAACGCAATCTCAGCCGGTCGCCCAGCGCCCCTGTGTTCGATTGTCTGTGGTCTATGGGTATTATAGCGTCCGGATGCGGAGCCGTCAAGAAAAATTTAAGAACTGCGGCCTCTTGCTTTTTTGCCGAAAACCGTTACTATAGTATGGCTGACTCGCATTCAGGAGGTTTATCCGCATGACAAAGACCGCTTCGCAAGGGCCCGATCTGCTGCACGGCCCTGTTTTTTCAAATATGACCCGCTTTTTCCTGCCGATCATGCTGGGGTCGCTGCTCCAGCAGCTGTATTCCATGGTCGACGCCGTTGTGCTCGGCCGTCTGGTCGGCAAGACGGCGCTGGCTGCCGTCGGCGGCTCCGATCTGGTCATCATCAATCTGGTCGTGGGCTTTTTCATCGGCCTGTCCTCCGGCGCCTGCGTCGTCGTCTCGCAGCATTACGGCGCGGGCGAGGGCGATATGGTCCGTAAATCCGTCCACACGGCGATCTTATTCTCTGTTGCGATCGGCGCGGTCATGACGGCGCTGGGCATTCTTATGGCCCGGCCTGTCCTCGTCCTGCTTGACCCGCCCGCCGACACGCTGGCCGATTCCATCGTCTATCTGCAGTGGTATTTTGCCGGTATGGTCCCCTCCATGGTCTATAACATGGGCGCGGGCATCCTGCGCGCGGTGGGCGATTCGAAACGGCCGCTCTATTTCCTCATTGTCTGCGCAGTGGCCAACACAGGGCTGGATCTCCTGTTCGTGGCCGTTTTCGGCCTCGGGACAGCGGGTGCGGCCATGGCGACCAGCCTGTCGCAGCTCATCTGCGCGGGTCTCGTGATCTGGGTGCTGCTGCGCATTCCGGGCGACTGCCGCCTGCATGTGTCGGAGCTGCGCGCTGACGGCGCGCTTCTGCGCCGCATGACGGCCATCGGCCTGCCTGCGGGGCTTGCCACCATCATGTACAGCGTCGCGAACGTCATCATCCAGAAGGCCATCAACCTGCTCGGCACGGATACGGCGGCGGCCTGGTCGATCTACTGGAAGCTCGATGGGTTTTACTGGCCAATCTCCAATGCCATCGGCATCACCGTCATGACCTTTGCCGGGCAGAACTACGGCGCGCGGCAGATCGACCGCATTTATTCCGTCATCCGTACCGGCATGCGGATGCACGTCGGCTTTTCTGCGCTGTTCAGCGTCCTGATGTTCCTGACGCGCGGGCTGACTGTGCAGTTCTTTACCGACGACGCGAACGTCATGGCCGAGGGCAGCCGGATCATCACCATGCTGGCCTTCTTCTATCCGACGTTCTGCTGCGTGGAGGTGCTTTCCTCCGCCATGCGCGGCTGCGGGCGAAGCGTCATGCCGACAGTCCTGACGCTGTTCGGCACATGTTTGCTTCGGCTGGCGCTGCTGTTTTTCGTGACGTTCCCGCATTTGAGCAACTGGACCATCGCCCTGTGCTATCCCGCAACGTGGATCACGACGTCTGTGCTGTTCGTGATCTATTACAAGTGCTTCCGCTGGATGCCGGCGATGAAGCAGGCGTAAAACGTGAATGCTTTTTTGACTGCGCTTGCATGAAACTGCGTACAAGACGCAAAATTTAAGAAATTCAGAAAAAATTCTGCATAATCGAATTTATTCTCTTGCATTTTGCTTTGAAATCCCATACAATACAGATAACAAATCCGCAGGAGGTCCTGATCCATGGCAGCAGAGCGTCTGGAAACCGATATTGCCCATCTGAGTGAAAACATCGCGCAGCAGTACGCCATCCCTGCGCAGTATTTTGAAGACCAGAGCATCAAGCGCGGTCTGCGCAACGCGGACGGCACGGGCGTCCTGATCGGCGTCAGCAAGGTCGGCAGCGTACAGGGCTATTATATGATGGACGGTGAGCGCGTCCCCATGCCCGGCAAGCTCTATTACCGCGGCATCAGCGTCGAGGATATTGTCGAGGCCCATCGGAAAAGCGGCACGTTCGGCTATGAGGAGGTCGCGTATCTGCTGCTGCTCGGCTCTTTGCCCACGCAGGCGCAGCAGCAGCGCTTCAACGACGTCATGGCCCGCGCACGCACCATGCCCGCCGGGTTCACCGAGGACATGATCCTCAAGGCCCCCAGCCGCAACATCATGAACCAGCTGGCCCGCAGCGTCCTCGCCCTCTATTCCTACGACGACCGCGCGGACGACACAGCGCTGGAGAATGTCCTGCGGCAGTCCATCGGCCTCATCGCGCGTTTTCCGCTCATCGCGGCGAACGCCTTTGCCGCCAAGCGGCACTATTTTGACGGCGAATCGCTCATCCTGCACAATCCGGAGCCGGAGCTGTCCGTCGCCGAGAACATCCTGCGCATGATCCGCCCCGATGCGGTCTATACGCCGGAGGAGGCGCATCTGCTCGACCTCATGCTCATCCTCCATGCCGAGCATTCCAGCAACAACTCTACCTTTGTCTGCCGCGCCATGACCTCGTCCGGCACCGACACCTACAGCGCCATCGCGGGCGCGGTCGGCTCCTTGAAGGGCCCGCTGCACGGCGGCGCGAACGCCAAGGTCATGCAGATGTTCCGCGATATCCGTGAGCACGTCGGCATGGCCCCGGATGACGCTGCATTGGACGCGTATCTGGACCGCATTCTTGACGGCGAGGCGGGCGACCGCTCCGGCAAGATCTACGGCCTCGGACACGCGGTCTACACCATGTCCGACCCGCGCGCTGTCGTCATCAAAAAATACGCCGCATCGCTTGCCAGCGCCAAGGGAAAGCTCCCTGAGCTGGAGCTGATGGAGCGCGTCGAGACGCGCGGCATTGAAAAGATCATGGCGCGCAAGCGCCAGTCGATCCCCATGTGCGCGAACGTCGACCTCTATTCCGGCCTGATCTACAGCATGCTGGATATTCCGGAGGATCTGTACACGCCGCTGTTTGCCACGGCGCGCATCGCCGGCTGGTGCGCGCACCGCCTCGAGGAGCTTGCAACCGGCAACCGCATCATGCGCCCGGCCTACCGCGCCATGCTCATCAAGGAGCCGTATATCCCCGTGGAAGCGCGGAAATAGAAAAAAACAGAGGCTGCCGCGATTTGCGGCAGCCTCTGTTCTTTATGCTTTTGCAGGCTTTTTCTCAAAGCCGTGGACCCAGTCGGAGAAGTGGTAATAGAGGAAATAGACGATGGAGCTGAGCGACCATGTGATGGGGTAGGCCATGTAGATATACTGGATCTCGTGGACGATACCCATGACGATGGTGATATACGCGATACGAACCACGCACCAGAACAGCAGCATGATGACCATCGGCACGAACGCCTTGCCTGCGCCGCGGCAGACCGCCGCAACCGCGTGGGAAAAGGCGAGCAGGCAGAAGAAGAATGCCGTCGTGCGCATCTGGCGCGTGCCGAGCTCGACGACCTCCGGAGTAGGGCTGAACAGCGCGACAAGCTGCGGCGCGAGCAGATACATCGTCACGCCGATGATCTCCGCAATGACGACAGACGCGATGATGCCGAAGCGCGAGCCCTTTTTCGCCCGGTCATGCAGCCCCGCACCAAGATTTTGCCCGACGAAGGTCGTCAGGGCCATCGTAAAGCTCGTCACGGGCAGGAACGCGAAGCCCTCGAGCTTGGAATACGCGCCGTAGGCCGCCATGGCGACCTTGCCGAAGGAATTGATGTTGGACTGAACAATGACATTCGCAAAACCGATGACGGAGTTCTGCACGCCGGACGGCAGACCGTAGCGGATGATCTGGCCGAGCATTTCGCGGTCGATACGCAGCTTTTTAAGCTCAAGCTGATAGATCGTGCCCTTTTTCATCAGGTGGATCATGCACAGGATCATGCTGACGGCCTGTGAGATCGTCGTAGCGACAGCAGCTGCCCACACGCCCCAATGGAATGCGCCGATGAACAGCAGATCGAGCACGATATTGGTCAGAGACGAAATGATGAGATAGTAGAGCGGGCGCTTGCTGTCGCCGAGCGCGTTCATGATGCTTTTGCACATGTTGTACATGACGACGGCCAGAACGCCGATGAAGTAATACCGGAAGTACGCGATCGCATCCGGCAGAACCTCCGGCGCGGTGCCCATCCAGCGCAGAAACGTCGGCGTCAGCCACACGCCCATGACGGTCAGAATGGCGCCGCTGAGCAGGCCCAGCATCACGTCGGTGTGGATGGCTCTGGACACGCGGTCATAGTCGCCTGCGCCAAAATAACGCGAAATGGTCACGCCTGCGCCCATGGAGAGGCCGGTAAAGAAGCTGATGAGCAGGAAGATCAGCGGGCCGGACGCACTGACGGCTGCCAGTGCCTCATCCCCCAGAAACCGGCCGACGATCAGCGCGTCCGCCGTATTATAAAGCTGCTGGAATACCTGACTGAGAAAGACCGGCACAGCAAACTGCACGATCAGTTTCCATGCGCTTCCCTTTGTCATATCCAGCGTATTTCCGCCCACAGCGCATCCATCCCTTCACGTAAAAAATACCGCGTACACAGCGCGGCACATAACAGCATAACAGAAATAAAAAGAAAATGCAAACCAGTTTTTTCCGCGCCCTCCCGGGCGCTTTACGCCGGTTTCCTTTTCAGGGCATGTCATCAGTTTGGGTTTAAACACGTCAGGCTTACGCAGAGCCCCGCCCCTGCCAACGATGTTCGCTGGTTACTGGTTTTCCGCATGGAACAAACGCGGCGCCCCTTTCTAAAAGGGGCGCCGCGTTTGTATGTAGTGTGAGGTTTATTCCAGTGCTTCGTACAGCGGGCGCAGCTCCTCAAGCTTGGCGAGGCTGCAGGTGGCGTTCCAGGCCATGAAGCCGCCGGTAAGGCCCTCCTCCTTCAAGGCGCGGATCTCGTCGCCGATCTCCTGCACACTGTATTCGTTATAGGGCGGCTGGATGGCGTTATAGGCCTGAATCCAGGTGCGGTCAAGCGCGGGCGTGGGCGTTTCAGCCTGCCGCTTGGCAGCGGACTCGGCCCAGTCGAGCAGCGTCTCATACGGATGCTCCCACGGGCGGTAGGTCCCGTTGCGGGCAAAATGGTCGGGGTACGGCATGCCGGAGATCACGTCGACGACGTTGCTGATGGCTGGCCAGTACTGGCCGTAGGCCGTGACATAGTTGCCGCTCGTCTCGCCGAAAACGTCCGCGCCGACATACACGCCGTATTCGTGCAGGATATCCGTAGCGTACATCAAAAAGCGCTGGATGGCCTGCGCCTTTGTCTCACCGTATTCATTGCGGAAGTCGATATCACCCGAGGCCTCATATTTGTCGGTGTTGTCCGGGAAGCGGACGTAGTCGAACTGGATCTCGTCGAAGCCCATGGTCTCGACCGCGTCGATGGCCAGCGCGACCTTATACTCCCACACGTAGCGGCAGAAGGCGCTCGGCCAGTAGCTGGCTGCGACGTACAGCGGATCGCCGGAGCCGTCTGCGATGGCGTATTCGGGGTGATCCTGGCAGAAGAAGGAGTCATTGAAGGTCGTCAGACGGCCGATGGCGTAGAAGCCCGCGTCCTTGATCTTCCGGATGACCTCCTGATATTCTGCGACGGTATTGTTCGCGTACTGATACGCTGTGGGGGAATATTCCTCATACACCGGCGAATCGTAGCCGATGGACGTACCGTCCATGATGTTGACGACGAAGGCATTGATCTTCGTGGACTTTGCGTATTCGATATACTTGTCGATGTCCTTCAGGATCGCCGGGTCGCACGTCAGATAGATGGCGTAGCAGGGGTTCGGCATTTTGTTGTCTGCAAAATTGGCCTTGGTGCGAGGGAAATAGTCGAGGCTTTCCGCGTCGCCGCCGCCCCATTTGTCGCCGCGTCCGGCGTGGATGGCATAGACGCCGAAGCGGTCATAGACGTCGTTGGCCTCCTCCAGCGTCGTTGAGACGTACTGACCGCTGATGTAGCCCGTCTGGCCCTGATAGGACACCTGATACAGATCGACGATGCCGTCGGTCGTGCCCTCGTAGCTCAGGACCTGCAGCTCTGCTCCCTTTTCGACCAGCGTCCCCAGCTCGAGCGAATCCTTGCCCGGGCGCAGATTCTGCGGCGTGCGGACATAGACGACCTTCTCGGCGATCACGGCGTTCGGGTCCTGCGTCAGATTGTCCTCCGAGACATAGCCGCAGTCAAGCGTGGAAAAATAGGTCAGGTAATACCGCACGCCGTCGCGCTCGACGGACTTGTCGGTCGAATACGTGATCTGCATGCCGCGGGCGACCGTCCCGGCCTCGGACAGCTCCTCGGTGTAATACGGCACCTGCGTCGTGATGGCGCAGATAAAGCCCGACTCGTAGCGCGGCGTCTCGTCCTGCGCCGTCTCCGGCTCGGCGGGCGTCCTGGGCGAGGCTCCGGCAATCACGCAGACGAACAGGATCAGCGCGATCAGGATCAGGACCGTGATCATCACGCCCCATGTATGCTCGCGCAAAAACCGCTTCGCCTGCGCAAGCCGCTTCGCGCGCAGCTTCCGCTTCGCCGCGGCGGGCATTCGCTTTGTTCTGCGTAGTTTCATATGCACTCCCAATCACCCGCAAAAAAGCGGGCGCTGTCAATCAAGATAAAATGATTATACTACATTTTACTCTGGATTTCTACCTTTTTTGGAAGATCATCCCTGATTTGACCGGAATTTTCCCTCATTTTTCGCGTTTTTCCTCCACTTTGCGAGAAATCTCTTTCTTCTTCGGCGCAGGTGTGATACGATACAATATATTTTTCGGAAAAGAGGCCGTATCCATGCTTGGGGTTCTTGTCAACGCGCTTGCCATTCTCGCCGGCGGCTTCGGCGGGCTGCTGGCAAAGAAGGGAATACCGGAACGGATCACGAACGCGATCATGACTGCCATCGCGCTGTGCGTGATCTGCATCGGCGTCAGCGGGATGCTGAAGGGGCAGAACACGCTCGTTCTGATCGTCTCGATGGTGCTCGGTACCGCTGTGGGGACGCTTCTGGATCTTGACGGCCGCATTGAACGCCTTGGCCAGCGCCTTGAGCGCCGGTTTCGGCGGGGCGGGAAAAGCACCCCTATTGCAGAGGGCTTTGTGACGGCGTCGCTGCTGTTCTGCGTGGGGGCCATGGCGATCCTCGGCAGCTTCAACGCCGGGCTGAAGCAGGACTACGAGCTGCTGTTTACAAAATCCCTGCTCGACGGCATTTCGTCTTGTATGCTGTCCGTCTCGCTGGGGCTGGGCGTGCTGTTTTCCTCCGTGCCCGTGTTCGTGTATCAGGGGTTGCTTGCCCTTCTGGCGCACGTGATCGCGCCGCTGCTGTCCGATGCGGCCATCGCGGAGATCACGTGCTGCGGCTCTGTGATGATCCTTGCCATCGGGCTCAATATGCTGCACCTCACGAAGATCAAGACCGCCGATCTGCTGCCCGCCGTGCTGTTTGCACCGGTGCTGACCTGGGCGTTCTCGTTCCTGCCGCTGTGAGTGTTTTGCCGTGCGTCCGGCGTTTGCCGGGCGCTTTTTTTACAATTGCTCTGGAAAACGTGCCCGTTTTATAGTAAAATAAACACAGATCCGCGTCCTGCCGCATAGAATAGCGCGGAGGGATGCGGGATGATCTGGATGATCGTATGTGCGGTGCTGGCGTCTGCCGGGCTGCTTTTCATTGTATGGGCGCTTCTGGGCTGGTGCGTCCTGCCGCCGAGGCGTGAGGCCGTCACGATCTACCGCCTGTCCGCGTCTGAGCCGCAGCTCGAGCGGCAGGTGCGGGCGTTCGTCTGGTCACGCGAAAGCGGCCTTTCGGGCGGGCGGCTGATCTTGGCGGGCGGCGAAGAAGCGCCGGAGACCGCGGCGCTGGCAGAGCGTCTGGCTGCGCAGTATGCCTGCGTGGAATACCGCCCCTGCGCGGCATGTCGGGAGTAAAAAGCATGGAACAGGAATCGCAAATGATACAGGGGACCGTTCTTGCGGTCATTTATCAGAACCCGGAAAACGGCTACTGCGTACTGAAGATCCGCACGGAGCAGGGAGAGTCTGTCACTGTCGTTGGCACCATTCCCATGTGCGTCGTGGGCGAGCGGCTGGCCATCGTCGGAAAATGGACGCGCCACCAGTCGTTCGGCCAACAGTTCGAGGCGGAATTTTTAGAGCGCCTCATGCCGGAGACGGCGAGCGAGATCCTTGCGTTTTTATCCTCCCGCGCCGTCAAGGGCATTGGGCCAAGGATGGCGGAAAAGATCGTCTCCCGCTTTGGAGAACAGAGTCTGACCGTGCTGGAGCAGGATCCCATGCAGCTGACGCAGATCCCCGGCATCAGCGAAAAAAAGGCGCAGGAGATGTCCGAGAGCTTTCAGAAGCAATCCGGCATCCGCCGCCTCATTGAATTTCTGACCATCTACCACCTGCCCGCCCAGCTTGCCGTGCGGCTCTACCGCGCCTACGGCGAGCTTGCGCAGGAGGCGCTGCGCGACGATCCGTATCTGCTGACAGACGAGTATTACCGTGCAGATTTCTCGCAGGTCGATGCCTTTGCCATCGCCCTCGGCGTCAGTGCCGACGATGAGCGGCGCGTGGAGGCCGGCATTTTATTTGAATTATCCTATAACCTCGGCGCGGGCCATACGTTTATCCCGCAGGACAAGCTCCGCGCGGCGACATGCGCGCTGCTCGAGCTGGACGGCGAGACGATCGACGCCGGCATGCTCCGCCTGCAGGAGCAGGGGAGAATGGAGCTGAGCCAGGTCGCGGGCCTTACGGCCTGCTACCTGCCGGAGCTTTACGAGGCGGAAGTCTATGTCTGCCGGAGAATTTTGTCCATGGCGGACGGCGAATACCCCGAGCCCGGCCGAATTGACGATCTGGTCGCGGAGATCGAGGAGCGGCAGGGGATCGATTACGCGCCGGAGCAGCGCGGCGCCATCCGCGCGGCGGCCTCCCGGCAGCTTCTGATCGTGACGGGCGGCCCCGGCACGGGCAAGACGACGGTCATGTCCGGCATTCTGCGGCTGTTTGACGCGCTGAAGCTCAAGACGCAGCTGGCTGCCCCGACGGGCCGGGCCGCGAAGCGGCTTTCTGAGGTGACGGGCCGCGAGGCCTCGACCATCCACCGGCTTTTAGAGGCGCAGTTCGACGAGGCGACCGGCCGCATGGCCTTTTTCCACGACGAGGACGCGCCGCTTGCCTGCGACGCGATGATCGTGGATGAGACGTCGATGGTAGACCTGCAGCTCATGGCGTCGCTTCTGAAGGCGCTGAAGCCCGGCTGCCGCCTGCTTCTGGTCGGCGACCCGGATCAGCTGCCGCCAGTCGGCGCGGGGAATGTGTTTTCCGATCTCATCCGCAGCGGCGTGGTGCAGACCGTCCGCCTGACCGAGATTTTCCGGCAGGCGCAGAGAAGCCTCATCGTCATGAACGCCCACGCCGTCAATCAGGGCGAGCTGCCCGTGCTCACGGCGACCGACCGGGACTTTTTCTTCCTGCGCCGCCGCGATCCGGCAGCTGCCGTGAAGACCATACAGGAGCTGTGCCAGACGCGGCTGCCGAAAAACATGGGCATTCAGCCGTCCGACATTCAGGTGCTCAGTCCCAGCCGCAAGCACGAGACGGGCACGAAAGCGCTGAATCTTGCGCTGCAGGCCGTGCTGAATCCGCCCGCGGAGGGCAAAAAAGAAAAAAAACACGGAGATTTTTCCTTCCGGACCGGCGATCGGGTAATGCAAATCCGGAATAACTATGATATAATGTGGAAACGGGCCGACGGACTCGGCGCGGGAAC
>CAKUND010000067.1 GCA_934668295.1 uncultured Oscillospiraceae bacterium
CATTCGAAGCTCTTTATCGTCAAGGATGGGCAGGCGCACATGGCGAATCTGTCCGTCTATATGTCCACCGCCGTCAATGGCGTCGCGGAGATCCACTCCCAGATCCTGAAGGACGATCTGTTCAAGGACTGGTACGCCGTCTATCCCGACCGCTTCCAGAACAAGACCAATGGCATCACGCCCCGCCGCTGGCTGGGCCTGTCCAATCCGGAGCTGTGCGGTCTGCTCGACAGCAAGGTCGGCGCAGGATATCTGAAAAATCTCGACCAGCTGGAGGCGCTGAAGGCCGGCATCGACGAGATGACCATCAAGCAGTTCAACGCTATCAAGCTGGAAAAGAAGCGCCAGCTCTGCCGCGTGATCGAGGAGCATGAGGGCGTCGCGCTCGATCCGTCGTTCATCTTCGACGTGCAGGTCAAGCGCCTGCATGAGTATAAGCGCCAGCTGCTCAACGCCCTGAGCATCATGGATCTGTATCTGTCCATCAAGGACGGCAGCATCAAGGACTTCACCCCCACCGCCTTTATCTTCGGCGCCAAAGCCGCGCCGGGGTATCGCCGCGCAAAAGCAATCATTCATTATATAAATCGCGTAGCCGACCTCGTCAACAATGATCCCGCCATGGATGGCGTGATGAAGGTCGTCTTCGTGCAGAACTATAACTGCTCCTATGCCGAGCATATCATCCCCGCCGCTGATATTTCCGAGCAGATCTCTCCGGCCGGTACGGAGGCGTCCGGCACGGGCAACATGAAGCTCATGCTGAACGGCGCTGTGACGCTCGGCACGCTCGACGGCGCAAACGTCGAGATCGCGGAGCAGGCAGGCAGCGAGAACGAGTATATCTTCGGCGCGACCGTCGAGGAGATCAACATGGTGAAGCCCAGCTACAACGCCCGCAGCTTCTACGAGGCCAACCCGAACCTCCGCCGCGCCGTCGACACCCTGATCGACGGGACTGTTCCCACCGATGAAGAGCAGCACGAGCTCTATACGTCTCTGCTCAAAGGCGCAAGCTGGCACAAGCCGGATCAGTATTTCATCTTCTACGACTTCGACAGCTATAAAAAAGCCCGTCTGCGCGTGAATCATGAATACTGCGACCGCATTGCCTTTGGCCGCAAGTGCCTCATGAATGTCGCCTCCGCAGGCAAATTCTCCTCTGACCGCACCATCCGCCAGTATGCCGAAGACATCTGGCACGTCAAGCCCGTAAAATAAAACAGCAAAGCGCAGGGCCGGGAAACCGGTCCTGCGCTCTGCGGCTATACAAAGGAAAATAAAACATGTTTGATTATCTGATTCAAAACGGACAGCTCATCGACGGCACCGGCGCTCCGGCCGTACATGCTGACCTCGCTATCCAGAACGGGAAAATCGCCGCAGTCGGCAGCCTGAAGGATGCTTCCGCCGGGACGGTGATCGACGCGGCAGGGAAGTATGTCACACCGGGCTTCATCGACATCCACCGCCACGCCGACGCAGCGATTTTCCGCCCGCACTTCGGCGAGCTCGAGCTGAAGCAGGGCCTGACCACTGTCGTCAACGGAAACTGCGGCCTGTCCGTCACGCCCTGCGCCGGTACATACAAAAAGGAGATCGAGGCCTATCTGACGCCCGTTACCGGCACGCTGCCGGAGAACGTTGACTTTTCTGGCCTCGCGGCCTATCTGCGCGACGCCAGAAATACGTCCAGCCCCATCCATACGGCCATGCTTGCGGGCAGCGGCACCATCCGCGCCTGCGCGGCAGGCTTCGGCACGCCCGAGCTTGACGCGGCCCAGATGGCCGAGATCCACCGCCTCATTGAGCAGGAGCTTGCCGCAGGCGCGCTCGGCGTTTCGCTGGGCCTTGGCTACGCGCCGGACTGCTTCTATTCGACCGAAACGCTCATCGAAGCGCTTCAGCCGCTCAAAAATTCCGGCATTCCCATCACCGTCCATATGCGGCAGGAGGGCAGCGGCGTAGTCGACGCGCTCCGTGAGATGATCGCCGTCGCAAAGGCCCTGCATACCCCAGTCGAGGTCAGCCATCTCAAATCCATCGGAAAGGCCAACTGGCGCCGCTGCACCCCGGAAATGCTCCGTCTGATGCGTGATGCCCGGCAGGAGGGCATCGAGATCGCCTGCGACGTCTATCCCTATACCGCCGGCTCGACCCAGCTCGTCCACGTTCTTCCGCCGGAGAGCCAGAAGGGCGGTCTGGAAGCGCTGACTGAAAACCTGTCCGATCCCGCGTTCCGCGAAGCACTCAAGGCGCGCATGCTGACCGGCAGCGACTTTGAAAATATCTCACTTCTCGTCGGCTTTGAAAACATCGTCGCCTCTAGTATCTCGCGGGAGGAGCTGCGGCAGTACGAGGGGCAGAGCCTCGCCGCCATCGCGCAGCAGCAGGGGAAGGATCCCTTTACCGCGCTGTTCGATCTGCTGCAGGCCGCGCACTGCGATGTGACCATGATCGATTTCATTGCTGCTGAGGATGATATCTGTGATATCCTGCGCGACGCGCACAGCTGCGTGATCTCCGACAGTACCTATCCCACCACCGGCATGCTCCATCCGCGCGTCTACGGCACCTACACGACGCTCCTGGAGCACTTTGTCCGCGAAAAGCAGGTGCTTTCCATCGAAGCGGCCGTACACAAATGCACGGGCCGTGCCGCACAGGTCATGGGCCTGAAAACAAAGGGCGTTCTCGCCCCCGGCATGGACGCGGACCTGAACATTTTCGACCTTTCCGCCGTCCATACCTGTGCGACCTATTCTGACCCCGCCCAATTCTCAGCCGGCATGGACACCGTCTTTGTCGGCGGCCGGCCCGCCGTCCTGAACGGAAGCTTCACCGGCAGCATGGCAGGCACAGTCCTGACGCGATAACCGCAAATATACGCCACCCCCGGCAGCCGCCAAAGCGACTGCCGGGGGTTTTGCGTGCTGCGGGCAAAAGCAACGTCTGCTGCTACAAAGCAGACGAACGATCTGCTCTGTTCCACGCAATCGGCTTCGTCTCAGACCTGTAGTTGATCCCGGCCAGACGCGCCTGCCTGCACAGATCCCTCGTTTGCAGCTTATACTGCCTGCCGTCCTTTATAAAGTGCGTGCCGCATTGGCGGAACTCAAAATTGACCTGCTTTCGGATGCACTGCTCCCGGAGATCAAGCACCCACGCATAGTCAAGCTGCCGCGCATCCCTGTCCGACTCTCCGCCGGCGACGACCAGCTCCACACCGTCCAGATACGGCTCCAGCTCCACGCGCTCTAAAAGCGGCTGCGCGGTGATACATTTGTGCCGGATGGGGAGTGCGCTGAAAATAGGCAGCTTTTTGTCTGCGTTTCGCTGATTCTCGATCGTACAGCATACCACAACATTCTCGTATCCGTCCGCGCAATCCTCCGGCATGCACTGCGGGAAGCGCTCAATGCGCTTAGTCAGAAAGAGAAATGTGCAGTCCTGCCGCTCTCTTATCATCTGCCAGCACGCGCTGCGCCACGGATCGGCTTCTTCTATGAGAAAATCAGTCGAAAAGCCCAGATATACAAGCCCCGGCTTCATTCGATAGCCGCCCTTTTTCATCTGTACGACCGGCTTGTCAAAGTCCTTCGTCCGGACGATCAGACTCGTGTCGACCCCTCTTTTTGCATCGCCCTTATGAATGTAGCAATGCGCGCAGCCCTCGCTGCACCGTTTGCACCCGCGCCATGGATTCCACATCGCCATGGTTCAATGCTCCCTGCTGATCGGCGTTGCGGCAGGGGCGGTCTCCGTTCCGCTTTCTCTGCTCTGCGGCAGTCTGCAGACCGGCACCCAGATGCCATTTTCACAAATGGCGTTTTCCTCTGCTGTATCCGGCGTTCCTGTCCGCCAGAGATGGGCGTATTTCTGCGTATATTCCCGATCCCAGAATTCCGGGCAGATCGTGGTCGAAAACCCAATCAAAGTCAGCTCCGGCTTGTGTGCATACGTAAAAAAATCAGGCTGAGGAATTCAGCCCGATTTCCTTCATCTGGATCTCAGCGGCTGCGGCGGAGCAGCGTTCCCGCCATTGCGCCGGTATACTGATCGTCGCGAACCGCACAGACGCCGTCAACGTAGACGCGGCAGATCCCCTCATTGGGAAGCAGCGGCTCCGCATAGGTGGCATGGTCTGTGATCCGTTCCGCATCGAACAGAACAAGATCTGCGTCCATACCGGGTCGGATCAAACCTTTTCCCCTGAGCCCATAAACCTCAGCCGGAAGACTTGTCAGCTTCCGTACAGCCTCAGCCAGCGAAATGCTCCGTTCCTCACGCACAGCACGCCGCAGGATGCACGGGAACGTGCCGATCGAGCGCGGATGCGTCATTTTCAGCCCCGGGACATACAATGCGTCGCTGCCGAACATGCACAGCGGATCCGACATCAGATAGGAGACATCCGCCTCGCTCATGCCGAACTTGATGTACTGCACGCCCAGCTCGTTTTCCAGCAGCAGCGCCGTATATGCCTCAAATGCGGAAATGCCGCGTGCCTGCGCCAGCTGGGCAATGGTCTTACCGGTCGCTTCCGGTGTTTTAGTCGCGTTGGAGATCAGCAGACGGTCAAGCCCGCAGGCTTCAGCTGCGTCTGCGGACTGCGCAGACGAACCCAGCAGAAGCAGGGAAGCCAGCCGCGCAAGCGCGTCCTTTTCCGTCAGCGCCCGCAGAAGCGCCTGCGGCTCCAGCTGCGCAAATTCCATCGGCAGCGTAGAGATCAGCATGGTGGAGCTTGCCGCATAGGGGTACACATCGTGCGAAGCCGGAATACCAGCTTCGTGCAGCATCCGGGTCGTTTCCCGGACCTTTCCAAAGTTCTGCTCACCGACGGCCTTGTGGTGCGATACGTTAACACGGGCGCCGCCGCGGCGCGCAATGTCGATCGCCTCCTGAACGCTCTGCTCCAGCTGGTCGCCCTGATCGCGCAGATGCGAGGTATAGACGCCTCCGTGCCGCCCGACCGGCACCGTCAGCGCAGCCAGCTCATCTGTCGCTGCAAAGCGCCCCGGTGCGTAGGCAAGACCGGTGGACAGACCCAGCGCGCCAGCCTGCATGGCGTCCTCGACCAGCGCGGTCATCTGCTCCAGCTGCGGTTTGTCCGGCGCGGCAGGGGAGAAACCCATAACGGCCATCCGCACCGTTCCGTGCGGAATAAAATACGCAAGATGGATGCCCGCCTTCGTCTTTTCCATGCGCTCCAGATAAGCGGAAAAGCTGGTAAAGTCCTGATTGTCCGGATACATGGGTACGCCCTGCTGGGACAGGTATTTCCGATAAAGCGGGAAATTCTGCTCTGAGACCGGCGCGGACCCGAGCCCGCACTGTCCGCAGAGCTCCGTCGTCACGCCCTGCAGAAGCTTGCTTGCCCGTGCAGGATCGAGCGCCATAAACAGGTCCGAGTGTCCGTGCACGTCGATAAAGCCCGGCGCAAGCGTCAGCCCGGTCCCGTCGACCGTTTCGGCCGCTTCGCCGGAGAGCTTTCCGACAGCGGCGATTTTTCCGCCCTTTACAGCGGCATCCGCCGTAAATCCGGGTGCGCCTGTGCCGTCAAGCACCTGCGCATTCTGAATCAAAAGATCAAACATCATAGCCTCCTGAAAAACCGGCGCGGCGCCTGCTGCGCCGGAGTTTGTTGGGGGATCAGGCAAGCAGGGAAGCGGTAACGGCCGTAAACATGGCCGCGCCATTTGCCAGCGCCTGTTCGTCAAAATCAAAGTGGTCGTTGTGGTTTGCGGCCGGGCAGGCGCAGAGCAGTCCGACGTATGCGGCCTGTCCGCTCTGCTGCTGTACACGCTGTGCCATACAGGAGAAATCCTCGCTGCCACCGCCGAGCGAACCAACGCGCATCACGCGCAGTCCGAGCGTCTCTTTACAGACGCGCTCGACCCGTTCGGAAAGCGTCCAGTCGCACGTCAGAGCGGCTGCATGGCCCATAGCCTGCGTCTCGACCGTGCAGTCCTGCATCTCGGCTGCGGATTTTACGATCTGCTGCGCACGGCGGAGCATATACTCGTTTGCCTCTGTCGTCTGTCCGCGTACCTCCAGCTCCAGCTTTGCCGTTTCACAGATGACGTTGCGGCCCGTGCCTGCATGGAGCGTGCCGACATTCAGCTGCGTCGGCGTGCTGCCGAAACGGGGGATGGCGTGCAGATTCAAAACGGCGGTCGCCGCGGCGAGCAGCGCGTTGCGGCCCTCCTGCGGGGCGATCCCCGCATGGGCGGAGCGGCCACGGAACGTCACGTCCAGCTTGGAGGTGGCAAGCCCGCCCTGACCGTTTTCTTTCAGAACGCCGATGTCGACCAGCCCTGCGGCCTTTCCCGCGGGAAACACGTGCGCGGCAAGCGCATAGTCCGCACCGTCCAGATGCCCCGCGGCAACAACAGAGCCCGCGCCGCGAACGCCCTCCTCCGCGGGCTGGAAGATCAGCCGGACTGTGCCGTGGAGCTGCCCGCGCAGCTCGCGCAGCAGCATGGCCGTGCCGATGCCGACGGCGGCATGGCCGTCGTGCCCGCAGGCGTGCCTGCCGCCGAGCAGAGCGTGCAGAATCAGAATCTGGAGCTGCATTTTCTCCATCAGGTTCCGGCCTGTCTGAATCTGCGCTGCAACCATCCGCTGCTTCAGAAGCTGCCGCCGCATGCCGAAACATTTGATTACCGGCTGCTGGAGGCGTATCCCTACGTAGAATACCAGAAGCTCCCTACGCGCACCGACGGATATACGACCATCAGCACGGCGGATCAGATCTGCTGCAGCTATCGGATCGTGGTGGACGAGCGCGATACGCGCTGCCGGATCGTCGGGACGACAGATGCGTTTTCTATCGGCTGCCGTCTGCCGCAGGCGATCCGCGAGCGCTACCGGCTCGAATGCGTCCCCATCCCGGAGCAGACCATGCGCCTGTACTGCATTACCCGCCGCGGCGGAAAGCAGAACGCAGAGATTGCGCGTTATCTGCAGCTTCTGCAGGCAGTCCTGGAGGACGAGGCCTCGAATCAGGCGATACTCTGAGGCTGTACCATACGCTGTGCGCAAAGGATACGGTTTGTGCGCAAAGGATCCGGTTTGCTTCTTGACGAAATCGTTTTTTTTGCTATAATAAATCTGATTTTATGGGAAAGGAATGAAGCAAATGGATTCTGACGGCAGCGATTGTCATAGTACGTATTTGATCTGTCATCTGTTTTTGGAAGCATATCTGCGCTGCTAGATGCAGGGCGGACGTGCTTTTTTGCGTCCTCAGGGGCGCATCGGTTTACATGAATATCACAAATCTTATAGATGACAGAAAAGGAGCTTACGTACATTGTCTACCACCACATGCCTGATGATTATGGCGGTCTGCCTGATACTCTCTGCCTATTTTTCAGCGACAGAAACAGCCTTTTCCTCCGCAAATACAACGAGACTCAAAACCCTTGCGGAGAAAGGAAATAAAAAAGCGGCGCGGGCCTGCAAGCTGCTTGAACGCTACGACCGGCTGCTGTCTACCATTCTGATCGGCAACAACATTGTGAATATCGCCGCAGCTTCTATCGGCACCGTCCTGTTTGTCAAGCACTACGGCGACGCCGGCGCCACGATCTCGACCGTCGTTGTCACCGTCGTTGTGCTGATTTTCGGTGAAATTTCTCCCAAAAGCATTGCAAAGGACTGCGCCGAACAATGGGCCATGCTGTCTGCGCCGATGCTGCAAGTCCTTATTTGGATCTTCACGCCGCTGAACGCAATTTTTTCTCTCTGGAAGAAGCTGCTTGCGAAGATTTTCCGTCTCAGCTCCGACAATAAAATGTCGCAGGAGGAGCTGCTCATGCTCGTCGACGAGGTGCAGCAGGACGGCAGCATCGATAAAAACGAGGGCGAGCTTCTCAAAAACGCGATCGACTTTTCCGAACAGCGCGCGGAGGATATCCTGATCCACCGCACCGATCTGGCCGCGCTCCCGATTACGGCCACGAAGGAGGAGGTCGCTGCGCTGTTTACCGAGACGAAATATTCAAGACTGCTCATCTATCAGGATTCCATTGACAACATTCTCGGCACCATCCACCAAAAGGACTTTTATGTCGGCTGCGGCGTGACGGAAAAGCCGCTTCGGGACATCATTCTGCCGCCGGTCTACGCGCTGGAGATGGAGTCCATCAGCCTGCTGCTCAAAAAGCTCCAGCAGGCCAAGACCCATGTAGCCGTTGTGGTCGACGAATACGGCGGCACCTGCGGCATCGTCACGATGGAGGACATTCTGGAGGAGCTGGTCGGCGAGATCTGGGATGAGCATGACGAGGAGGAAACGCCGATCAGCAAGGTCTCGGCAGACTCCTATCTGGTCGACGCCGAGATGAGCTTTGATGACTTCGCAGATTACTTCGGCCTGAAATCCGACTCGGATATGGCCTCCGTCAGCGGCTGGGTCATGGAACAGTTCGGGCGGCTTCCCGAGACCGGCGCGGCGTTTGACGTTGAAATGCTGCACGTAACGATCACAAGAGTTGCAAATCACCATATCGAGCAGATCCGTGTATCCACAGACGCAGATAAAAGCGCGGAGCCTGCCTCCGTCCCCGGAGCTGCGTCCGTGTGAGCGCTGCAGGCCATAAAAAGCCGGGGAAATAAAAAAATGACCGGATGAGACCGGTCCGTTATCATAAAAAACGCTATAAGGAGGACGCACTATGCGAACCGTACACATCCAGCCCCTGACGCATGAGGCCTTTGCGCCGTTCGGTCAGTTTTATCCCATGGAGCAGCCGCAGGGCTATGCCCTTTGCGGCGAGCTGCACCGCTTTTTCCCGGATCGGATCAGCGCCGACAGCCAGCACCGCGTCGGCTTCTCGCCGATCCTGGTCAAAAAGCCCGAGCGCATGATCGTGACCCAGCAGGAATACCATACGACCACATGGGAAATGATCCTGCCGATGAACGACAACATGATCCTGCACTGCGCGCCTGCCTCCGCCGGTACGCCGGTCACGGAGCTTGCGCAGGCGTTCCTTGTGCCGAAGCACACGCTCGTCAAGCTGAACGCTGCCATCTGGCACCTCGCGCCGCTCCCGGCGCAGACGGAGGAGCTGGCCGCGATTATCATCCTGCCGGAGTGCACCTACGCAAACGACTGCACGGTCGTCGACCTGACGCCGGAGCAGCAGTTTGAGATCGTGACGTAATATGACCGAACGAGAAAAATGCCAGCTCGGGCTGCTGTATGATACAACGTTTCCCGGCCGGGATGAGGACAATCTCCGCTGCCTCGATCTGTGCCACGAATTCAATCAGATGAAGCCGTCCGACCTTGCAGGACGCGAGGCCATCCTCCGTAAGATCCTGCACAGGGTCGGGAAAAACGTCCGCGCAGAGCAGAATATTTACATCAGCTTCGGCTACAACATCGAGGCCGGAGACAATCTGTTCATCAATCACAACTGCGTCTTTCTGGATCCCGGTAAGATCACCTTCGGCGATAATGTGTTCATCGGCCCGTGCTGCGGTTTTTATACCGCGCACCATCCCATCGACACCGACCTGCGGAATCAGATGCTGGAATACGCGTTTCCCATCACGGTCGGCAGCAACGTCTGGTTCGGCGGACACTGCTGCGTCGCGCCGGGCGTGACGATCGGCAGCGATGTCGTCATCGGCGCGGGCAGCGTCGTTGTTCACGATATCCCGGATCATGTCGTCGCGGCAGGCAATCCGTGCCGTGTCATCCGCTCCATCACAGAAGCGGACCGCGAAGCAAGACGCGCGGTCAGAAAATAAAAACGGAACACTGGTAAATATAAAACAGGCCGGCAGCTTCGCGCTGCTGGCCTGTTTTGCGCACCATCCGCTATGTCAGCAGCTCCGTGAGCTCCTGATTGGTTGCGGCGATGGCGGCGGAGATATCCATGTTGTAGATAAGGCATTTATAGGCCCATTTGCACAGCACGTCGTCGATCTGCTTGCTCGGGATCGGCCGTCCGTCAGGGAAGGAGAGCTGGTACTGCGGCTGCGTGTTGGGGTAGGTCTTAAAATAGAGCGGCAGCCACGGATAGAGCTTGACCATCTCGTCATTTGTATAGGTATTGGAAATGGCCGTCTGGCCGCCCATGATCGTAAAGTAGTTGCTGATGCCCTCGTCGCAGGTCCAGCGCAGAAAGGCAAGCGCCTGCTCGCGCTGCGCGCTCTGACGGCTGACGCCGAAGCTCCATCCGCCGAGCAGCGGGCGTCTGCCCGGTACCAGACTGCATCCGATCGAGGTACTGCTTCTGCGAAGATCGGTCGAATTGGTCAGAAATGCGGGGTAGGTGATCAGCATGGCCGTATCCCCGCGCAGAAAATCATCGACGATCGACACATCCGTTGCCTGCAGATAATCCGGCTTTGCCAGATGAATGGTACGCCGGAAGTTGATATAGGCCTTGAGCGTCTGCGGATTATCGAATGCCGGTCTGCCGTCGTCGCCGATGATCTGACTCTGGAACGCATGCAGGCGGAAATAGATCTCCGGCGCAAAACACTCGTTATACTCGCTTCATTCGCTGGATAATGGAACAGGCCAAAGAACACAAGTGGTCTTTGGATGCCTGCGCCTGATATGCTCGTCTGCACAAGCTGTTTTCAGCAGCGGAGATGGTCTGCACACACACGCTTTACAATGAGGTCTGGGCAGGCAGCCTTGACTTGTCTGTGACAGAACTGCCCGAAGCCATGAAACG
>CAKUND010000068.1 GCA_934668295.1 uncultured Oscillospiraceae bacterium
TACAAAACGACGATATCGCCCTGCTTCGCGTCCCGGTAGAGGAAATTGCTCTCCAGCACCAGATAGTCCTTGTCGACGAGCGTGGGGTACATCGAGCTGCCGCTCACGCCGTTCAGGCGGAAAAAGAATACGAAGACCAGCGTAATGACCGCCAGCATCCGCACCAGATCAAACAGGCTCAGATACGCCTCATAGCCCTTGGGAAGCGGCTGCTTTTCCGGCTTTTCCGCTGTTTCCGGCGTTTCGGACGGCTGCTCCTGTATATTCCTGTTTTCCTGTTCCATGATAAAGATCCCCCATTTCGGAAGAAGCGTAAAGTTAGAATATAGTATACACGATTTCTTCCAATAAAGAAAGAGGAAAATGACCTTTTCTTGCGGTCTGCCGCCGGGTGTGGTATACTGGGCGAAAAAGGGAAGCAGGGAGGCGGACGGATGTACCGTATTTTGCTGGTCGAGGACGACCCCGGCATCGCGCAGGCCGTCTGCGCGCATCTGCGGCAGTGGGAGCTGGACGCGCGGTGCGTGCAGAATTTCCGCGCCGTCATGGAGGAATTCACAGCCTTTGACCCGCAGCTCGTGCTGCTGGATATCTCGCTGCCGTTTTTCAACGGCTACCACTGGTGCACGCAGATCCGCGCCGTTTCGCGCGTTCCGGTCGTGTTCCTCTCTTCCGCGTCGGAGAATATGAACATCGTCATGGCCATGAACATGGGCGCGGATGATTTCATCGCCAAGCCCTTCGATCTGGACGTGCTGACGGCGAAGGTGCAGGCGCTTCTGCGCCGGACGTATGATTTTGCGCCCGCGGAGCCCGTTCTGTCCCACCGGGGCGCGGTCTTACAGACGGGCGGCCAGTCCCTGCTCGTAAACGGCGAAAAGCTGCCGCTCAGCAAGAACGAGTACCGCATTTTGTGGACGCTTCTGAAGGAAAAGGGCAAAATCGTCAGCCGCGAGAGGCTCATGGAGGCGCTGTGGCAGACGGACAGCTTCGTCGACGAAAACACGCTCTCGGTCAACATGGCCCGCCTGCGCAAAAAGCTGGACGGCGCGGGCCTCACGGACTTTATCGCCACGCGCGTCGGCGCGGGTTATCTGGTGGAATAATAGATATGCGGTTATTTTTACAATATTTGCACGGAAAAGCGGGGAAGCTCGCCGCGTTTTTCCTGTTCGCGGTCATTTTTATCGTTTCGTTCGCGCTGTATCATCTGCCGCTGGCGGCGGTGTGGTACCCGTCGGCGCTGTGTGTGGCGCTGGGGCTTGCGGTTTTGCTGCTGGATTTCCGGCGGGTCAAAGCGCGGCACGAAACGCTGCGCCTGATCCTCCGCCAGCTGCCGACGCTGCCCGACACGCTCCCGGCGGCGTATTCGATCCCGGAGGAGGATTACCGCGCGTTCGTTCAGGCGCTGTGCGCACAGCAGCAGGCGCTTGAGACGCGCATGAACGCGCAGTATCAGGATATGCTCGACTACTATACGCTCTGGGCGCACCAGATCAAAACGCCCATCGCCTCCATGCGCTTATGCCTGCAGCAGGAGGATACCCCGCAGGCCAGACGGCTTCTGCAGGAGCTTTCCCGCGCGGAGCAGTATGTCGAGATGGTCATGGTCTATCTTCGCCTGACGGGCGGCAGCGATCTTGTCCTGCGCGAATGTGAGCTGGACGGGATCGTCCGCCGCGCCGTGCGCCGGTTCGCGGGCGAGTTTATCGGAAGAAAGCTGAAGCTCTGCTACGAGCCGCTGAACGTATCGTGTGTGACGGATGAAAAGTGGCTGCTGTTTGTGGTGGAGCAGGTTTTATCCAACGCGCTCAAATATACGCGCACAGGCAGCATTACCATCGAGCTGGAAGCACCCAAAACCCTCGTCATCCGCGACACCGGCATCGGCATCGCGCCGGAGGATCTGCCGCGCATCTTTGAAAAAGGCTACACCGGCTACAACGGACGCGGCGACCAGAAAGCCAGCGGTCTCGGCCTCTATCTCTGCCGGACGATCTGCAAACGCCTTGGCCACACCATCACCGCCTCCTCCGTCCCCGCCCACGGCACCGCCATCCGCATCAGCCTGCAGCAGCACCAGGTGCGGGAATAAGGGCCAAAGGCGCCCCTGAACGGGGAGCTGGCACGAAACGCCTGAGAGGCAGCGGCAGGCAGCAGCGAAACGCGTAAAACTGATGCAAATCCGTACTACCCTGCAAATTTCGAGCGCAGGACGTTTTTGCCGCAGTTATTCAAAGGCAGCTGCTATCAAACTTGGTGTACCGTGACAGGCGGCGCGTAGTTTCGCGCCCGTAAGGTGACCTGGTGTGTTCGCAACCGCCAAAAATTTGGTGCCTGCTTAAATCGCAACCGCAGGATGCACCAAACGTACCCAAGCGCCCCTTTTCTCCCCATTCTTTTCCGGCAAGACGGAAAAGAATGGGCCGTCGGAGACACGTCGGAACCGGCCTCAACGGAACGAGTCTCCGCTGTTCGCAAAGCCTCTTATCCTCTGAGCCCGTTTTCTCCTTTCCAAACCGTAAACGCTTCGCTGGTTTATGTTTTGGGGGCTTTTGCTGTAAAAAAAGCATCATTTTTGACGCACAAAAACGCCCCGAAGCGGCTGCTTCGGGGCGTTTTTTCAGTCTGCGTAATCCTTCATTTCCTCGCGCCGTGCGCGGCAGGCGGCAAGCTTTTTGACGCCTGCGCAAATCTCGTCGAGGAAGCCGATGACGACAAGCACGGTGCCGATCACGGCCATGACCGCGCCCGCGATCTTCAAGATGCTTTTGATGGATTTCATATCAGTGCCCTCCTGTTTTTTCTTCAGTATAAGCCTGTTTTTTCGATTTTGCAAGGGGTTTAGTAACCGATGATTTAATCGACAAGAGTTACCAGCGAGAGATTTTGCCGCAGATGAAAGTTTGAAAGCGCAGGAATACTTTGTGTATTTCAAGCTTTTCAAACTGCACAGCTGCGGTAAAAGATCCGCTGGTAACCGCAGGCGATTGGATCATCGGTTACTATCAACGCGGACGATGAAATCGGCCTTTCTGGGCTTTGCGGGGGCGAGCTCCTGCGCGGCGTAGCCGAGGATGCAGTGGCCGATGCCGGCGTAATTTTCGCTCACGCCCCATTTTTTCATCAGCGCCTTGCCCTCCGCGCTTTCAAACTCCTGCCGCGCCCGGTGGATCCAGCAGCTGCCGAGGCCGAGGCTGTGCGCGGCGGCCATCATATTGCCGATGACAAGGCTGCCGTCCTCGACCCATGTATTCACATTCGTGTCCGCGAACACGACGCACACGACCGGCGCGCCGTAGAACGGGTGCGCGGCCGGGTTTCCGAGGATCGCCGCGTTCATTTTTTCCAGCTGCGCGATATCGTCCGGGTTTTGCAGCACGACGATCTTCCCGGCCTGACGGCCCATGCCGCAGGCCGCGTACGTCCCAGCCTCCAGAACGGCGTCCAGCTTTTCCTGTTCGACCGGCTGCGGAAGATATTTCTTGACGCTTCTGCGGGTCAGCAGGCAGTTCAGCACTTCATTCATGACAGTCCTCCGTTTTATTTCTTTTCCGCGCCCTCCGGGGGCGTGGTGATGTGGACATGATTGTTGATGTGATCGATGCAGTAGCAGTAATAGCCGTTGCACTTCGAGCAGTAGCGGAATTCGAGATTCGGATACTCCGTATCCGTCCGGCCGCAGACCGTGCACTTATGTCGGTAGGGCTTCTCGCCCGATTTGGAGTGGTAGGAGCCTGCCCAGTTGGGGTTCGGGCGGGCATTCGAGGCAGCCGTGCGGTAATTTTTTCGCTGGCGGTAGCGCAGCGCGTCCGGCAGGATGTTTTTGATGTCGCTGCCGAAAAAGAGGAAATAGTTTAAAAGCGGCACGACCGGCAGCAGCCAGTAGAACGTGAGGAACGGGGAAATGCGCAGATACAGGAACACGTTCAGCACTGTACCGCCGAGGTAGACCCAGGCCATGTATTTCATTTTGATGGGAATGAAGAAAAACAGCAGCACTTTTGCCTCCGGCGCGATGGTCGCAACGGCGAGAAACAGGCTGAGGTTCAGCGCTGCGGCGTCCGCTCCGGAGCCGAGCAGCAGCGCGGCCAGATCGGTCAGCAGGAGCCCGGCGAGATAATAGAGATTGAAACGGAACGTGCCCCAGTAGCTCTCGAGGATCTTGCCGAACTGATAATAGCAGAACAGCGACACAGCCGCCAGCAGCAGCCCCACGCCGCCCACGTCGTTCAGATACGTAAAGATGTACGAAAACAGCCGCCAGATCTGCCCGCGCAGAATGGCGGAGCGGCTGAAGCAGAGATAGCTGTAGACAATGTTGCTGGGGTCGATGCGCGAGAGCGCATAGACCACCAGATTTCCGATGGCAATGACAAGCATGAGGTTCGGAATGCCCTTGCCCCGGTTTTTGAGGCAGAAGCGTTCAAACCGTCTGCGAAGATCCTTCATAGCGTTCACCCTCCTGATTTTCAGATTTCATCATACCGGCTCCGGTCGGAAAAATCTACCCTGTAAATGTAAACATTCTGTTCTGCATGAAGTATGGGCGGGTTCCCACCGTGATAAACCGGAGATTTTGCTGAAATAAAAACTTTTCTCTTGACATTTCCAGCGGGTTTTGTATAATCAGGGTACAACTGAACAGCCTTATCAAGAGTGGTGGAGGGAACGGCCCTGTGAAGCCCGGCAACCTGCGGATGCAAGGTGCCAAATCCGGCGAAGGAATCGAAAGATGAGGGAGAGAACCGTATATCGTTCTGCCCCTCGGGCAGGGCGCTTTTTTATGCCCGGAAAGGAATCAGATATGAACAACAGAAAAATCTTTACTTCAGAGTCCGTTACACAGGGCCATCCCGACAAGCTGTGCGACCTTGTCTCCGACAGCGTGCTCGACGCCGTGCTCGAGCAGGATCCCATGGGCCGCGTCGCCTGTGAGACGGCAGCGACGACCGGCATGGTGCTCGTCATGGGCGAGATCACCACGTCTGCCCGCATCGACATCGCGCAGATCGCCCGCAAGGCCATCTGCGACGCGGGCTATGACCGCCCCGAGATGGGCTTCGACGGCCACAGCTGCAACGTCATGGTCGCCATGGGCAGACAGTCTCCGGATATCGCCATGGGCGTTGACAACGCGTATGACGACGGCACGACCGGCGCAGGCGATCAGGGCATGATGTTCGGCTTCGCCTGCACGCAGACGAAGGAGCTCATGCCCGCCCCCATCGCCTACGCGCACAACCTCACCAAGGCGCTGACCCACGCGCGCGAATCCGGCCTTCTGCCGTGGCTCCGCCCGGACGGCAAGAGCCAGGTCTCCGTGGAATACGGCCCCGACGGCATGCCCGCCCGCATCGACACCGTCGTCGTCTCGACCCAGCACGCGGATTCCATCGCCATCGACGATCTGCGCAAAGCCGTCATTGAGACGGTCATCGAGCCGAACCTGCCGTCGCGCCTGCTCGATGAGAACACGAAATACTATGTGAACCCGACGGGCCGCTTCGTCATCGGCGGGCCTGCAGGCGACTCCGGTCTCACAGGCCGCAAGATCATCGTCGACACCTACGGCGGCTATGCGGCCCACGGCGGCGGCGCGTTCTCCGGCAAGGATCCCACGAAGGTCGACCGCAGCGGCGCGTACATGGCGCGCTACATCGCGAAGAATCTGGTCGCGGCGGGTCTGGCCGACGCCTGCCAGCTGCAGCTGGCCTACGCCATCGGCGTGGCGCACCCCGTTTCCGTCCTCGTTGAGACCTACGGCACCGGCAAGATCGCCGACGACAAGCTGGCCCAGCTCGTGCGCGAATGCTTTGACCTTCGCCCGGCGGCCATCATCAAAACGCTCGATCTGCGCCGCCCGATCTACCGGCAGACCGCCGGCTACGGCCACTTTGGCCGTGCGGAGCTCGATCTTCCGTGGGAAAAGACGGATATGGTGCAGACGCTGCTTGCAAAAGCGTAAAAAATAGGATATAGTATCCTTGTATGTTTCCATACAAAGGAGCGAAATAGCATGAAAAAAATCGAGATCATGGGCTGCGGCTATATCGGCCTCCCCACTGCCATCACGTTTACGCTGGCGGGCTATGAGGTCTGCGGCTTCGACGTGAAGGACTCTGTCGTCGAAACGCTGAACGCGGGCCATATCCATATCGTAGAGCCCGGTCTGCAGGACGCCATGACAAAGGCCATGAATACCGGCCGTCTGCACTTTACAACAAAGCCGGAGCCTGCCGACGTCTTTATCATCTGTGTCCAGACGCCTTACCGCGAGACGGAGGAGCACAAGCGCGTGTCCGACATGCGCTTTGTCGAGTCCGCCGCGAAGGAGGTCGGCTCTGTCCTGCGCGCGGGGAATCTCTGCGTGCTCGAATCCACCTCGCCTCCCTATTCCACGCGCATGGTGGAGAAGCTCGTCTCGGAAACGTCCGGTCTTGCGCCGGAGCAGTTTATGACGGCGCACTGCCCGGAGCGCATCATCCCCGGCCGGATGCTCATCGAGCTGCGCGAGAACGACCGCATCATCGGCTCGAACCGCCCGGAGTCGGCGGAGTATGCCAAGGAGATCTATGAAAAGGTCGTCACCGGCGGCACGATCCGCCTGACGGACGATCTGACCGCCGAGATGTGCAAGCTGACGGAAAACACGTTCCGCGACATCAATATCGCCTACGCCAACGAGCTCAGCAAGGTCTGCGACCGGCTCGGCATCGACGTGTTCAAGCTCATCGAGCTTGCCAACTGCCACCCCAGAGTGAATGTGCACACGCCCGGCGTCGGCGTCGGCGGACACTGCATCGCGGTCGACCCGTGGTTCATCCATGAAAAGTTCGAGGATATTACGCCGCTCATCTACGAGGCGCGTCTTGTCAACGATGGCAAGCCCGCCTGGACGGCAGACCGCATCGCGCGCGACGTGAAGCCCGGCGCAAAGATCGCCGTGCTCGGCATGAGCTTCAAGGCCAACATCGACGATACGCGCGAAAGCCCGTCCGTCCTGTTTGCGAACATCCTCAAAGCGCGCGGATACGAAGTCCTCGCCTGCGAGCCGTACATTCAGGGCGACGTGGCGGGATACCACAATTATTCCCTTGCCGAAGCCATGGCGCAGTGCGATTACGCCGTCATTACGCTCATGCACAACGTTTTTAAGGAAAACAAAGCCCTCATCGCCTCCAAACAGTATTACGACTGTGTCGGTCTGATGGAGCAATGATCCCCGCCCGGTTTCCGCGGAAGCCGGGCTTTTTATCTCCAAATCGCCCCCTAAAAATTACAACTCGTTTCCGCAAGTTCACATAATCACCAAATGGGCGCATTTTGATGGAGAAATCGGGCAAAACATGTTCAAAATAAGCAAAACTGTCCATTGACGAACGCGCCGGAATCCGCTATGATGGTGACGCTGGGATAGGTACCTTGTTGTCCCAGAAGGAGGATCTATGAAAAAGCTGATTTTCGTGCTGGCCGCGGCACTGGCGCTTACGCTGCTGTGCAGCTGCGCGAAGCCGGCCCCGGAGGCGCCCGTGCAGGCGGACCCGGAGCCCGAGACGCCCGCCGCCGTGCATGTCACGACCTTTACCGCAGATATTCTCTCCCCCGGCAGCGACACGCTGTCGGTTCGTCCCGTGGACGAGGACCCCGCGTTCGGCGCAGCGGATACGATCACAGTCACGCTGGCCGACGGGCTCGTCCCCACCGGCGCGGACGGCTGGCCCATCTCCGTGTCTGAGCTGACGCCGGAGCTTCAGGTCGATATCACCTATCTCGGCGATGTCGCCGAGTCCGACCCGCCGCAGGTGCTGGCCGTCGCCATCCGCGTCGTCCCGACAGAAACGCCTGCGGAGGATACCGGCAAGGTTACCGACCCGCAGCCCGTCGAGCCTGTCCCGGCCGAGCCCGAGGCAGGGCCCTTTGTCCCGGTCGAGCTTCCCGCACAGGATCCCGTCCCGGCGGAGATCCCCTACGACGGCATCACGCTCTACGGCTTCCAGAGCATCCGCACCGAGATCGTCCGCAGCGGCGAGGCGGACTTGGACGGCTGCGGCACGCCTGAGACAGTTCAGCTGCTGCGCATCTGGGATCAATACGACCAGCAGTCGTTTGTCCTGCGCATCCAGAAGGGCTCGGATGTCTTCGACACCGGCTTTGAAGAACCGGATGTGTCCTACCCTGCCAGCTTCAACGCACATATCTGGCTGGCCGATCTGGACGCGGACGGCTATCCCGAGGTCTATTTCAACGGCAACATGAACGGGGATCAGTACGTGCTGAACGTCTGGTCGCTGAAGACCGGGACGCCGGAGCTCATTCCGTTTGAGGATCAGATCTTCCTGGAGGCCGCGATCATCAGCGTCTCCGATACCAGCATCCAGCTCGAGAGCACCCAGAATGTCCTCGGCTCCTACAGCGCCATCCGCGCCTATGCTCTGGATGACGGTGTGCTGACGCCGCTGGGCGATGCCTGGCAGATCGTCCCGGCCAACACGAGCTATTCCCGCCTGTCCGTCGTCCGGGATATCCCCGTCACGCTGGACGATGGTACCGAGTCCGTCTTCGGCACCGGCACAGTCCTGCAGGTCACGGGCACCGACGGCAAGAGCTTCGTCGACGTCATTACGAGCGACGGCGTGACCGGCCGCATCGCGGTCGAGCAGCCCGCGGGAGACTGGCAGTGGTACATTGACGGCAAACCGGAGCTGGAGTATTTCGAGCTCGTTCCCTACGCCGGATAAGACGCTTGCAGTTTCCGGCAGCTTCCTGTATAATCAAAAAGGGCGCCGCGGCATCCCGCAGCGCTCTTTTTCTATGGAAGTTGGTTGTTTATTTGTGGTCATTTGTGTAAGTGCAGCGGGTCATTCTGCCATCGCATCCGCCCTTTCCGAATCAATTGATCAATTTGATATCAATCTGTAATTTATTATACACGATTTTGTAACCATTTCAAGCCTTCAAATCTGAAGAATCTGTGAAGAATGGAGCGTTGTCCCATGGGAGAAGAAAATAAAAACTGGTTTGCCCGCCACCGCACGGCGGTGCTCGGCATTGCGATCGCGGTGCTGATTTTGAACGTGGTGGTGCTGGCCGTCGTGCCGACGCAGACCCCGGTCGAGCTGTCGCAGACCGTCACGGCGTATGCGCTGGACAATGAAGCCTTCGCGCAGCCGTACACACTCACGCTCAGCGGCACGCTGACAAAAAGTATGCTGCATAAAAGCCTGTTCCACGGAACGCTGACTGTCTCCGGCGCAGACAGTGCCGGGCAGCCGTATACGCTGCTGCTCACGCGTGAGGACGGCGAATGGCACGGCCTTTCTGACGACGCGCCCATCAGCGGCTTTTCCGCCGGAAAAGACATGGATACGCTGCTGATCCTCCTTCCGGACGGCCAGGACACGGACACTGAGACTGCCGGCGTGTACTTCCTTGCCCCCGGTGCGGGGACCCGTCAGGCCGCGCTGACGCGCCTGTACACCTATTATCCATCGTATCGCACAAAATAGAATACATAAATTTGTGCATTTCGTTCAAACCGCCCCTTGAATTTTCCTTCCCCAGCGCGTATACTGTTGCTATAATCGAAAGTCAAAGTAAATAATTGCATGGGAGGCAATGAACATGAAACTCAAAAACATCAAAGAAGTTGAAGAATTCCGCAAGGTCATCCACAGCTGCACCGGCGATGTGTACCTCAAGAGCCAGGACGGCGACGTTTTCAACCTTAAGAGCGCACTGAGCGAGTATATCGCCCTCGGTCAGCTCCTGAGCGAGCAGGGCGACAACCTCGAGCTGTTCGCCGACCGCCGCGAGGACGAGGCCCTTCTCATCGGCTTCCTCGCCGAGCTCGACAAGGAAAACGCAAACGCGTAAGCTTCCGCTTTCAAACATAGCGCCGCCCCTGTTCCGCTGCCGGAACAGGGGCAGTTTTTTACTCTGTGAACGTGTACCGGATCATGACGCCCCGGCCGTCGCCGGTGGTGATGACCGTGTCGCCGGAGGCGTTTTTGCCGGAATCGAGCACGGGATAGCGGCCCTGCGCTGCGACATACGCCTCGGGGCTGGCTGCCTCGATCTGCCTGAATTCCCGCGCCGCATGCGCCTCGCCGCCGCAGGGATTGATCGTCTCGATCAAAACTTCATATTCGTGCATACACTTCGCACTCCTTTCAGGATTTCGTGTTCAGTATACCACAAACGGCGCAAAGCATGCAAGAATAGAAAATTATGGTTTTTCGGACAGATTTACCACTGCATTGCGGCGGTAAAAATCGCGCTGAGGGTGCGCGTGATCTCCGGCAGCTGCGACGCGGGCAGCGGGTTTTCGCCGAGGCCTACCTCGATCGTGAACGCGGGCCGCTTGAATACCTGCAAAAACCAGTCCTTGAAGCCCGCGTTGGCCGACTCCGGCGGCACAGGCTCGACGGGGTAGCCGGAGGCCTCGGAGAACGTCCGCGCCAGTACGTGCGCGCCCGGCGGAGCCGTTTCCTCCGGGCCGGGATAGATCACGGAGCCCTGCGTATGCAGGGCCAGCATCAGCTCCGGGTGGATGCAGCGCGTAAAGGCGGCGAGCGCCGCCGTCTCCGGCTGGTCGAGCGG
>CAKUND010000069.1 GCA_934668295.1 uncultured Oscillospiraceae bacterium
GTAATTTGTCTTTCCACGGTTCCCTGCTGCGAAACACCGGCAGGGAACCGCCGCATTTCCCCTATATAATTCAAAATCCAACAGAATTTGCAGGAGGTATTTATGAGCGTATTAACCGATCTCATCTATGGCGGCTCGCATGCCGTGGCTGGCCTGACCGAAGGTGCAGTCAATGACGCCATTGCAAAATATGGCGCAGATCATCCCATTGCCTTCCCCGATACCGCGTACTTCTTCCCCACCATCTACGCGGCTACCGGCGTCAAGGTCAAGACTCTGGGCGATCTGCCCGCCTGCGTGGGCGTTCTCAAGAGCCTCATTACCGACCAGGAGGATCTGGGCCAGGCGCTCAATGCCGGTCTGGCCACCGCTGTCGGCGCTGAGATCCTTGAGGGCCTCAAGTTTGCCGAGCCGAAGGACGCCTATGAGCAGGCCGCGGTTCCCGGCATCGGCTTTGTGCCCGATCCCATCATCCGCTCTCTCGGCGTGCCGCTGGTCACGGGCGATATCCCCGGCGTGGCCGTTGTGCTGGGCAAGGCTGAGAACCCCGAAGACGTTGCAAAGGTCGTCAAGGATTATCAGGCCAAGGGCATCATGACCTTCATGGTCGGCGACGTCATTGAGCAGTGCGCAGACGCAGGCGTCAAGATGGGCCTCGAGCTCCGCGTTATCCCGCTGGGCCACGATGTGACCGCCGTCATCCACGTCGTCACCGTCGCCATCCGTGCCGCGCTGATCTTCGGCAACGTGCAGCCGGGCGATCTGGCGGGCCTGCTCAAGTACACCAAGGAGCGCGTTCCCGCGTTCGTCAATACCTTCGGCGCGATCGACAACGTCGTCGTTTCCGCGGGCGCAGGCGCGATCGCGCTGGGCTTCCCGGTCGTGGTCGATATCGACCTCGGCGAAAATCAGGTTCCGGGCGCGCTCGAATCCTGCACCGACCATAATGAGACCGTTAAGAAGTCTCTGGAGCTGCGCGGCATCAAGATCAAGTCCAAGGAGCTGCCGATCCCCGTCGCGTTCGCAGCTGCGTTCGAGGGCGAGATTATCCGCAAGGCCGACATGAAGGTCGAGTTCTGGTCCGCCAAGAATACCACCTGCGAGCTCGTGCTGGCCAAGGGGCTGGACGAGGTCGAGGATCACAAGCTCGTCATCGAGGGCCCGGATATCGATTCCGGTGATCTCGAATACGCCCTTGCCACCTGCGTCTATGTCGCGGGCAAGAAGATGCAGGCCGACTTTGAGTCTGTTATCGAGCGTAAGATCCACGCCTGGTTCAACTACATGGAAGGCGTCATGCACACCGGCCAGCGCAACCAGTTCCGTATCCGTATCTCCAAGGACGCCTATGACAAGGGCCTGCGTCTGACGCACTTTGCCGAGGTTCTGTATCACATGATCACGGACGAATTCGACGCCGTCGTCGACAAGTGCGAGGTGCACCTCATTACCGACCCGGTCAAGGCCACTGCATTCCTGAACGACGTTGCCGTTCCGCGCTACAACATGCGCGACGACCGTCTGGCCTCCATGACCGACGAATCCGTTGACCGCTTCTTCACCTGCATCCTCTGTCAGTCCTTCGCCCCGGCGCACTGCTGTGTGGTCACGCCGGAACGCCTGGGTCTGTGCGGCGCGGTCTCCTGGCTCGACGCGAAGGCGACCTATGAGCTGAACCCGAACGGCCCGTCCCAGCCCATCATGAAGGAAGGCTGCCTCGACGAGCGCACCGGCCGCTACACCACCGTCAACGACGCCATCAAGGACGCGACCCACGGCGCGGTTGAAGAAGTCACGCTGTACTCCATCATGGAAGACCCGATGACCTCCTGCGGCTGCTTCGAGTGCATCTCCGGCATTGAGCCGATGTCCAACGGCTTCATCGTTGTCAACCGTGAGTACGCAGGCATGACCCCCGCAGGCATGACCTTCGGCGAGCTGGCCTCCTGCACCGGCGGCGGTGTCCAGACGCCGGGCTACATGGGCCACGGCCGTCACTTCATCTCCTCCAAGAAGTTCATCCACGCCGAGGGCGGCATCGAGCGCATCGTCTGGATGCCGAAGGAGCTGAAGGACGACGTCGGCGAACGCCTGAACAAGACCGCCAAGGAGCTCTACGGCATCGACAACTTCACCGACATGATCGCCGACGAGACGATCTGCACCGACTGCGACGCGCTGCTCGAGTTCCTGCAGGAGAAGAACCACCCGGTTCTCGCTCTCGAGCCGCTGATGTGATCGGATCCCGCTTAACTGTCACAAGCGCCCGGGCTTTCGCCCGGGCGCTTGCCTGTTTTCAGAAAGACCTCTCGCTTCCGCAGGCCCGCAGATCAGCGCTGCTTTGCGGCCTGCGGACAAATGCGGCGGCAAACGGCAGTTTTTTTGCAAAAAACAGGCATGATGAACAAAATAACTTTGATTTATGCGGCGGCTTATAGTATACTGAATACAATGGTTTCCGTCCTCGCAAGCGCGGGCCATAAAAACGGAAGGAGGGCGAAAGAACTTGGAAACGAATTACGCGATCGAGATGCTGAACATCACAAAACGTTTCCCCGGAATCATCGCCAACGACAACATTACCCTGAAGCTGAAAAAGGGAGAAATTCACGCCCTGCTCGGCGAAAACGGCGCGGGCAAATCGACGCTTATGAGCGTCCTGTTTGGCCTGTACCAGCCGGAGGAGGGCGAGATCCACAAGGACGGCCGCAAGGTCGAGATTCGCAACCCGAACGACGCGAACGCGCTCGGCATCGGCATGGTGCACCAGCACTTCAAGCTGGTCGAGTGCTTCTCTGTCCTCGACAACATCATCCTCGGCGTCGAGCCGAACAAAATGGGCTTCCTGCAGAAGCAGGACGCGCGCAGAAAGGTCCTCGACCTGTCCGAGAAATACGGCCTGCACGTCGACCCCGACGCGATCATTGAGGATATCACCGTCGGCATGCAGCAGCGTACCGAAATTCTCAAAATGCTCTACCGCGACAACGAGATCCTGATCTTCGACGAGCCGACGGCCGTTCTGACGCCGCAGGAGATCGAGGAGCTCATGCAGATCATGAAAAGCCTCGCGGCCGAGGGCAAGAGCATCCTGTTTATTTCCCACAAGCTGAACGAGATCATGGAGGTCTCCGACCGCGTGACCGTTCTGCGCAAGGGCAAGTGCATCGGCACGGTCGATACCGCAAGCACCACGGCGGAGGAGTTGTCTGCGATGATGGTCGGCAGAAACGTCAGCTTCCACGTGGAGAAGGGCCCGCTCAAAACAGGCAGCGAGGTTCTGTCTGTCGAGCATCTGACGGTCGCCTCCAAGGTCCATAAGAACAACGCCGTCAAGGACGTGTCGTTCAAGGTCCGCGCGGGCGAGATCGTCTGCATCGCCGGCATCGACGGCAACGGCCAGACGGAGCTCGTCTACGCCCTGACCGGTCTGGAGCCCGCCGTGAGCGGCAAGATCACGCTCGAGGGCAAGGACATCACGCATGCCTCCATCCGCCAGCGCAGTCTCATGGGCATGAGCCATATCCCCGAGGACCGGCACAAGCACGGTCTCGTGCTCGACTATACGCTTGAGGACAACATGGTGCTCCAACGCTATTTTGAGCCGGAATTCACCGACAAAGCCGGCTTCCTGCGCCGCAAGAACATCCGCGCCTATGCCGACGGCCTGATCGAGCAGTACGATGTGCGCGCGGGCCAGGGCCCGGCTACGCCGGCGCGCAGCATGTCCGGCGGCAACCAGCAGAAGGCCATCGTCGCCCGCGAGATCGACAAGAACCCCGAGCTGCTCGTCGCAGTCCAGCCGACCCGCGGTCTGGACGTCGGCGCGATCGAGTACATTCACAAGCAGCTTGTTGCCCAGCGTGACGCGGGCAAGGCGGTGCTGCTCGTCTCGCTGGAGCTGGACGAGGTCATGGACGTGCCGGACCGCATTCTCGTCATGTACGAGGGCGAGATCGTCGGCGAGCTCGATCCCAAGTCCACCACGCAGGAGGAGCTTGGCCTCTACATGGCGGGCGCCAAGAGAGATGAGGTGAAAGCATGAAAAAGAATCTTCTGAAAAACAGCGCCGTACAGACGCTGGTCGCGTCGCTGATCTGCATCGTGCTGGGCCTGTTCCTCGGATACCTCGTCCTGCTGCTGATCAATCCGAACGGCGCGGGCGACGCGATCCTGACGGTCATCAAGAATTTCTGGACATACAACCGTCCGGCCTCCCAGATGAAGTATCTGGGCAACACGCTCGTCAAGACAGCTCCGCTGCTCATGTGCGCGCTGTCCATCCTGTTCTCCTATAAGGTCGGCCTGTTCAATATCGGCGCGGCCGGTCAGTACTGCATCGGCGCGGCGCTGAGTCTGTACGCGGCCCTGGGCCTCGGATGGAGCTGGCTGCCGTGCATGTTGGTGGCGATCCTCGGCGGCGCGCTGCTGGCCGGGATCTCGGGCCTGCTCAAATCCTACTGCAATGTCAACGAGGTCATTTCCGGCATCATGCTCAACTGGATCGTGCTGTATCTGACCAATATGCTCCTTACGCTTGTCAAGGAGGACGCCAGCCCCTATACCAGGGTCGTGGCCAACACCAACGCCTCCGCGGTGCTGCCGTCGCTCGGCCTCGGCGCGCTGTTCAACAAGAACCAGTATGTCGGCCTCGCGATCCCGCTGGCCGTCGTGATGGCGGTCGTCGTGTGGATCGTGCTCGACAAGACGAAATTCGGCTATGAGCTGAAGGCCACGGGTCTCAACAAAAACGCCGCGAAATACTGCGGCATGGCGGAAAAGCGCAACATCATCCTGAGCCTGATGATCTCCGGCGCGCTGGCCGGTATGGGTGCGGCGATGCTGTACCTCACCAGCTATGAGCAGTGGCAGTGCTCGTCCTCCTCCGTCCCGGCTATGGGCTTCAACGGCATCGCCGCGGCCTTCCTCGGCGGCCTCAACCCCATTGGCTCGATCTTCGCCTCGTTCTTTATCCAGCATATCACCGCCGGCGGCGCGTATGTCGACAAGAGTATGTACTGCGCGCAGATCTCCGATCTGATCTCCGCGCTCATCATCTACCTGTGCGGCTTCGTTCTGTTCATGAAGAACGTGATGAGCTCCATTGCCGCCCGCCGGGAGGAAAAGGCCATTGCAAAGGCCAAGGCCCTGGCGGAAGCCAAGAAAGGAGGCGAGACGGAATGATCCTGCTGCTTCAGTATACGCTGATCTTCGCGTCGGTTCTGATCCTGGTCGCCCTCGGCGGCTGCTTCGCAGAGCATTCCGGCGTCATTAACCTCGGCCTCGAAGGCATTATGATCATGGGTGCGCTCGGCGGCGCGCTGACGATGCGCTATGTGCCGGATACGGCCCCGGCGATCGTGATGATCCTCGCGGTCATCGTCGTCTCCGCGCTGGTCGGCATGGTATATTCCTGCCTGCTTGCCGTGGCGAGCATCAACTTTAAAGCAGACCAGACCCTTGTCGGTACGGCACTGAACCTGCTCGGCACCGCCGGTGCGACCGTCATTGTCAAGGCCATCAACACCGCTGCCAACCCCGACGACGTTTCTTCCATCGTGCAGTATGGCGGCGCAAAGAGCGCGCTGCTGGTGTCCGTCGGCTCGTTTGAATTCAACTGGTTTATGCTCGTGGCGTTCATCGCGCTCGTGTTTGCCTATGTAACGCTGTACAAGACCCGCTTCGGCCTGCGCCTGATGGCCTGCGGCGAACATCCGCAGGCGGCTGCCAGCGTCGGCATCAACGTCTATAAGATGCGCTGGGCAGGCGTGCTCATTTCCGGCGTCCTCGGCGGCATCGGCGGCATCGTCTTCATCACCGCCGGCGTCTCGGAGTGGCGGTTTGAATACGGTGTGGCGGGCTTCGGCTTCCTGTCTCTCGCCGTTATGATCTTCGGCCAGTGGAAGCCGCAGCGCATTGCGCTGGCCGCGCTGCTGTTCGGCTTCTTCCGCGCACTCGGCAACGTTTACACGGGCTTCAGCTTCCTCAAGGCGCTGAACCTGCCGAGCTCTCTGTACAACATGCTGCCGTACATCATTTCGCTCATCGTGCTTGCCTTTACGTCCAAGAATTCCCGCGCGCCGAAGGCCGAGGGTATCCCCTACGACAAGGGCATGCGGTAAGCTGCATCCGGTCTTTTGTCTCCGGCAGGTTCACACGGACTTGCCGGAGGCTTCATTTCAAGCTAGTTCAGGAGGATTTTGTTCCCATGCGAATGGTTGATCTCATTGAAAAAAAGCGGGACGGCGGCGTTCTGACCGACGACGAGATCCGCTTCATCATCCAGGGCTTTACGGATGGCTCCATCCCCGATTACCAGATGTCCGCCTTTGCCATGACGGTTTTCTACAAGGGCATGACCGACCACGAGACCGCCGTCCTGACCGACGCGATGATGCGCTCGGGCGACACGGTGGATTTGAGCCGGTTCGGCGATAAATCCGTCGACAAGCATTCCACCGGCGGCGTCGGCGACAAGACGACGCTGATCGTCGCACCGATCGTCTCGAGTCTCGGCGGCAAGATGGCGAAGATGTCCGGCCGCGGGCTCGGCCATACGGGCGGCACGGTCGACAAGCTCGAATCCATCCCCGGCTACCAGACGACGCTCTCAGCCGAGGCCTTCATGCAGCAGGTCGAGGACGTCGGCGTGGCCGTCATCGGCCAGTCCGGCAATCTGACGCCCGCCGATAAAAAGCTCTATGCGCTGCGCGATGTGACCGCGACGATCGATTCCCTGCCCCTTATCACGTCGTCCATCATGTCCAAGAAGCTCGCCGCAGGCGCGCATTCCATCGTGCTGGACGTCAAGATCGGCTCCGGCGCGTTCATGAAGACGCTCGAAGACGGGCAGAGGCTGGCCGAGAGCATGGTGCGCATCGGCAAGGCCTGCGGCCGAAACGTTGTGGCGGTCATGTCCAACATGGATATCCCGCTCGGCTTTTACATTGGCAACGCACTTGAGGTGCGTGAGGCAGTCGAGGTCCTGCGCGGCCATGGCTGCCCGGATCTGACCGGCGTGTGCATCACGCTGGCAGCCAATATGCTGCACCTGTGCAACGGCTGGCCCATCGAGGAGGCCACGAAGCAGGCGGAGGAAGCGATCACCTCCGGCAGAGCCTTTGCGCAGATGAAGCGATGGATCGCCGCGCAGGGCGGCGACGCGCGGGTGCTGGACGATGTAAGCCTGCTGCCGCAGGCGTCGGTGCAGTATGAGCTGAAAGCGCCGCAGGCGGGCTATATCCACCATATGGACGCACAGAAGATCGGCGAAAGCTCCGCCATTCTCGGCGCGGGCCGCAAGACGAAGGACGACGCCATTGACTTTGCTGCCGGTATCGTCCTAAAGGAAAAGACCGGCACGAAGGTCGAGCAGGGCCAGACGCTGGCCGTGCTGCACACGAACCGGCCGGAGACGCTTGCCGACGCCGAGCGCGTCTTTTTGGAGGCCATCCGCTGGGGAACCGACGCGCCCGAGGCGCAGCCGCTGATCTACGGGATCGTAAAGTAAAAAGAGGAGAGAAAGAGATATGTCAGATGTGATCGTCATCGGTGTTGCCGGCGGGACCGGCAGCGGAAAAACCACGCTCGTCAAGGCGCTGATGAACCGCTTTGGCGACAATATCAGCGTCCTCAGCCACGACAACTATTACAAGCGGCACGACGAGATGAGCTATGAGGAGCGGACCCACCTCAATTACGACTGCCCGGACGCGTTCGACACCGATATGATGATCGAGCATCTGCGTATGCTCAAAAACGGCCAGGCCATCGACTGCCCGACGTATGACTACACCATCCACAACCGCGCCGACGAGGTGCTGCACGTCGAGCCGCGCAGGGTCATTGTCGTCGAGGGCATCATGATCTTCGTCGACAAGACGCTGTGCGACGAGATGAACATCCGCATCTTCGTCGACGCCGACGCCGACGTGCGTCTGTGCCGCCGCATCCGCCGCGACGTCAAAAAGCGCGGCCGCAGCATCGATTCCGTCATTGACCAGTATCTGACCACCGTCAAGCCCATGCACGAGCTCTATGTCGAGCCCAGCAAGAAAAACGCGAATCTGATCGTCCCCGAGGGCGGCAAAAACCTCATCGCGCTCGAAATGATCATCAACCGTATCCAACGGCACATCGACGGAGCCGCAGAATAAGAAAAAAACCTGCCCGGAGCTGCCAAATAACAGCTCCGGGCAAGCTTTCCTGCGCCGCAGCTGCAGCGTATGCCTTTGCGAAAAAACCGCGCCCTGCGCGGCAGAGCTTTGTCTGCCGTGCGGGGCGCGGTTGGCTTTCAATGCTTATTTGGACGACGTCGGGTCGTAGTTGCGGCCGAATTTGAGATCTTCAAACTTGATCGTCGCGCTTTCGGGGTGCATGGGACGCGCACTGGGCTTGGACGGAGCGGGCGCGGAGGCGGTCTTCGTCTCGGGCTCGCTGCCGATCAGCTTTTCGAGATTGTCGGAGATCTCCGTCGCGATCTTCTCCGCATCCTCGCTGGGGGCGGGCGCGGGAGCGGGCTCCGTCCGGTCGGTCTGCCAGTCATAGGGCTTTTCGTGAGCGGGCTTGGGCTGCTCCGGCGCGGATTCCTTCACCAGATCCCGGGTCTTCAGCGTTTCAAGCAGGCCCAGATGGCCCTGAATGTCGCGCTCGATCACAGAGATGAAATTCTGTGCGGTCTGCTTGGCATAGTCGAGCCGCTCCTGCTCGGCATGGATCTGCTGGTTGATCTGCGCAAGCTGCACATTCGCGGCGTTGACCTGCGCGTTGGTCTGCGCGCTCACCTCTGCGTTCTGCAGCATGGCGGCGCACTTGGCCTGCGCTTCCTTGAGCATCTGTGCGCTTCTGGCCTCGGCGTCGGCGACGGCGGTGGACTGCTTCGTCTCCTGCGCGCGGTATTCCTCCAGCTTTTCGACCAGGATCTTCATCTTGGCCTTGAGCACGGAATTTTCCTTATAGAGCGTAATGTAGTCCTCGGTCAGCGGCTCGAGAAACTCGTCGACCTGCTGCATGTCATAGCCGCCGAAGACGGCCTTGGAGAAGGTTTGCTCCTGAATTTCCTGCGGTGTGAACATGGAAGCTGCCTCCCTGCGTTTTTAGAGATAGACGCCGTTGTTTTCCAATTCGTCGATGAGGTCGCCGACGATATCGACATTGTACGGCGTAATGATGTACGTGCTGATGGCGATCTTTTTGATCTTGCCGTCGAGCGCATAGGCGCAGCCGGACAGGAAATCGACCAGACGGCGGGCGACGTCCTTGTTCGTGGATTCCAGATTGAGAACCACGGCGTGCTTGCTGCGCAGATGCTCTGCGATGTCGGAGACGTTGTCAAAGCGCTCGGGCTTGACGAGCACGACCTGCATCTGGGCCGTGGTGTGAATGTTCACGACCTTGCCGTTCGACGTGCCGGCGTTATTGCCGCCGAGCGTCCGGCGGCCCGTGGAGGCGCCGCTGCCGGTCGAGGAGAAGTCGTCGCTGTCCAGATCGAAGCTGCTGCTATACGAGGGCTTCGGCGCGGTGGACGAGCGGGAGGGTCTGCTCGGGCGGGCGTCGTCGTCGAATTCATCAAAATCGTCGTCGTCCTCTGTATACGGCTTCGTGAGCTTCTTCAGGTCATCCATAAATCCCATTGTAGTGTATCCTCCAGAATTGCTATTCTATGTACTTGGGCCGTGTCGGCGTGTCGGTCAGATGTTATAATTCCGCTTGCCGAAAATTGCGGTGCCGATGCGCACCATGGTCGAGCCTTCGGCGATGGCGTCGGTAAAATCGTCGCTCATGCCCATCGACAGGCATTCCATGGACACATTATCGTATTTTTTCGCCCTTATGTCAACAAAAAGATTGCGCATTTCGGCAAAATATCTGCAATTTTCGCCTGGAAATTCGCTCACAGGCGGGATCGCCATCAGCCCCTTGAGCGCCACATGCGGAAAATCCGCCATACGGGCGGCAAGCGCGGCGGCTTCTGCCGGCGTAAAGCCGGATTTGCTTTCCTCCGCGCCGATGTTGACCTCAAAAAGAATGTTCTGCACGACGCCCAGCTTTTCTGCCTGCTTCTCGATGCACTCCAGCAGCTCCAGCCGGTCGACAGACTCAATGAGGTCGACCACGCCGACAAGATACTTGACCTTGTTGGTCTGCAGATGGCCGATGAAATGCAGGGGTTTGCCTGTATATGCGCCCTGCGGGCGCTTGGCCTGAATCTCCTGCACACGGTTTTCCCCGCAGCAGTCGACGCCTGCGGCGACGGCCTCCTTGACCCGATCGGCATCGTTCATCTTTGTCGCGGCGCAGAGCAGGATCTCGGACGGATCGCGTCCGACCTTTTTTGCGGCTTCTGCCATCTGTGCGCGGATGCCCGCGATATTTTCAGCAATTGTAGACATATCAGTTGACGACCTTTCCATCGTATAGATTTTTCGCGT
>CAKUND010000070.1 GCA_934668295.1 uncultured Oscillospiraceae bacterium
CATGAGCAAGAAGAAGGTCAAGGACATCGAAAAGGAGCGCGGCGCCTTTATCCGCGGCGACGCCTCACGCAATATCAGCGGCTGCATCGCCAACGGCATTCCGGAGGATATCGCGGAGGCCATCTACAACGAGATGTATGACTTCGCGAATTACGCCTTTAACAAGGCACATTCCGTCTGCTACGCTGTGATCGCATACCAGACTGCGTGGTTCAAATGCTATTACCCGCGTGAGTATATGGCAGCGCTTATGACGTCGGTTCTGGGAAGCTCGGTCAAGATCTCCGAGTATATCGCTGAGTGCCGTGCGATGGGCATTGCGCTGCTGCCTCCGGATATCAACGAATCGAACGACAACTTTACCGTCGTGCCGGGCGGGATCCGTTTCGGGCTGGCTGCAATCAAGAATATTGGACGCGGCTTCATCCAGAAGGTCATGGGTGAGCGCGAGCAGGGCGGTAAATTCACCAGCCTTGAGGATTTCGCCTCCCGTATGTACGGAACGGATCTCAATAAGCGCGCGCTGGAAAATCTCATCAAGGCCGGCGCCTGCGATGGCTTCGGGCTCAACCGCGCTCAGATGCTGCGCATTTACGAGCTTGTGCTCGACGCCGCGGCCAGCCAGAAGAATAAAAATGTCGAAGGCCAGATGGGCCTGTTCGATCTGCTGTCCGGCGAGGACAGTACCGCTGCCATGCCTGCTGTGCAGGCACCGGATATTCCGGAGCTGAGCGCACAGGAAAAAATGACGCTGGAAAAACAGACGACAGGCCTGTATCTGTCCGGCCATCCGATGGACGAGTACCGGCCGCTGCTGCGCGGCATGGACGTTGTGCCGATCGGCGAAATCCTGGAATGCTTTGAAAACGGCGAGGATACCTATCAGGATGAGCAGATCGTGAACATCGCCGGGATCGTCGAGACGGTCAAAATGAAGACTACACGCTCCGGCTCCATGATGGCGTATGTCACAGTGGAGGACGACACGGGCTCCATGGAGCTGCTGACATTTTCCACGATTCTGGGCCAGTATGGCTCGCTTCTCTATGAAAATTCTCCGGTTATTCTGAACGGACGTATCTCCGTGCGTGATGAGAAGCCGCCGCAGATGGTCGTGAACCGTGTCATGCCGATCGGCGATATGAAGGATCTGGATGCCGCGCAGGCCGCCCGGCAGGCGGCGGCACAGGCGCATACCGTCTATCTCAGGATCGAAAACTCTGCGCAGCGCTCGGCAAAAAAGATCCTGCCGATTCTGAAGATGTTCCCGGGAAAAGCGCGGGCCGTGATCTATTTTGCAGACACCGGCGTGCGGATGGGCGGAAGCTGTGCGTTGGATGAACGGATGCTTTGCGAGCTGCGGGAGCAGCTCGGCGAAAAAAATGTGGTCGTGAAGTAGTCTTGTTTTTTACAAATTCGCTACACTTTTGTAACTTGACATGTTATACTATAAGGAGTTGAAAAAGGAGTTGGGTCGATTGCATGGGAAACGGGCCGGACTTGCGCTGCTTGCTGCGGCGCTGACGCTGCTGCTGTCGGGCTGTTTTGTCAAGACGGTCGACGAGCTGTATACGCTGCCGCGGCATTCTGATGAATATGACCGGCTGGAGCTTGCAATCGAAGCGGTTCTGAGCAGTCAAAACGCCGTCTATGCCGCGCCGGTGTCCGGTGTGAACCAACAGTCTGTGCAGTTGGCCGATCTTGACGGCGACGGACTGGACGAGGCGATCGCGTTTTTAAAAACAGCAGGGGACAAGCCGCTCAAAACCTGTATCTTTTCCCGTGCGGACGGTGATTACCGCCTGATGGATATGATCGAGGGCGACGGCACGAGCTTTGCCAGCGTGGAATATGTACAGCTGGCGGATCGTTCCGGTGCTGAGCTTGTTATCGGACGGCAGGTGTCTACGGATGTGCTGCAGTCGCTCGGCGCATATTCCTACACTGACGGTCATGTGGTCGAGCTGATGAATGCCAATTATTCCGAATATCGCACGGTCGATTTGGACGGTGATGGCCGAAAGGAGCTTTTTATTCTCCGCTTTGACGCCGAGCAGCCGCAGGGCGTCGCGGAGCTGTACTGCTGGAAAGACGGGCAACTGGAACGCGAGAAAGAATCGTATCTGACGCCGGGGGTTTCGGCAGTCAAGCGCATTCTGAACGGAAATCTGACAAAGACTGTTCCAGCAGTCTTTGTGTCAGGCGCCTATGAAGAACGCGGCCTTGTAACCGATGTGTTTGTATTTCAGAACGGCGTTTTCCGGAACATCGCTGCGCGCGACACAGAGAGTGCAGTTTCCACTGTCCGCAGCTACTATGTCTATGCTTCCGATCTCGACGGCGACGGCCTGATCGAGCTGCCGCAGATCCTGCCGCTTCCATCGGCGGAGGGATCCGACGAAAGCGACTCTGCGATCAGCTGGTATAACCTTGATCTGAACGGGAACAGCCTTCCAAAGCTGACGACCTACCACAGCTTTTCCGGGGGCTGGTTTTTGAAGCTGCCGGACAGCTGGCAGAACCAGTTCTGCATCACGCGCGGAGCAGAGACAGACGGCGTGCGCGGCTATGAATTTTCACAGTGGGAAAACGGCCGGCGGGCGGATCTGATTTTTACGATCTACGCATTTTCCGGCGAAGACCGGAATGTGTCCGCATCCTCTGACGGCAGATTTATTCTGGCCGAAAAGGGTGATATTACCTATGCGGCAAGGCTTGGAACAGGGAAGTGGGCAGACGCTCTGTCAGAGGACAGGCTGAAGGATATGTTCCACTTTATCCATATTGATTGGAATTCGGGAGAGACGTGAGGAGCGAAAGCATGAAAAAGGTTTTGATTTTAGAAGACGAGGTCAGCATCCGGAGCTTTGTCGTCATCAATCTGAAACGCGCCGGATATGAGGTCGTTGAAGCCGGAACAGGGGAGGAAGCGCTGGAGCTTCTGAAGTCCAACCCGGACGTCGGCGTGGCGATCCTGGACATTATGCTGCCCGGTATCGACGGCTTTGAGGTCTGCCGCAGTATCCGCGTGACGGATAAAAAGATCGGAATTATTATGTTAACCGCAAGAAGCCAGGAAATGGACAAGATCACCGGCCTGATGACAGGCGCGGACGACTATATGACCAAGCCCTTCAGTCCCGCGGAGCTGACTGCACGCATCGACGCGCTCTATCGACGTATCGATTCAGACGGCACGTCCAACCAGGTCGAGCTCAAACACGGACCGTTCGTTCTGAATACGCGCAACCGGACGCTGGATAAGGACAGCCGCCGCATCAAGCTCACGCAGGTGGAATATGCTATCGTCAAGCTGTTCATGCAGAATCCGGGCCGTGCGCTTTCGCGTGAGGATATCCTTGCCGCGGTCTGGGGCCGGGACTATGATGGAGAGCTTAAAATCGTCGATGTCAACATCCGCCGTCTGCGCATCAAGATCGAAGACGATACAGCGAACCCGACCTATATCACGACAGTCTGGGGCTTTGGCTATAAGTGGGGCGCGTAAGGCGCAGGGTGAGATCTTTTGAAGAAAAAGAAACGCCTGTCCGGCATTGAGCGGCGCTGGTTTGTCAATAACGTGGGCGTGATCATGCTGCTGGTTGCGGCGTGTGTGCTTGGCGTGATCTTTTCCGTGGCGGCGTATTATGACACAAACCTCCGCTCGGGCCTTGAGAACAAGGCGAAAACGACAACTGATTTCTTCAGCAATTATATTTCGCAGAGCAATAAGGAATACTACCAATCCTGCATCAAATTTGCACAGACCTTTGAGGAAAAGGATCGGCTGGAGCTGCAGTTTATTTCCGCAAACGGAAAGCTTGTTGCTTCCTCCTACGGAAAATTTGCGGGGCGCTCACCTTCAACACCGGAGATCCAGCAGGCGATCGACAGCCAGCAGATCCGGCATTATAAAGGGCGCAATCCACTGACGGGTGAGCGCATCTTGGCTGTTTCCAGCCCGATGATCTACACCAACGGCGAGGTGATCGGCGTTCTGCGCTACGTGACGAGTCTGCGCAATGCAGATCTGCAGATCCTGATGATCGCGCTGATCGCAGTGACGATCGGCCTGCTGTTTGTTGGCTCGATTTTTTTCCTGAGCAGCTTTTTTATCAAATCCATTCTGGTGCCTGTCTCGCAGATCAACGCAACGGCCAAACGCATCGCCGCAGGCTCCTACGGCGTACAGATCCCCGGACAATATGACGATGAGATCGGCGAGCTGGTCAGCACCATCAATGATATGTCTGTCAAGATCGGACAGGCGGAGAAAACGCAGACGGAGTTTATTTCCTCCGTGTCGCATGAACTGCGCACACCGCTTACGGCTATTTCCGGCTGGGGCGAAACGCTTCTGACATCGGAGAATCTGGACGCGGAAACGCGGCGCGGTGTTGTGATCATTGCGCGCGAGGCCAAGCGCCTGACCGGCATGGTCGAGGAGCTGCTGGAATTCACGCGGATGCAGGATGGGCGATTTACGCTTCATGTCGAAGCCGCTGACATTCTGGCGGAATTTGAGGATACGGTCTTTATGTACGGCAACCGGCTTAAGCAGGAGGGCATCTGCCTGCACTACGACGGCTGTGACGAGGACATTCCGGAAATTCCGTGTGATGTTGCGCGCATGCGGCAGGTGTTTTTGAACATTCTTGACAATGCGGCCAAGCACGGCGGCGAGGGCAAGCGCATCGACGCGGCCATCGCGCATGAAGAAAGCTTTGTCGTCATCCGTATTCGGGACTATGGCCCCGGCATTCCGGAGGAGGAGCTTCCGCGCGTCAAGCTGAAATTTTACAAGGGCAGCTCCAAGGCCCGCGGCAGCGGCATCGGACTTGCCGTGTGTGAGGAGATCGTCTCCATGCACGGCGGCACGCTGACACTGGAAAACGCAGAGGGCGGCGGTACGCTTGTCACAATCAGCATCCCCACGGGGGAAGAATAAGAGGTTTGCATGAAAAAAGAGAACAATCCTGTCAGTCAGGAAAAATTTAAAACGCTCATCGGCGGTCAGGCGCTGATCGAGGGCATTATGATGCAGGGGCCGGACAAGCGAGCCATTGTCGTGCGCGGACCGGAGGGGATTGTTACAAAGGTCGAGCCGCTTAAAAAACGAACCGGCATTGCAAAATGGCCGCTCATCCGCGGCGTGGTCGGCTTTGCTTCGTCCATGGTGTCCGGCGTAAAGGCGCTCATGTATTCGGCGGAGTTCTTCCCGGAAGATGAGGAGAACGCGCAGCCGTCTAAATTTGAGCAATGGCTGGAGCAGAAGCTCGGCAGCGAAAAGCTGGAAAAGGCCGTCGTGTCGTTTTCCGTGTTTCTCGGCGTGCTGTTTTCTATCGGCCTGTTTTTCCTGCTGCCGACGCTTCTGAGCGGCATCTTTGATCGCTGGATCCATAACGCTGTGATCCGCAGCCTGATCGAAGGCGTCATCCGTATCGCGATCTTTATGGGCTACATGATTCTGATTTCCCGGATGAAGGACATGAAGCGCGTCTTTTCCTATCACGGCGCGGAGCATAAGACCATCCGCTGCTATGAGGCGCAGCTTCCGCTGACCGTTGAAAACTGCCGCGGTATGACCCGGCTGCATCCGCGCTGCGGCACGAGCTTTTTGTTTGTTGTTGTCGCGATTTCGATCCTGCTTTTCGCGCTCGTGAGCGCCGTTTTCCCGACCAGCAACATGTTCGTGCGTCTGCTCATCCGGCTGGCGCTGCTGCCGTTTGTTGTGGCGATCAGCTATGAGTGCAACCGCTTTGTCGGCCGCCATGACAATGGTCTGACGCGCGCACTTTCTGCACCCGGTATGTGGTTCCAGCATTTTACGACAAATGAGCCGGATGATTCCATGCTGGAGGTCGCCATTGAGGCGCTGAAGCTCGTCATTCCGGACGAGGCGGGTTCTGACCGATGGTAAAAAAGTACGGTGACCTTTATCTGCAGGCCCGCCGGGCGCTTCTGCCGTCGGAAGGGGAGAATGCCTCCATGGCTGCGCGGGAGCTGCTTGCGTTTGCGTCCGGGAAATCCGTATCGGCCGTGCTGGCAGATTCAAATCTGTACGCAAGCGAACAGATCGAAGAAAAATTAAAAAGTTATGTAAACCGTATGCTGGCCCATGAGCCGCTGCCGTATATTCTCGGGCAGTGGGATTTCTACGGGATCTCGCTGGAGGTCACGCCAGATGTGCTCATTCCGCGCGACGATACCATGGCTGTTACCGATCTTGCGCTTGACGTTCTGCGCGGCAGAGAGGAGCCGCGTGTGCTGGATCTCTGCTGCGGAAGCGGCTGTATCGGCCTTGCCATCGCGCACCAGCTGCCGGATGCCCATGTGACGCTTGCGGATATCTCCCGGCCTGCGCTGGCCGTTGCCAAGCGCAATATCAAGCGGCTGAAGCTCATGAACCGTGTGACAGCTGTCGGTCTTGATGCCCGGAAGCAGGGGCCGAGCTTTGTCGGTGCGCTTGATGTGCTGGTCTGCAATCCGCCGTATGTGACAAGCGAGGAAATGGAGCGGCTGGAGCCGTCCGTAAAGGAATACGAGCCTGCGCTGGCACTTGACGGCGGAGAGGACGGCCTGGAATTTTACCGTGCGGTAGCCGAAAACTATTCCCATCTGCTGGTGCCGGGCGGATACCTCTGTTTTGAATTCGGACTTGGACAGCATATGGCCGTATCCATGATCCTTCAGGAGTATGGGTATACTGACATTGCCCTGCGGAAAGATCTGCGCGGCGTAGTTCGGGCGGCACGAGGAAAAAAGAGATAAAACAAACGTTTGATTTTTATCAAACGATGTGCTATAGTATAGCTATACACAAAAGAGGAAGGAACTGAGACGATGGAAAAGAAAAAAACAGCCGATCAGACTCCCAATAACGACAAGAAGCAGGCGCTCGACACTGCCATTCGGCAGATCGAGAAAAACTTCGGCAAGGGCGCGGTCATGCGCCTCGGCGATCGGCCGGATCTTCAGGTAGACGCGATCCCGACCGGCTCTCTGGCGCTCGATGCCGCACTCGGCATCGGCGGTGTGCCCAAGGGCAGGATCATCGAGATATACGGCCCGGAATCCTCCGGCAAGACGACGCTGGCACTGCATATTGTCGCACAGGCGCAGAAGCGCGGCGGCGAGGTCGCGTTTGTCGACGCTGAGCATGCGCTCGACCCGGATTATGCCGCCCGCATCGGCGTGGATATCGACTCCATGCTGGTGTCCCAGCCGGATACCGGCGAACAGGCGCTGGAGATCACCGACGCACTCGTGCGCTCCGGTGCGGTAGACGTCGTCGTCGTTGACTCTGTCGCGGCGCTGACGCCCCGCGCGGAAATTGAAGGTGAAATGGGCGATACGTTCGTCGGTCTGCAGGCCCGGCTCATGTCGCAGGCACTGCGCAAGCTGGCCGGCAATATCTCCAAGACGAACTGCGTCGTCATCTTCATCAACCAGCTGCGTATGAAGATCGGCGTTATGTATGGCAATCCCGAAACGACGACCGGCGGCAATGCGCTGAAGTTCTATGCCTCTGTCCGTATCGATATCCGCCGCACGGAGGCCATCAAGAACGGCTCTGAGGTCATTGGCAACCGCACGCGGGCCAAGATCGTCAAGAATAAATGCGCGCCCCCCTTCAAAGAGGCGTTTTTCGATATCATGTACGGCGAAGGCATCTCCAAATGGGGCGAGATGGTCGATCTTGCGGTGCAGCTCGAACTGATCAACAAGAGCGGCAGCTGGTTCTCCATCGGAGACGAGCGTATCGGACAGGGCCGCGATTCGGCCAAGCAGTATCTTATCGACCATCCCGACGTCGCTGACCGCATTGAACAGTCCATCCGCGACAACATGTGGAAGCTGCAGGGCAAGAACGCCAAGCCGCCCGCATCCGCTGCGGCCAAGCCCGTGAGCGTCTCCGCTGACGATTTTAACGACGACTGATGCGCCTGCTTGCCATTCAGGAGCTGCCGCAGTCAAAGCGTGTCAAGCTGGTCTTTGACGATGATTCTGTTTTGAAAACGCAGCCGTATCTGCTTGCGGACTTCGGCCTTTACAGCGGAATGGAGCTGACGGAGGGAGACTATCAGTCGCTGCTGGCTGCCGCCGGAAAGGCGTCTGCAAAAGCACGGGCCGTGCGCATTGTCGCAGCGGCAGGCGTGTCCGAAAAGGAGCTGCAGAAGCGGCTCGTCCAGAAGGGTGAGGAAGCAGCCGACGCGCAAGAGGCCGTCGGCTGGCTCAAGGAGCTGCATTTGCTCGACGACCGCGAGACGGCCCGCCAGCTCGTTTCAAGCGCGGCGGCAAAGGGCTACGGAAAAAGCCGCATAAAAAATATCCTGTATGAAAAGGGGATCCCGCAGGAATTCTGGGAAGAAGCGCTTGCGGAGCTGCCCGAAATGGACGATGCGATCGACCGCTTCCTGCTCCGCCGCTGGCAGGGCAGGGATCCGGACGAAAAGGAAGTAAAAAAGACTGTGGACGCGCTGATCCGGCGAGGCCACAGCTGGAAGGATATCCAATCCGGACTCCGGCGCTACCGCGTCGGGCTGGAGCTGGAGGAAATCACGGAGGACGACATATCATGACCCATACGATCGGCATGATCTCGCTTGGCTGCGCCAAAAATCAGGTCAACGCCGAGCACATGCTCTGGCTGCTTCGGCAGGCAGGTTACGAGATCAGCCCCGACCCGGACGGCGCGGAGCTCGTCATTGTCAACACCTGCGGCTTTATCGAGTCTGCAAAGACGGAGGCCATTGACAACATTCTGGCTATGGCGCAGCTCAAGGCGGAAGGGCGGATCCAGAAGATACTTGTGACCGGCTGCCTGGCCCAGCGCTATCAGGAAGAAATTCTGAAGGAGCTGCCGGAGGTCGACGGCGTGCTTGGCACAGGCTCGTATTATGATGTTGCGAATGCTGTCGGACAGGTTCTGTCCGGTAAGCGCTATAAGCGCTTCGATGATATCAACGCCGATCAGTCGGAAGAAGGCCGGATCTTGACCACGCCGGAGTATTATGCCTATCTGAAGATCGCCGAGGGCTGCGATAATCACTGTGCCTACTGCGTTATCCCGAAGCTGCGCGGCAAGCTCCGCAGCAGACCAATCGAAGAACTGGTAAAGGAAGCGGAGCAGCTTGCAGCCGACGGCGTGAAGGAATTGATCGTTGTCGCGCAGGATACCAGCCGCTATGGGCTTGACCTTTACGGCGAGCGCAGGCTCGCGGAGCTGCTGCGCAGGCTCTGCAAGATTGACGGACTGGTCTGGATCCGGGTACATTATCTCTATCCCGATGAAATGTCACAGGAGCTGATCGATGTTCTGGCAAAGGAGCCGAAGATCGTCAAATATTTGGATATCCCTATCCAGCACATCAACGACGAGATCCTGCGGAAGATGAACCGGCGCGGCAACGGCGAATACGTCCGGCAGCTGTTCACAAAGCTTCGCCATGAGATCCCCGGTCTTGTGCTCCGCACAAGCCTGATCACCGGTCTTCCCGGCGAGGGAGAGGCGGAATTTGCGCAGCTGTGCGATTTCCTGAAGGAATACAAGCTCGAGCGCGTTGGTGCGTTCGCGTTTTCACCGGAAGAAGGCACGCGCGCTGCCGAAATGGAATATCCTGATAGCGAGATTGCCAGGCAGCGCGCAGATATTGTCGCGGGGATCCAGTCGCGTATCATGGACGACTATAACGATTCCTGTATCGGCAAGGTCATGCAGGTGCTCTGCGAGGGCTATGACCCGGACGAGGAGAGCTATTACGGCAGAACGTATGCAGATTCTCCCGACATTGACGGGAAAATCTGGTTTACGGCGGAAAAACATATTAAGACCGGCGATTTTGTAGACATCCACGTTGTGGATACCTACGACGGAGAGCTTGTCGGCGTACTGGAGGAAGAATACAATGACGACTGCGAGTAAAATTACCCTTGTCCGTGTGGTGCTGATCCCGGTCTACATGGTTCTGATGCTGCTGTCGGCGAACGGCGCAGACTGGCTGCGCTGGGCTGCTGTCGCGGTTTTCGTGATCGCCAGCATTTCTGATTTTCTGGACGGCTATATTGCCCGCCATTACAATCAGGTCAGCGACTTCGGGAAATTCCTCGACCCGCTGGCCGATAAGCTGCTGGTGACGGCCTGTATGATGATCTTCGTCGGCTGGGGCCGGATGCCGTCCTGGGTCGTGTTCATCGTGATCGCGCGCGAATTTGCCATCAGCGGCCTGCGCATGGTCGCGGCCAGCAACGGAACTGTGATCGCCGCCGGATGGAGCGGCAAGATCAAGACCTCCTGCACGATGGTTGGTCTGATCGCCATGATGGTGCTGCCGAATCTTCCGACGCTGGATCTGGTCGTGAATATCGTCATTCTGGTCACAAC
>CAKUND010000071.1 GCA_934668295.1 uncultured Oscillospiraceae bacterium
TCCAGCTCCACGCCGGAGCGCCAGCGCTCGCAGTAGGTTTGCGTACATTTTTTATAGCGGGCAAAGGTCTGCCGCGCCTGCCGCTCGTCGCCGTAGACCTTCCACACGCCCGTGCATTTGGCGTTTGCCGCGTGATTCTCAATGAATCCCTTCACGTCCTCCGGCGGGTAGCTGAGAAACAGGCCGACCTCGTGCGGGAATTCCGCGCCTTCGCGCATGCGCCGCACCAGCCGCGCAACGCACCCGCCGCAGCTGCCGCAGGGATAGCCCGCGTCCGCCAGCAGCGCCTCTGCCGTTTGCGCGCGCAGATCGCGGCGCAGCGCCGCCGGGCGGTACAGGTACAAAAGCGCCTTCCCCTCGGTGAACCGCAGCGGCAGCAGGCACAGCCCGCGGGAAAGATAGCGCCGGTTGAACGCGCGGATCTCACGCAGCAGCGCATCCTTTTCCTCACACGGACATGGGAACAGGCTGCCGGTCTTGATCCCGGCCAGCGTCGGCGCAGCCTGCCGCACGACCATTTCCTCCGACATCAGCAGGCCCCCTGCGCCGCGTATTTGTCCAGAATGCCGCGCAGCGCGGACAGGGAGCTGGTGTGGCAGCGCTCGATGATGGTGCCGCGGCCCTTGAGCTCGCTCAGCGCGCCCTGCACCATCTTGTGGGACATGGTATTGGTGAAAAAGATCGTCAGATCCGGGCTGCCCAGCTTGTTCCGCAGGCCGCCGGCGGGTTTGGTGAAGATCTTCGACTGACATTGGTAGCTTTCGCAAAGCTCCCGGTAGCGGCGCTCCATACATTCGTTGCCGCCAAGAATTACAACGCTCATAGGCTCGTCCTTTCGGTTTGAAATTAGTTAGATATCTCTAACCAGCAGTTATAGCATCCCACGGATCGTCCGCCCCCCCACAGACGGCGATAGATGACTTGCTCCTATCCATTCGGTTAGAGAACCTTAACTGCTTGCACAGATCATACCATACGTTTCCCCGATACGCAAGAAAAATTTACGCCGAAAAAGAAAAAAACTGCCCGGAAGCGCCGATGCGCTTCCGGGCGTGGGTTGAAAGAAGGCAGTGATTTTTAGAAATCCACGGCGAATTTGTAGGTTCCTGGCCATTTGATTGCAGGGGCTGTATCGCGTCGCTCAGATCACCTGGCCGTTTTTCAGCTGCAGCTGGAGCTTATCGGCGATGAGCGCGATGAACTCGGAGTTTGTCGGCTTGCCCTTTGTGTTCGACACGGTATAGCCGAAGAAGCGCTGGAGTGTTTCGAGATCGCCCCTGTCCCATGCGACCTCGATGGCGTGACGGATGGCCCGCTCGACGCGCGACGGCGTAGTCGCAAACGTCTTGGCGACCTGCGGATACAAAACCTTCGTGATGGCGTTGATGACGTCCATGTCCTGTACGGCGATCATGATCGCCTCGCGCAGATACTGATAGCCCTTGATGTGTGCCGGAACGCCGATCTCATGGATGATGGAGGTGACCATCGCCTCGATGTTGACCTCCTGCCGCCGCTGGGCGTTCTGGCGGAGCTGACCGTCGATCGCGGTCATTTCGTGGATACGCTCGGCCACGGCGTCAAGCTCGCACGGCTTTGTCATGAAATACTGCACGCCGAGACTCGCTGCCATATTCGCAACGTATTCCGTCATAAAGCCCGTCAGCACCAGCGCCGCCGGCGGCTTGTCCATCTCACGCGCCCGTTTCAAAACGGCGATGCCGTCCAGCTTCGACAGCATCAGATCCAGCACCAGGATGTCCGGCTTCGCCGCGCGCATGAGCTCTGCTGCGCGCTGCCCGTCGGCTGCCGTACCGACGATCTCATAGCCGGGAACCTGTTCCAGACGGCGTTTGATGTGATCGCAAAACTCCTCATTTCCGTCTGCGATCAGAATTTTGACACGGTTTTCCATTCTTGACCTCTCCTCATAATATGGTTTGTGTCAGACACTGACTTTTTTATCGCTGCGACATCATGAATATAGCACATTCTGGTAAATTATTCAATTTCTTTTCTGCAATATTTTCCAGAAACTTCTCGATGTCCTTCGACATAATATTTTCAAAGTAAAGAAACCGTTAAAAGTCTGATAAAATCATAAAAATGAAAATAAATTGCAATATCTTTTTTGGGCTTAGCTTCCAAACGCGATTATATGACCATTTGCCCGCCGCGTCAAGTGCATCCAATGTTTTTCTATATTTTTGTAAAATTTCCAGAGTAATTTTGGCTAATCTGCATAAAAAACCCGGAACCCGCAGCTGCGCGGGATCCGGGTTTTTCTTTGTTTTTTTCAGCTTCAGGCGTCCTGCGACAGGATTTTGCCCTCCGCTGTGAACGTCACGACGCGCATGGGAACATCTTTTCCGCTCGCCGCAGCAGCCTGCCGCGCGGCATATTCCAGCCCGCCGCAGCACGGCACCTCCATGCGCGTAAGCGTCACGCTGCGCACATCGTTTTCCGTCAGGATCGCCGTCAGCTTTTCCGCATAGTCCGCGCGGTCGAGCTTCGGGCAGCCGATGAGCGTGACGCGGCCGCGGATAAAGTCCGCGTGGAAGCTGCCGCAGGCATAGGCCGTGCAGTCAGCGGCGATGAGCAGCTCGCAGCCGTCAAAATACGGTGCGCGCACCGGCACCAGCTGCAGCTGCACCGGCCAGTTCTGCAGGTGGCCCGGCTGCGCGGGCGCGTCCTGTCCGCCGATCTCCTGCGCAAGCGTCCGCACCTGCGTGCCGGCGCAGCCGCAGGCCAGCTTATCCGGTGCTTTTACGCCCGGCTTTTTCGCTGCCTGCACGCCCCTGACCGCTTCCTCCGTCAGCCGTTCAAGCTTTGCTTTTTTGACAGCATCCTCATCGTATGCCGCCGCTTCACGCTCGATAAAGCGGATCGCGTCCACCGGACAGACAGGCAGGCAGTTGCCCAGCCCGTCGCAGTAATCGTCCCGGATCAGCTTCGCTTTGCCGTCTATAATCGCGATCGCGCCCTCGTGACACGCCTGCGCACACAGGCCGCAGCCCGTGCAGGCGGCTTCATCGATCTCGATGATCGTCCGTTTCATATCTGTCCCTCCTGATGCTTTTTTGCGTCCAATCTCGCGCGCCGCTCGGCGTCGGCCTTTTCCTGATTGCGCCGCGCGATGATCATGAGCTTTTCATACGTTTCCTCGCCCACGCACTGCTTCGCATATTTGCACCACTGCACGCAGCTGAGCTTGTCGTTGTATACGACAAAGCCGCAGTTATCGCAGGCGACCTCCGTGTCTGTGGAAAAAATCTCGATGGGATTGCCGCAGTTCGGGCAGATCCGATCCTCGATGGTCGGCGTTCTCGGCTTTCCCTGGCAGCCGTCCATGATCATGTTCATCGCCTCCTATTGAAATGAAAGCATTCATCCCTTGACTTTCTGTGCATAGTATAGGATACTGAAGAAAAAATGTATGTTGTTTTTCAAACAAAGGAGATTCAAATTATGGATGAACTGAAAATCCTGACCGAATGCGCGCTGTTCCGTGGCCTGCGCAGGGCGCAGATCCAGGACATGCTGCCGTGCCTGTCCGCACGGCGATCACGCTTCCGGCGCGGGCAGTTTCTGCTGCGCGTGGGAGACAGAGCGTCGTCCGCCGGGATCATCCTGTCCGGCGAGGCCGAGGTTCTGCAGGAGGATTTCTGGGGCAACCGCAATCTGCTCGCCGCTGTCGGGCCGGGTGAGCTGTTCGCCGAGGCGTTTGCCTGCGCGCATGCCGTCTCGCCGGTGAGCGTCCTGTGCAAAACGGACGGAAGCGTTTTGTATCTGAACGTGCGCGCCGTCTTCTCCCCCTGCGAAAAGGCCTGCGCGCAGCATAAGGCGCTCTCACAGAATCTCATCCGCGTGCTGGCGGAGAAAAACATGCAGCTGAATGAAAAGGCGGGCTTTCTCTCGCAGCGCACAACACGCGAAAAGCTGCTGGCCTATCTGTCCGCGCAGGCGCGCAGGGCCGGAAGCGCCAGCTTCCGCATCCCCTTTGACCGGCAGCAGCTGGCAGATTACCTGTCCGTCAACCGCAGCGCCATGTCTGCCGAGCTTTCGAACATGCAGCGCGACGGCCTGCTCCGCACCGACCGCAGCAGCTTCACGCTCTGCCAGCCGGAATAACAAAAAGACCGCCCGCGGGCGGTCTTTTTTCTATGCTTGATCCAGAATGCGGCGGGCCTGCGTGAAAAGCTCATCGCGGGAGAACAGGACGTTGAGTGCCTGCAAAAGCGCATTTGCGCTCATGTGCGCGGGCAGGCTGAGCGCCTTTAAAAGCGCGGCGCGCTTTTTTGCGCTCTCCGGGCCGCCGGAAAGGCCGAGGGTGAACAGATCCTGCTTGGTAATGAGCTCCGCCTTTGCAGGCGGCGCACTGCCGTCCTCAAAATCCGCGCCCGCGTCGCGCAGCGCCTTCAAAAGAATTTCGGGCGTCATGCCCTCCACGCCAAGCAGCCCTTCTTTTCCGGGGGCTGCTTTTCGTTTTTCTTTCCCGGGAAGATCGGGAATATACGCGTGCAGCACGCCCTGCTCCGGCAGCGCGCTTTTGAGCGTGTTGCGGATGAGAAAGCCCGCGCCGTCCGAATCGGTCAGGATGATGAGGCCGGTCGTCTGCGTGGCCTGCCGCAGCAGGCGCAGAAGCGCGGGGTCTTTCATATCGGCGAAGCCGTTTGTCGTGAAGATCGCCGTGTCGACAAGCTGCCGCAGCGTGTTCTGGTCATATTTTCCCTCGACGACGATGGCCTGCCGGAGTTTCAGCTTATCCATGCTGCGCCTCCTGCGCAAGCCGGACGAGCAGCAGCTCCAGAAGCCGCTCCGGCTCGTCCGCGCTCGTCTTCATCGCGATGTCCGTATCCAGAGCCAGCTCGATCGCGCGCTGGCAGAAGCCGTCTGTCACGCGGCGGGCCGCCGTCATGGTCAGACCCGCGGGATAGCTCTTGAGCCCCGTCAGTTCCATCAGCTCCTTCTGTCCGCCGCCAGAGGAGAGAATGACGCGCGCGTAATAAAGCCTGCGCAGCTGCGCGCCGATGGCGCCCAGCACAACGATGGGGTCGGTCTGCATGGCGTAAAGCTCCTGCAATTTAAAGAGGGCCTTTTCAAAGTTCCGGTTCACGACGGCATCGCTGATATCAAAGGTCTGTGCGCTGAGCGCCGGAATGACCACTGCGTCAATGGCCCCGCGCGTGATGCCCTCGCCCTCCTGATAGGCGGCGATCTTGTCGATCTCCCCGCCGAGCGTGGTCATCAGCCCGTCGGTGCGGAAGATCAGATACTGGCACAGCTCGTCCGTGACGCTCTTGCCGTGCGCGCGGAAGTGGCGCGTGATCCACGCGCACAAGCTGCGCTCGGACTGCTTGCCGAACGAAACGATCTGCGCGTGCTCCTTGACGGCGGCCGCCAGCTTTTTCATCGTGCTGTTGATCTTAAATTCCACCGTGTCATAGACGAACAGCACGCAGCAGTAATCCGGGATATCGGACAGAATGGCGGCATATTGCTCCCGCGCGCCCTCCGGCTGCTTGAACAGGTCGACGTCGTCCACGCGCACGAGCGTCCGCTCGGCCATCATGGGCATGGCGTCGATCGCGTCAGCCAGCGCCTGCGGCGTGCAGTCGTCGGCGGAAAAGCGGTGGAAGTTAAACTCGCCCGCCGGGCCGTCGGTGAGTTTTTTCGTGGCAAGCTCCACATAATGGCTGCGCAGAAACGCTTCCTCGCCGCAGATGATATAAAAGCTGCCGAGCGTTCCGGCCTTCAGATCCGCTTTGAAGCGGCGCTCAGCCTCGGCAGCGGCGTCGTCAGGCTTTTTTTTTGCCATTTGCTTACCCCCTGATGGTGATGGTGCCGGACAGATCCGTGCGGCAGACCGCCGCTCCGGCTTTTTCAATGCGGCGGAGCGTTTCGTCCGCCGGATGTCCGAATCGGTTGTCCGCACCCACAGAGATGAGCACGGCCTCCGGCCGGATGGCGCGCAGAAGCGCCTTAGATGTAGACGTAGCCGCGCCGTGATGCCCCGCGACGAGCACGGCGGCACGCGGCAGCGCATGCGTGGACAGCAGCCGGTACTCCGCCTGCTCGGACAGATCGCCGGTCACTAGAATATCATATTTTTCGCCCGCTGCCAAGACGCAAAGCCCGGTATTGCTTTCCTCCGCGCTTCCGGTGGGCGCAAACATGCGCATGCCGTCCGGCAGCGTCAGATCGTTCGTGACAAACTGGATTTCAGCGCCCGCCTGCGCGGCGGCGAACAGGATTTTCGTGCGGAGGTTATTTTCCGGCGATACGTCCGGCACATAGAGCGTTTTGACGCGCACGCGCCGCAGAAGCTGCCGGACGCCGTTGCAGTGGTCTGCGTCAAAATGCGTGAGAATAAGCCGGTCGACCTGCGTCACACCGCGCGCGAGCAAAAACCGTGCGGCTGTCTCGCCGCTGGCATCCTCCTGTCCGCCGCAGTCGATCACGCTGACGCTTTTTTCGCTGCGGCTGACGAGGCACTGCCCCTGCCCGACGTCGAGCATGGAAAAGCAGGCCTCCGGCAGTGCGTAATCCGCGCAGGAAAGCCCCATGCAGCACGCCGTGACGAGCACGGCTGCGGCAGCGGCCTGCCAGAACTGGACGGCCCTCGGGCGCAGGGCCAGCAGAAGCGCAAGTCCATAGAGAAAAACCGCCGCTGCGATCAGATATCCGTTTTCAAGATAAAGCGCTGCGAACGGGAGCTTTGCCGCGCCCCGCACGATCAGCAGCACCAGCCGCACCGGCCAGCTGAGCGCCCACGCACAGACGCCTGCCGCCGCCGGAAGCGCCAATGCAAGCAGCGCCGTGGGCAGCCCGGCACAGAAAACGATCGAGAGCATCCACAGAGCCAGCACATTCACGACCGGCGCTGCAAGCGAGACAGTCCCAAATTGGAGCGCCGTAATGGGCAGCGCGAAGACCATGGACGAGATCGTGCAGCAGAGCGCCGTCAGCATGGCGCGCAGAAGCGTGCTGAGAATATTCTTGGGGCGCAGAAGGCGTGAAAGGAGCCGATTTTCCGAAAGGCTCCGGTAAAGCCCGCCCGCAAAGAAAACGATCCCCGCCGTCGAGGCGAACGAGAGCTGCAGCCCCACATTCAGAAGCGCCCACGGATTCTGCGCCAGCAGCACGAGAAGGGCTGCGCAGATGGTCGTCGGCGGGTCGTTTTCCCGGCGCACGAGCGGCGCGCACAGAACCAGCGCCTGCATCACGCCCGCACGGACCGCGGAGGCGGGTGCGCCGGTCATGACGATGAAAAACGCGGCGGCCGGCAGGCCGAGCGCTGCCGCAAGCCGGTGGTTCCCGCCGCACAGCAGCAGGATCATGCCGAGTAAAATTGAAACGTGCATGCCGGACACGGCGACGGCGTGATAAATGCCCGCAATGGCCAGATCGTTCTTGTCGGCATAGCTGAGCCCTGTTTTGTCGCCCAACAGCAGCGCCTGTACAAAGCCCGCCGTATCAGCAGGAAACGCAGACCGGATCGCCGCGCGGAGCCGTTCGGCAAGCAATGCCGGCGCCAGCCATGCGGGAGCGCGCCCGGGCTCGGCGTGCAGCGCCCCGCGGCAGCTTGCCGCGAGGAACACGCCGCGGGACAGATCGTAATCATTGCCCCGCGCATGCTTCTCCTGCGCCGTGGTGAGCTTTGCCGTGCCGGACAGGAGGCTTCCGGGCACGATCTCACCGTCGGCCTCGTCAAAGTAAATCACGGCCGTGCAGCTTTTTCCGTCCAGCGTCAGCCGGGCGGAGACGGACTGTCCGTAGCTGCTCGTCTGCGGCGCAGCCAGCGCCTGCGCGGAAACCTCGGTCGTTTCGCTGGAGAGAGCTGCAAACGGGCGCAGAAAAAGCGCCTCGTACCCGCGGCACCAGGCAAATCCGGCCAAAAGGCCAAGCACGCAGACCGCTGCGCGGCGCGCATATGGACCGCGCAGCAGAAACAGCAATATGCAGGCTGCCGCAAGCGCGGCGAGCAGCACACCCGGCGCGCCGTGCAGCAGAAACAGATATAACGCGGCGGCCATGGCAAAGCCGCCGGAGAACAGGCAGAGCCGTCGCATGGGCCGTCTCCTTCAAAAAAGCAGAAAAACCGGGCGCACTGCGAGCAATGCGTCCGGTTCTGACAGGCTTATTCTTCCGTCTTGGGTGCTTCCTCAGCGGGGGCTTCTTCCGTCTTCGGAGCCTCGGCGGCAGGCGTCTCGTCAGCCTTGGGCTCGTCGTCGGCGACAACGATCTCAAAATCGTCGTCCGTGGGAGCAGCCTCGGCCTCGGCGGGTTCTCCGTCTTCGCGGAGGGAGGCGATGAAGTCCTTCAGCTCGGCGATGGTCTTCTTGGACTCGTCAATCTTCTGGCACCACGGCAGATACTCGGCAGTGTCGGGCTCTTCACCGACGGCGTAGTCGCGGTAATACAGCTTGCCCAGCTCGATCTCGGCCTTCTTGACCTTGTCTTCCTCGGCATAGATGGAAATGTTGGCCTTTGCAACGGCAGCCAGCTCCTTCGCCTTTGCGGCGGCAGTCTGGGCGGCCTCTACAGCCATGTTCTTTGCAGCTTCAAAATTTTCAGAAAAACGCATGGAGAAACTCCTTTCAGCAGCAGAATCTGCTTTGTTATTTCTTGTAGTATACCACCTGCCCGAAAAAAATGGAATAGGCAAGTGATGCGGAATGTCAGTTATTTTGTAAATTTTCTTTTAATCGGCCTGTTTTTCGTCCGCCTGCGGTTCGTCGCGTTTGCGGTTGACGTAGAGCGATTCGCGCGCGGGCTTCTTTTTGACGAGCACCCACGCGAGGATCCCGGCTGCGGCAAGGAAGGAGACTGCCGCGACCAGCTGGCTGACGCGGATGCCGGTGGAGAACAGGTACAGGCTGTCGGTGCGCAGGCCCTCGATCCACACGCGGCCAAGGCCGTACCACGCCACATAGAGCAGGAATACCTCGCCGTCAAATTTCCGCTTCTTCGAGAACAAGTGCAGGCCGATGAAGCCGATGAGGTTCCAGACGGATTCATAGAGGAACGTCGGGTGGTAATACGTCACGACGCCGGACGCGTCCTGCAGGCCCATCTTCAAAAACGTATCCGTCACGGCGCCGTGTGCTTCGCGGTTCATAAAGTTTCCCCAGCGGCCCATAAGCTGGCCGATGATGACGCCCATTCCCGCCACGTCGAGCAGGACGGGAGCCGGGATCTTCTTTGCCTTCGCGACGACGAGCAGCGTGATCGCACCGCCGATGATGCCGCCGTAGATGGCAAGTCCGCCCTCCCAGATGTAGAGGATGGAAATGGGATCGTCGGCGTAAAGCTCCCAATAGAAAATGCAGTAATACAGCCGCGCGCAGATCACGCCGATGGGCACGGCCCAGAGGATCATATCAAGCACGTCGTCCTGCGTGATGCCGAAATCCTTCGCCCGCGAGAGCATATAGAAAACAGCCAGCAGGAATCCGGCGGCAATGATAATGCCGTACCAGTAGATATCCTTCCCGAAGGCCGTAAAGGCCACGGGACTGGGGTTGATCTCGATGCCGAGATTCGGGAATGTGATGGGAGACGCGAGAAACATGGTAAACCCTCCTTAGCTTGGGTAATGTGCAGATGCCTCCGGCGGTCCTATCTTTTCCGCCTTGCCGGAAAAGACAGGGGAGAAAAGGGGCGCTTGGTTACGTTTGGTGCATCCTGCGGGTACAGTTTGGGCAAACACCTATTTTTTTAATCATTACGAGCACACACTCACCCTGCGGGCGTCACACTACGCGCCGCCTGTCACGGGACAACCAAATTTGAGAGCGGCTGCGTTTGAACAGCTGCGGTGAATCAGCTTTACGTGCAAAATTTGCAGAGCAGTACGGATTCGCCGGGACGCTGTAGGGGCCGATGTGGGCTGCCCCTACAACGGGTGCGTCTGAACTTTATGCTTCTTCCGGCACAACAACGCTGAGCGCGGCGCGTTCCGGTGTGACTGTCTGCGTCAGGAGCGCTTCCGCTTCGGGAAGCGTGATGGAATCCAGCAGATCAAAATCGCAGAAGCAGTCGCCGTCTGCGAAGACGGCCTCGCATATACGATAGCAGGTCGATTCGAATCCGTCAAGCTCCCGCAGGAGTCTGCCGCGCACGGATTTTTTCAG
>CAKUND010000072.1 GCA_934668295.1 uncultured Oscillospiraceae bacterium
GCGCAGCGGGACGGGGAGGTATAGAAGATCTGGCTGGTGGTGCAGGTGCCGCGGCCGAGGAAGCGGGCGTCTTCGTAATGCTCGGGGTTGTACTTCGGGTCGAGCATCTTGACAAGGCCCTTGATCTCCTTGTCGTCGGCAGCGTCGTTCTCGTTGAGATCGCGGACGTTCAGGATGACCTCAGCCATCTTGTGGATCGCGTTGTCGCCGCGCTCGGGAGCGGAGCCGTGGCAGGAAACGCCGTGCATGTCGACGCGGATCTCCATTCTGCCGCGATGGCCGCGGTAGATGCCGCCGTCAGTCGGCTCGGTGGAGATGACGAACTCGACCTTGCTGCGTGCGTCCTCGGGGCCGTTAAAGTATTCGTTGACGATGGACTGCCAGCACATGCCGTCGCAGTCCTCCTCCTGCACGGAGCCGACGACCATGATCTTGTAGCCCGCGGGAATGAGGTTCAGATCCTTCATGATCTTTGCGCCGTAGGTAGCGGAGGCCATGCCGCCCTCCTGGTCAGAGCCGCCGCGGCCGTAGATGATCTCGTCGGTCTCATAGCCGGTGTAGGGATCGGCAGTCCAGTTTTCGCGGTTGCCGATGCCGACGGTATCGATATGGGAGTCGATGGCGATGATCTTGTCGCCAGTGCCCATCCAGCCGATGACGTTGCCGAGCTTGTCGAACTCGACCTTGTCATAGTCCAGCTTTTCCATCTCAGCGGCGATGCGCTTGACGACGCCCTCTTCCTCGCAGGACTCGGACGGGATCGCGATCATGTCGCGGAGGAACTTTGCCATGTCGGCCTTATAGCCTTCGGCTGCCTTCTTGATAGCATCATAATTCATAAACGCAGGGTACCTCCCATTTATTTATTTATTATTCTTTCTGATCTGCGGCGTCTGCCGTGCAGACGTCTTCTGCTACCATCATACCACATGAAAAGCAGATGTCAAACAAAATTTTTGCTTGCCTAAAATTTTTTATGGCTCTTTTCTTTCTGCACCCATCTGCGTGGAAATAAATGTGTTTCATTCAAGAAAAACAGGCTGCCCGTGCGGGACGGACAGCCTGTTTTTTCACTGGATCATATCCAGCAGCGCCTCCGGCGAGACATCCTCCGTAATGCCGAAGCGGAGCATGGCGTAAAGCGTCTGCGGCAGGCCCTTCACGACAGTGTTGACACCCGGATTGGTCGAGAGCGTCACATGCACGCCGAGCGACTGCAGCGTGACCTGCGCCAGCGTCGAGTACTGCCCGGCCGGATATGCCAGCACGTCGACCGGCTGGCCGGTCGCGCTTTCCAGCTGCGCACGGCTGCGCGTAAAGTCCTCTGTCAGCGTCTGCACATAGGCCTCCTCACTTTCGCCGGGCAGTGGGAGGATATTCTCACGCACGGCGGAGCCGGTCTCGTACGGCAGCCACTGGTGCATGTCATACGTATGGCTCTGGATGGAAACAAGGCCGGACGCGGCCATTTCTGCCGCCTCAGCCGCGCCGAAGTGCGGCGTGATGGCATAGTCCGTATCCTTGTAATGATCCTTTCCGAACGAAACGCCGATAACGAAGATCGCCGCCTTCATATTGTATTTCTGCAGGATCGGATAGGCCAGCGTATAATTGCTCCTGTATCCGTCGTCAAAGGTGATGACGACCGGCTTCTCGGGAAGCGGCTCGCCCCGCAGAACATACGCCTGCAGCTCGTCAAACGAGACGCCGGTATACCCGGCCTCGGAAAGCGCCCGGATCTGCGCCTCAAACTGCTCCGGGGACACCATTTCGCTGTTCGTGACGTCCTCGGACAGATGGTGGTACATAAGGATAGGGACTTGCATGCTGATCTCGTCAGACGAAAGTACCGTTGGAGACAGGACGTTCAGGAAATAGTCCTCCGGCGTGTCGGCGGTCACATACGTCCCAAAATCGTCCGGGATCCAGAGATCCGTCCTGCCGGTCATACGCGCGCAGAGCATCTCGCCGACATTGTTGCGGAAGTGCGTCCCGTCGTAGAAATAGCGCATCTCGCAGCTGATGCTGCTGGACGAAAAATCCCAGAACGGCGTGATCTGCGCCAGCGAACGGTAAAACTGCGCGACCGTTTCCGGCTCAAAATTTTTCAGATACTCGGCATATACCGGCCCGGCCGCGACGGTGAGGCTTACGCCCGCTTCCTCGCACAACGCCCTGATCGCCGCGACGCTCTGCATGCACTGCTCCGTATACGGAAGCGAAAGCGTCTGGTGCGGATAATCGGCGAAGACGGGATAGCTTTCGAGATAGCGTTCCGCGCTGCCGATCGGCTCTGCGTCGCGCACGCGCTTGTCATAGCAGCCCGTTCGCTCGTCAAACACGTCGAAGGTCTGCGGCAGGATGGTGTCCGTGCGCAGGGCCTTCAGCTTGGCAAGCGCATAGCGCGGGTCGGCAAAGAGATAGCGCGTGTAATAGGACAGTGCGGATGTGTCGGGATCCTCTTTATAATGCAGATTCTTTGTCAGCCGGTCGGATTCCTCGTCGTAGGTCAGGCCGTTGTCGAGATAGACGTTCAGGATGAGGTTTTTGACCTCGTAATGCCCGATCAGATACCGCGCGATCTTTTCGCAGTCGCGCATATCCGCGCCGTACATGATGAGGTTGTAAAAGCTTGCGTCATACGCCTCGTTGAACGCGTCTACCGGGAACGAGCTGGTGGACGAGCAGCCGAGGATATAGGAATCATAGTCGTCGTGGTGCTGCTCAAGATAGGTGAACTTCGCCACGCGGGGGTTATTTGTCTCGTCGTAGGAGAACCAGGACAGCAGCTCGTCTCCGAATGCACCGAAGGGATCAGCGGCAAGATTCAGCGCCGCCAGCAGCACCGCCAGCACAAGGACGGTCGCAAGAAAGACCAGCACCCATTTTTTTGAACTCATTCGATCACCGCCTCAGAACTGCGTATAGATAAACCCGGACGGGATATACCCGGCCCGGAACACGCCGAGCAGCAGCACAACCAGCAGCAGCGCCGTCACGGCAAGCCACTGCACAAAGCCGGGCTTCTTTTCCAGCGCCGCACGGATCTGCACGCCGCGCTCCTGGAAGCATTCGAGCGTCAGCAAAACGGCCAGCCCCAGCGCGATCACAAGAAAATCCGTCTTCGCAAGGCCGAACGACAACAGCGTCCCATCGAGCAGCTGCGACGGCTGCGGATGCAGCACGGTCGTCTTCAAAAACCGGAACACGCAGCGCAGGCGCGGTGAGCGCGTGAAATACCGTCCGATGAACACCAGCAGCATCGTGCGCAGCGTCATGAACACGCGCCATGCGGCGGACTTATCGTTGATGTGCAGCGCCGCCTTCCAGCGCAGGAATGTCCGCTCCAGCAAAAGCGAGGCCGTGATCAGAACGCCGTTCCACAGGCCAAAGGCAATGTAGCGGAGGCTCGCCCCATGCCAGATGCCGATGATCAGATAGACGATGAAGGTCGCGAGCGACGTGGCGAAGATCTTGCCGCCCGTGCCCTTGATATGCGTGCGGGCCCAGCGGGAGAGTCTGCCGAACGCCTTCGACAGCGACAGCGGATAAAATACATAGTCGCGCATCCACGCGCCGAGCGTGATGTGCCAGCGCCGCCAGTATTCCGTCAGGGATGTGGCAAAGATCGGACGGCGGAAATTCTCGGCCATGTCAATGCCGAACATCCGCGCGGCGCCGCGCGTAATGTCGATGCCGCCGGAAAAATCGCAATAGAGCTGGATGCAGTAGAACAGAATGCCGCTGGCAATGACCGCGCCGCCGTAAGGGCAGTTTTCCGTGATCACAGCGTTTACCAGCACGGCGGCCCGGTCGGCGATAACAAGCTTTTTGAAGTAGCCCCAGAGACACAGCTGGATGCCGAGCTTCAGATCGCGCCAGTCCAGACTGCGCTCCGCCAGAAGCTGCGGAGCAAGCTGGTCGTACCGGCTGATCGGCCCCTGCACCATCTGCGGGAAGAACGAGACGAACAGGCCGTATTTCAGCGGGTTTTTCTGCGCGGGGAGCTTTCCCCGGTAGACGTCAATGACATAGCCGACGCTCTGGAAGATGAAATACGACAGCCCCAGCGGCACGACAAAGTCCCACCGGGGAAGCTTGTCCCCGATGGCGGACGGCAGCGCGGAGGCCGTGAAATTCCAGTATTTCATGAGATATAAAAGCCCGAAGCAGAGAACCAGACACGCCGCGCAGATGCGCTTTTTCGCGCGGCGCACGGCGGTCTTCGCCGCCTTATCGGGCGCGGGACGCGCGTTCTGCTTTTCGAGCAGCAATCCCGCCAGCCACGTCAGCCCCGCGACCAGCACGAGCCAGACGGCGCTTTTGACGCCGCCAACCAGGTAAAAGACCATGCTTGCCAGCAGCAGCACGACCCACTGCGCCCGCTTCGGCACCAGATAATACAGGACGACGCCTGCCGCAACGAGCCCCACAAAGGGCAGGGAAGCAAAGGACATCTCAGCTCTGACGGCTCTCGATGAGCTCCTCGATGGCCTCGACGCTGTTGAAGTTCTCCGGCGTCAGATCGTCCACGCCGAGCTCCACGTCGAACGTCTCCATCAGCTCCGTCACGACCGCGACGATGTCCAGCGAGTCGATCAGGCCGTCGTCGATCAGCGCCTTTTCGGCTTCAAAGTCGATGCCCGGGCAAATCTCCGTCAGGATCTCAATGATCTGCTTTCTCATAGTGTCAAAACTCCTTTATCTCAGCTGCAGCACGGCGGACGACCATCCGTCCGGCTGAAACCGATTTTTTTCATATACGTGTTCGGCGGGGGTGTTCCCCACCCTTGCCCAGACGGCGCATTTCTGCCCGCCCGTTTTTGCCTCCAGCAGCCGCAGCAGCCGACCGGCGTATCCGCGCCCCCGGCAGTCCGCACGGACGGCCAGATGGCGGATCTCACACTGCGCCCGTCCGGGCGCATAGTGCAAAAGTCCGGCAATTCCGTCCGCGTCCGTGAGACACAGCACCTGCCCGGCGCTGACCGCCTGCCGGAGCGCCTCGTCCGGCGGGATGCAGCCCGTCAGCGGGTCAAACTGTTCCAGTAAAAACGCCCGCACGGCCTCAAACGAAGCCGCGTCTGCGGCTTCTGCGCCATCTGGCGCAGGGCAGGCCGCCCGCGTGCGCCGCAGACGGCGGAATGCCTCGGAAAAGCCGAGCGCGCACAGCGCGTCCTGCGCCCGGCGCATGGCGTCCCGATCCTTTTCCCGGCAGGCCAGCTCCGTGACAAGCGGGCAATCCGTTTCTGGCAGGCGGAGCTTCGCGCCGGGGTGCAGATAAAAGTTCAAAAGCCGGTACCCGGCCCGCTGCCGCTGCAGCAGCAAAAAGCCGTCCCCTTCCTCGTAAAAAAGCCCAGCTTCGATCTCACGCCGGTATTCCTCCGGGGATAAAAAGCAGTTGGTCACCACGCCGCGCCGAAGCTGTGCGGACAGAAGCGGCGCAAGCGCCGCATAGCTCTCAGCTCTGCGCATGCAAAAACCGTTCCTTCAGCGCCGCGCGGTCGAGCTTGCCGTTGGCGTTGTGCGGCAGCGCGTCCAGCTTTTCATAGACGTTCGGCAGCATGTATTTCGGCAGCGCCGTCCGCAGTGCCTTTGCAAGCGCGTTCGTATCCAGATCGCCCGCGTAGACGCAGACGATCTTGTCGCGCGGCCCGTCATAGAAGCAGACAGCGTCGTGCAGACCCTCGACGCTGTAGAGCGCCGTTTCAATTTCACCCAGCTCGATGCGGTAGCCCATGTGCTTGATCTGCCCGTCGCGGCGGGCAAGAAAATAGAAATTCCCGTCCTCCCGCTGCACGGCCATATCGCCCGTGCGATAGAGAATGTCACGGTAATCGGGGCAGAGCGGGTTCTGGATGAAGGCGGCGTTGGTCTTTTCCGCGTCCGCGAAATAGCCCGCCGCAAGTCCGGAGCCGCGCACGCACAGCTCACCCGTCTCGCCCGGGGCCGCCTCGGTCAGATCGTCCTTCAGGAGCAGCAGCTGCATATTGCGGCAGGCCCTTCCGATGGGGATCGGCTCGTCGTCGCGGTACGTGCGCGTCAGGTGGAGCGCGGCGCAGTCGACGGTCGTCTCCGTCGGGCCGTACATATTATAGAGCTCCGCCTCCGGGATCGCGCGCTTCCACATATTCACATACCGCGCCTGCAGTGCCTCGCCGCCGACGACGATCTTCCGCAGCGCGTGCGGGACGCACCGTTCCAGCGCGCCGGAGCTCGCCGCCAGATGGAACGCGGACGTCGCCCAGTTCACGGCAGTCACGCCATGCCGGTCGAGCGCCTGCAGCAAAAACAGCGGCAGCGCAAAGAACTTTTTCTCCAAAATCACGCACGTCGCGCCGAGCTTCAGCGTCTGGTACAGATCCTTGCAGGAAGTGTCAAAGTAAAACGGCGACTGATTGCCGAAGACCTCATGCTCCGTATAGCCGCAGAAGTCCGTCAGCCAGTCGGTAAAGTCCAGAATGGCGCGGTGGGAGATGACGATGCCCTTCGGCGTGCCGGTCGAGCCGGAGGTAAAGAGCAGGTATACAGGATCCAGATCGATGATCTGCTCGCGCCGGGCCTGCAGAAGCGCCTCGTCCGGCGCAGTCTTCTCCGCTTCCTCCAGACACACGAGCGGCGCGCAGTCCGCCAGCCGCTCCGCCTGCGCGCGGCACGCTTCCGGGAAGACGATCGCGCGGGCATGCACCTGCGTGAGAATGCGGCGCATACGCGCCTCGGGCATCTGCTCGTCGATAGGAACATAATAATTCCCGCTCTGCAAGACGCCCTGCAGCGCCGCGACGCTCTGCACCGTCCGGCCCGTGAGCACGGCTACGGGCGCGTTTTTACAGCCCGGAAGCCCGGCCAGAACAGTACCCAGTGACCGCGCAGACTGCAGCAGCCGCCCGAAGGTCAGACTGCCGGAGGCGTCAGAAAAAGCGACCTTGTCCGGGACGCGGGCGGCGGTGTGCTCCAGATATTCAGCGGCGTTTCTCATCGGCATGGACGCATCCTCCTTCCGTGCAGCAGCACATACTTTTGAGAATTTTACCACATACGCGCGCAAATGTAAAGGCGGAACGCGCCGGGCATTTTTTCGCCCGCGGCGGTTGAGTCCGGGGCGGTTTCATGGTAGAATGGATGCAGAAAAACACAGGAGCGTGCATGGCATATGGAAAAGCGGAACATTCTGATCGCAAACGACGACGGGATCGGCGCGGAGGGCATTGCGCGGCTGACTGCGGCGGCGCTGCCGTTTGGGCGCGTCTTTGTCGCCGCGCCAAGCAGCCAATGCAGCGGCATGTCGCAGAAGCTGACCATCCGGGGCAAGCTTCCGGTGACGGAGGCGCCGTTTCCCGTCTCGGTCGAGGCCGCATGGGCGATCGGCGGGACGCCTGCGGACTGCGTCAAGGCCGCGATCAAGGCACTTTTACCCGTGCGGCCCGACGTGGTGCTGACGGGGATCAACCGGGGGTATAACGCGGGCTTTGACATCGCCTATTCCGGCACGGTCGGCGCAGCGCTGGAGGCTGTGATGAACGGCGTGCCCGCCATTGCCTTTTCCGCGCACGAAAATGGCGACCCCGGTGCGCTGGAAGCGTATCTGCCCGTCGTTCTGAAAGAGCTGCTTACCCGCCCGGCGGAGCCGGGATGCGTTTGGAACGTCAACTTCCCGGACTGCGCCGCGGCGCAGTGCAAAGGCGTGCTGTACGGCAGAAGGCCGGCCGCATGCAGCTTCTACGACAACGACTATATCCGCACCGGCGATGCGCTTTCCATCCGCGTCACGAATCCCGGCCCGGACAGATGCCGGGAGGGCAGCGACATTCACGCCGTCCTGCACGGTTATGTCTCAGTCGGCGAGATCAGAAGTCCGCTGTTTTAACACAAACTGACAGGGGGAAAAGACTATGTATGATGTGATCGCGCTGGGCGAGCTGCTTGTCGATCTTGCGGAGCGCACAAAAGACGAAACCGGCTATCCCACGCTTGCCGCCAACCCCGGCGGCGCACCCGGCAACTTTCTTGCCGCGCTGAGCGCGTATGGCAAGAAGACCGCGTTTCTCGCCAAGGTCGGCGACGACACCTTCGGCCATCTTCTGGCCGGCACGATGCGGCGCGCCGGGATCGACACGCGCGGCATTCTGATCAGCCCCGACACATTTACAACGCTTGCGTTCGTGACCTTCGACGCGCACGGCGACCGCTCGTTCGCCTTTGCGCGTAAGCCCGGCGCGGACACCCAGCTGCGCTGGGAGGAGATCGACCCGGCGATGCTGGCAGAGGCCCGCGTATTCCACTTCGGCTCCCTCAGCTGCACGGACGAGCCTGCGCGCACAGCCACGCAGAAGGCTGCAGCCTATGCCCGCGCACATGGAAAGCTCGTCACCTACGACCCCAATTACCGCGCGCCGCTGTGGAAAACGGAGCAGGAGGCAAAGGAGCAGATCCTCTGGGGCCTTTCGCAGGCGGACATCGTCAAGATCAGCGACGAGGAAACGCAGTTTCTCTGGGGCTGCGGCCCGGAGGAGGGCGCGGAGCGCGTGCTGGCGCTGGGCGCAAAGCTCGTCATGGTCACGCTGGGCCCGAAGGGCTGTATGCTTAAAAACGCGCAGGCGGAATTCTCCTGCGGCTGCCCGAAGGTGCATCCCGTCGACACGACCGGCGCGGGCGATATCTTCGGCGGCAGCGCCATCTCCCGTTTCTTAGAGCTTGAAAAAGCGCCGGAAGCGCTGACGCGGGACGAGCTTGCCTACATGGCCCGCTACGCCGCAGCAGCCGCCAGCCTTTCAACCGAAATTTCCGGCGCAATCCCGTCCATCCCGAAAAAAGAAGCCGTCCTGCAAAAAATGCAGGAGGCATACTGAGCGTCCGCCCCTACGCAGGCCTTGAAAATCCTGCACAAAAAATGAGGGAACAACAGGTTTTTGACAGACTGAACGCCCTCCGGAGCTTGGGGCTCCGGAGGGCGGGTTTTATCAACTGATGGACACCACGAACTTCCAGACCGGCTCGGCCAGAAAATAGCCGAGCGCAGCCGAGCAGACGTTTGCGCACAGGCCGCAGAGGAAGGCGCGGCGCTTTGACCGACCCTTGAGCACGGTGCGGTAGATAAACGCCTCGAGCAGCGCGATCACCAGCTCTGCCGGGAGAAAGAGCATGAAATAGCCCGGCCCGACGCCATTGTTGACAGCAAACAGCGCGAAATACCCGTGCAGCAGTCCCTGCGTCACGAGATTGACGAGCAGGAACGGCTTCCAGTTTTCTTTCAGCTTAAAGCCGAACAGCAGCAGAACCACAAGTTCAATTAAAATTGTCGGCACAAACGTCGCGGCGAATTGCAGCAGATACCCTTCGGACTGCAGCGGCGGCTTCGCCGTTTTCGCTGTCCAGTCGACCGTGACGGAAGACTGCAGCGTCCTGCGCGTCAGCACGTCCGACAAAAATGTCTCGCCGGAGGCCGTGACGATCAGAATGCGGTATGTCTCCGGGACGCCGTAATAGCGGAAGCTGTGATAATTCGTGGGCCCGACGGGATCGCCGGTGAGCTCTCCCCAGATCGGAGCGCCGGTCGTGCCCTCGGCGATGCAGGCATGCCAGCCGTCGGGGATCGCGGCGCGAAATGCGGCCAGCAGCTCGGGGTCGAGACCAGTCTCATCCATGGCAAAGTCAGGGTCGTACTCGTATTCGCCCTCGGCAAGCAGGTCGAGGTAATACAGCTCCGACGGTGCATGCTCCACGACGACGGTAAGCTGCGGCTTAGGCCCCATGTCTGCCAGGACTGCTGTGGTCAGCAGCAGAAGAACGGCGAGCAGGAGCGGAAGTCTTTGCAAGAAGCGTTTCATGATTTCCTCCTTTGTACGTTATGTGATGACAAATCCTCCATTGACGGGCAGAACCTGCCCGGTAATAAACGAAGCATCTGCCAGATAGACCATCGCCCGCGCGATATCCTCCGGCGTGCCCAGCCGCTCGATGGGCGTCTGCTGCCGCAGGCC
>CAKUND010000073.1 GCA_934668295.1 uncultured Oscillospiraceae bacterium
CAATGCTTTGAAAATCGGAGTTTAACATGATCGAATTACAGGATGTGCATAAAACCTACGACACCGGCACGATCGCGGTGAACGGCATCTCCATGAAAATTGACGACGGCGAATTTGTCTTTCTGGTCGGCCCGTCCGGCTCCGGCAAATCCACCATCATCAAGATCCTGACCGCCGAGCTTCGCCCGACCTCCGGCAGCGCGCTTGTCAACGGCTTCGCCGTCGAAAAGCTCCGCAGCTGCGCCGTGCCGTATCTGCGCCGGACGCTCGGCGTTATCTTCCAGGATTTCCGTCTCATCAGCGACAAGTCCGTCTATGAAAACGTCGCGTTCGCCATGCGCGTCATCGGCGCGCCGGAGAAGGAGATCCAGAAGCGCGTGCCGTATGTGCTCGAGCTGGTCGGTCTGGAGACAAAGGGCCGCAGGCTCCCGAACGAGCTGTCCGGCGGCGAGCAGCAGCGCGTCGCCATCGCAAGAGCGCTTGTCAACAATCCCAGCGTCATCATTGCCGACGAGCCCACGGGCAACCTTGACCCGGCGCGTTCGCTCGAAATTATGATGCTGCTCGAACAGATCAACGCCCTCGGCACCACGGTTCTGGTCGTCACGCACGAGCGGGAGCTTGTCAACCGCTTTACCAAGCGTGTCGTCGCCATCAACGAGGGCAGGATCATCAGCGACGGAATGGACGGGTATTATCTCAATGAAGAAGAATAACATCGGTTACTTACTGCGCGAGGGCTTCCGCGGCGTGTTCCTGCACGGATTCATGTCCTTCGCGGCCATCTGCGTGACGGTGGCGTGCCTCATCATCATGGGCTCGTTCTGCCTCATTCTCTACAATACCAGCGCCATGGTCAAGGAGCTGGAGCAGAAGAACGAGATGCTTGTCTACATCGACGAGAGCTATTCCGAGGCCAAGGCCAAATCCGTCGGTTCGCAGATCAACCTCATCACCAACGTCCGCTCCGCGGTCTTTGTCTCGCGGGAGCAGGCACTGGAGGATTTTATTGACGAGCAGAACGACGCGTCGCTGTTCGCGGGCATCGACCCCGACACGCTGCGCGACCGCTATGTCGTCACGGTCGAGGACAATTCTCTGCTGAAGCAGACGTATGAAAAGCTGAAGGACATTGAGGGCGTAGCGGACGTTTCGGCGCACTTTGAGATCGCCGAGGGCTTCCAGACCGTGCAGAATGTTCTGAATATCGCCTCGCTTGTCATTGTCTCGGTGCTGTTCGTCGTCTCGCTGTTCATCATTTCCAACACTGTCAAGCTTGCCATGTATTCCCGCAGCGAGGAGATCGCCATCATGAAGATGGTCGGCGCGACCAACGCCTTTATCCGACTGCCTTTTGTCGTTGAAGGCTTTATCATTGGTATCATCGCCGCCGCAGCCGCGTTCTTCCTCGAGTGGGGCCTGTACGATTTTGTCCTTTCGAAGATCGCCCAGCTCGACACGCTCAAGCTGTTCGTCCTGACCCCGTTCACGGACGTCATTGAGATCGTCGCGGCCGCTTACGCGATCACGGGCTTCCTCGTAGGCGTGTTCGGCAGCTTGCTCTCCATCCGGAAGTTCCTGAAGGTGTAAAACCGGGAGGTACCTTTTACTTATGAAACAAAAGAAAAGCGGCTCCGGCCGCCGGATCGTCTGCCTCGTGCTGGCCGCAGTGATGCTGCTGGGCCTGATCTCCAGCGCCCTCATCATCATGGTCAACGCCGCATCGAGCTCGGAGATCAAAAAAGAGCTCTCCGGCCTCCGCAACCAGCAGGCAGAGCTTAAAAAGGAGCGCGACGCGCTCCAGGCGAAGATCAAGGAAAACCAGTCCAAGACCCAGACGCTCGTCGATAAGAAATCCGATATCGACCAGCAGATCAACATGACGCAGGCGTCTATCAGCAACCTCAATGAGCAGGTGCAGCAATACAGCCTGCTCATCTCCAACAAGCAGTCCGAGCTCGAAGCGTCTCAGGCTGAGGAGCAGCGCCTGAACGAGCAGTACAAGACCCGCATCCGCTCCATGGAGGAGACGGGCAATATCTCCTACTGGGCGATCCTGTTCGGCGCAAACAGCTTCTCGGATCTGCTCGACAAGATCGACGTCATTCAGGAGATCGCCAAGGCCGACCAGCTGATGATGGAAAAGATGAAGGCCGTCTCCCAGAAGATCGCGTCCGAGCGCGAGGAGCTCGAACAGCAGCTGGCAGAGCTTGACGCAACGCGCGAGGAGCTCGACCAGCAGGAGCAGGAGCTGGAAGCGCAGCGCGCAGAGCAGGACGTTCTGCTGGGTGAAATGCTGAAGGCATACGAGGAAATGAACGCCGACTATGAACAGAACATGGCGGACGAGGCCGCACTCTCCGAGGAGATCGCCAAGTCCGAGGCCGCGTATTACGCCGCGCTTTCCAAGGAGGAGGCCGAACGCATCGCCGCGCTGAACCGGCAGAACAACAATAAAGGCTCGAACAGCAATTCCAGCGGCGCGACCAACACCGGCGGCTGGCTCTATCCGCTGCCGTACCAGTGCCAGGTGACCGACTCCTACGGCTACCGCGTCCATCCGCTGACCGGCAAGTACAGCTGGCACAACGGCGTAGACTTTGGCGCAGGCGCCAATACGGCGATCCTCGCCACGAAGTCCGGAACGGTCACGACCGCTGCTTATTCCGGCGCGTGGGGCTATTACGTCGTCATCAATCACGGCGACGGCTATTCCAGCCTCTACGCCCACCAGCCGTCCCTGTCCGTGTCGGTCGGCGATTACGTCACGCAGGGCCAGACCATCGGCTATGTCGGCTCCACCGGCTATTCCACCGGCCCGCACCTGCATTTCACCATCTACTACAACGGCTCTGACGTCAACCCCTTCAACTACATCGGCTGACCCCCAAAACAGCTCCCACGCACAGGCACGCAATGTGTCATAGAAGATACACTCGATATAAAACGGAACCGCCCGCGCTGATTTGATTCAGCGCGGGCGGTTTTATGCTGATTATGGCGTTTCTGCATGCAGCTCGGAAATGAGATACCCTAAGCCTGTCGTGGCCGTATCCGTAGCTGCCAGATATTTCAGAATGGCTCGGAAACGCTCGCCTCCTTGCTTTCCGTTATCACCCGGATGGGCAGGAGGGTCTTGGCGTACCTTCATTTGGCTGTTGGCTCAAGGAATGTATCTGATGAATGTATATGAAATTTTCAAGGTTCCCGGAAGGCTCCTCGCCTTCTCACTTTCCCTTTGCCGAAATTTTTTCCGATTTTCCCGCCCTTTTTCAAAAATATTTTTTCAGCGCTCCAAAAAGCAAAAAAGCGCCCACTGCACCTGTTTAGTAGGCGTAGTGAGCGCAAAAAATAAGACCCGGTGATTTCTCACTGAGTCTCATATCTGAATATATAGTTTTCAAAAAACAGCCCCGCAGAATCACTTCTGCGAGGCTGAAATTCAATCGCACATTTTTCTCGGCATCCGTGGTGCACCCTTGGTGTAAATTGGTGTACGGATTGGTGTACGAGAGGCTTTTTTAGCCCGATCAGGGGGCAATCAATAGAGCTTTGCGCCTGCCGGAATGTGAGGATCCACCATCAGCAAATGGAGCTTTTCCTCGCCGTTTTCGTGATGCACGGCAGAGATGAGCATACCGCAGGAATCAATGCCCATCATCGGGCGGGGCGGCAGGTTCGTAATGGCGATGCAGGTCTTACCAACCAGTTCTTCCGGCTCATAATATTCGTGAATACCACTCAGAATCGCCCGATCTACGCCAGTCCCATCGTCCAAAACGAACTTTAAGAGCTTCTTGGACTTCTTCACGGCTTCGCATTCCTTGACCTTCACGGCACGAAAATCGCTCTTGGAGAAGGTGTCAAAATCCACGAAATCCTTGAACAGCGGCTCGATCTCCACATTGGAAAAATCAATTTTTTCGGGGGCTTCAGGAGCCGCCTGAGCAGCCGCCGCAGGAGCCGAAACTTCCTTGGAAGCCTTCTTGTCGGAGTCCAGCGGCTTCATCGTCGGGAACAGAATGACGTCGCGGATGGTGTCTGCGCCGGTAAAGAGCATGACGGCGCGGTCGATGCCCATGCCCATGCCGCCTGTGGGGGGCATGCCGTATTCGAGCGCGGTGAGGAAATCCTCGTCGAGCATTTCCGTCTCGTCGTCGCCGCGTTCGCGCTGCTCGACCTGCTTCATGAAGCGCTCGCGCTGGTCGATCGGGTCGTTCAGCTCGGAATAGGCGTTGCCCATCTCGCTGCGGCAGATGAAGAACTCGAACCGCTCGGTCAGGCGCGGATCCTCCGGGCTGCGCTTGGTCAGCGGACTGACCTCGACCGGGTACATCGTGATAAAGGTCGGCTGCACCAGATGCTCCTCGACCTTCTGGTCAAAGCAGGCGTAAAGCGCATTGCCCCACGTCTTTTCGGCGGCCTCCGCCAGCTCGACGCCGACTGCCTTTGCCGCCGCAACGGCCTCCGCATCGTCGGTGATCGCACCGAAATCAACGCCGACATACTGCTTAACGGCATCTATCATCGTCAGCCGCGGCCAGCCGGGGGTCAGATCGATCGTTTCGCCCATCCATTTCAGCTCATAGGTTCCGAGATATTTCTGGGCAAACGTGGTGTATACGCCCTCGGCGATGTCCATCATGTCGTGGAAATCCGCGTAGGCCTGATACAGCTCGACCGTGGTGAATTCGGGGTTGTGCTTGGGATCCATGCCCTCGTTGCGGAAGATACGGCCGACCTCATACACGCGATCCATGCCGCCGACGATCAGACGCTTCAGGGGAAGCTCGGTCGCGATGCGCATATACATATCGATATCGAGCGTGTTGTGGTGCGTGATAAAGGGCCTTGCCGCCGCGCCGCCCGCGATGGTATTGAGAACGGGCGTCTCGACCTCGATATAGCCCATATTGTCCAGATAATCCCGCAGATGCTTGATAAACTGCGAACGAATAATGAAATTCCGCTTGACCTCCGGGTTCACGATCAGGTCAACATAGCGCTGACGATAGCGCGTCTCCTTGTCGGTCAGTCCGTGGAATTTCTCAGGCAGGGGCAGGAGAGACTTGGACAGCAGCGTGATGGTCTTTGCGCGCACGGACATTTCGCCGCGCTGCGTGCGGAAGATCTCACCCTCGACGCCGACGATATCGCCGATGTCGTATTTCTTGAAGCGGTTATATTCGGCCTCGTCCATCTCGTCCTTGCGGGCGTAAAGCTGGATGCGGCCCGTTTTGTCCTGCAGATCGCAGAAGGACACCTTGCCCATGCCGCGCTTGGACATGAGACGGCCCGCAATAGAGACGGGCTTGCCCTCCATCTCGTCAAAATGCTCCTTGATCTCCTGCGCAGTCGTGGTGCTGACGAAGCGGGTGATGGCAAACGGATCCATGCCCTCCGCCTGCAGCTGCGCGAGCTTTTCACGGCGGACCTTGATCTGGTCGCCGAGGCTGACCTGCGGGGCCGCGTTCTGCTGATTCCTGTTTTCCTGTTCCATAGCTATCCTCTTTTTCTGATTCGTTACTTTTCGACTGTCAGGATCTTATACTTCAGTACACCGATGGGCGCGTCGACCTCGACGATATCGCCGACCTTGTGGCCCAGCAGCGCCTTGCCGAACGGGGAATCGTCGGAAATGCGGCACTCCATGGGGTTGGCCTCCTGCGAGCCGACGATGGCGTAGAGCTCCTCGTCGCCCGTCTCCATGTCCTCGACCTTAATGGTGCAGCCGAGGCTGATCTTGCCCTCGGAGTCCTCCGTCTCGTCGATGATGACGGCGTGGGCGAGAATGTTCTCGACCTCGGCGATGCGGCCATAGAGCTTGGCCTGCTCGTTTTTGGCTTCGTCGTATTCGCTGTTCTCAGAGAGGTCGCCGAACGAACGCGCCTCTTTGATCTGCTCTGCGACCTCCTTCTCGCGGGTCGTCTTCAGATAAAAAAGCTCCTGCTCCAGTTCCTTGAGGCGGAGCGCACTGATCTTGAATTCTTTTGCCATTTTTACGATCGTTCCTTCCATAATCGGTCAGGCGGGAAGCGCCTGGAATTTACAGTGATTCAGCAGACATTATATCGGGCAAAGATGGGGATGTCAAGAGAGTTTCTGGGTAATTTCGCGGATTGCTGCCTGTAATTGTGCATCGTCCGTTTTTTCCAGCTGGCCGTAGGAAAGTTTCGCATTGTCCTCGTCGGAAAGCTCGACGATCACGTCCGGCGTGACGCCGGTGTCGGTCAGACTGCGGCCTTGCGGCGTGTAATATTTTCCAATGGACAGATTCAGCATCGAGCCGTCGGAGAGCGTGAAGGCCGTCTGGAAATTGCCCTTGCCGACCGTCTTTGTTCCGACGACCGTGCCCCAGCCGTATTCCTGAATGGCTGCTGCGAAAAACTCTGCTGCGGAATAGCTGTCCTGATTGACGAGCACAGCCATGGGCAGCTCGATGCAGCCCTCGTCCGAGCGGTCAGTCTGCTTCGTGCCCTGATAATCCTCGCTCTGGAACAGAATGCCCTCCGGCAGAATTTTATCCAGCACCTTGACCAGCTCGTCCTTATACCCGCCGCCGTTGTACCGCACGTCGAAGATCAGCGCCTGTGCGCCCTGCGCGATCAGTTCATCCATGGCGGCGTTTGTCTCCTCCGCGCAGCGGGAATCGAAATTGGCGATCCTGATATAGCCGATCTGCCCGTCCAGCATCTCATAGGCCGCGACAGGCGTCTGGATGCTGCGGCGCTCGACCGTGACCGGGAAGCTTTCTTCTCCGCGCAGAACCGTCAGCGTCACGAAGGTCCCTTCTTCGCCGCGCACCTTCGCGCGTGTCCCGGTCATGCCGAGGTCGAGCGTCTTTTCACCCTCGACCTCCGTGATGAGATCGCCGACGAGGATCCCGGCTTCCTCCGCCGGGCTGCCCGCAGTTACGGCCTCAATGCGCATGCCGCCGAGCGCCTCCTGCGCGGTGATGGTCACGCCGATGCCGACATAGGCGTTTTTCATCTGCTCGTCGTAGCTGCTTTTTTCCTCCGCGGTCAGATAATAGCTCCATCGGTCGCCGGTCGCCGCGACCATGGCGGCCGCGGCGGAATCCGCAAGCTTGTCTTCGTCGTAATCATCGATAAAGAACGTATCGAGATACGCGCCGATCTCCGCCGTCTTGGCCTCGACGGGCGTCTGTCCGCGCTGCGTCAGACGCATGGTCACGATGGACGAGCCGAGGATCGCAACGGCAAACGCAAGCGCAAGAATGAAAATCTTTTGCCATTTTTTCAACATGGACACCAGCCTTTCCAGGAAACTTCAAGGATGATTATACACGGCCCGGAGCCGTGCCGGCTCCGGGCCGTTTTCTTTTACATACCGAAATAATCGCGGTTCGCGCGGGAATTGCGGATGGCGTACCATACGAGCGACCCCAGCACCGCCGCCAGGAGCACCAGCGGCCACGGGTAGGGGAGGAAGGGCGTTTCCCGCAGATCGTTCAGCATCATGCACACGCCGTAGCCCATGGTCATGACTGCCATGACCGCAAGCGGCGGCATCATGTACCCGATATACTCCTGCTCGTCCGCACAATCGGAGATCTTTTTCTCCTTCGGCACCAGAAGGCCGTTCTTGAACAGCCGCTTCGTAACGGCCAGCCGAAGAAACGTATACATACAGTATGCGCCGCTGGCCAGCAAAATCAGATCCAGAAACAGTGTCATATCATTCATTTGTGTGTTCCTCCTGTTCATCTCTTGCGGCCTGCTTCCACTCGCGCACGCTTCGGACCGCGACGATCACCAGCAGCGCCGCGCCGATGATGGAAAACGCGATCGTGCCGCACAGCGCGGCAATGCGCTCGCTGGACCAGACGCCGCTGGCGGCGAGTCCCGGATAATCCCGGCCCATCTTGATGGCAAGATAGATCAGATATCCGCCGCAGAGCACATACATCACCTTCCGCCGGTTGTCAAAGTTGTTTTTCTTCTCCGGCTTTTTCTCCGCAGCTTCCTGCGGTGCATCCGGCTTTTTCTCCAGCTCGTCCATATCGCGGCCTCCCCATACAATAGTATGATATATCATACACGATTGCGCGGAAAAAAGAAAGAGCAAATATCAGCCCACACGAAACTTGCAGCCGCCTCTGCCAATTGCGGCCGTTCTTCAGAACCGGGTTTTAAGGTCATACACCCCTAGGTAAAAAATTTGTATAATTTCAACGCACAATTTTCACCTTTTTGTGGACAATTTTCATGCCTGTTCCGACGCGGGCCTGCTAAAATGGAGACTGTAAGGAAGGAGTGCCGCCCGAGGCGGCAGGGGAGCGCAGCCTCCCGCCCGGTTCCCGGAAGGGAAGGGCTCCGCCCGGCGCGGAAGCAGTTTTGCGCGCTGCAAACAGCAAAACGTTTCGTCTTCCACAGGCAGGAGGACACGCCGCAGGAGAAAGGGGAATGTGAAAGAAAGATGGCCGAAACGATTCTCAGAATGACCGGTATCCAGAAATACTTCCCGGGCGTCCATGCGCTGGACAACGCGCAGCTGGAGGTCCGCGAGGGCGAGGTCATGGCGCTGGTCGGCGAAAACGGCGCCGGTAAATCGACGCTCATGAAGGTGCTGACCGGCATCTACCCGAGCGACGGCGGCACGATCGAATACTTTGGAAAGCAGGTCGAGATCCACGGCCCGCGCGACGCGCAGTCGCTCGGCATCTGCATCGTCCACCAGGAGCTGAACCTCATGCAGCACCTGACCGTGGCGGAAAACATCTATATCGGCCGCGAGCCAATGAAGGGCCTGTTCGTCGACAAGGCAAAGCAGAACGCCATGACGCAGGAGCTGTTCGACAAGCTGAATCTGGAGCTCGATCCGAAGGCCGTCGTCAAGACGCTCTCGGTCGCGAAGCAGCAGATGGTCGAAATTACAAAGGCCCTGTCCCATGAAAATACAAAGCTGCTCATCCTTGACGAGCCCTCCGCCGTCCTGACCGATACGGAGATCGACGACCTGTTCGTCTTCATCCGGCAGCTCAAAAAGACCGGCGTCGGCATCGTCTATATCTCCCACCGCATGGATGAGCTCAAGCGCATCACCGACCGCATCACCGTCATGCGCGACGGCCAGTATGTCGCCACGCTCGATACCCCCACGGCGGAGATCTCCGAGGTCATCCGCCTCATGGTCGGCCGCACGATCTATGAGGAACCGAAAACAAAATCCATGTGCCCGCCCGACGCGCCCGTTGTGCTCGAGGCCGAGCATCTGAATTCTCTCGATGTAAAGGACGTGTCGTTCAAGCTCCGCAAGGGCGAGATCCTCGGCTTTGCCGGTCTGGTCGGCGCGGGACGCACCGAGACCATGCGCCTGATCTGCGGCGCGGATCCGATGGATTCCGGCACGATCCGGATAAACGGCAAAGACGTGAAGATCCACAGCCCGAAGGATGCTGTGCACTATGGCATCGGCTATCTCTCCGAGGACCGCAAGCGCTACGGCCTGTGCCTCAACCTGTCCGTCACGGATAACACCGTCCTGCCGAGTCTGGAGCAGCTGTTCAAGGGGCCGTTCGTCCATGACAGAAAAGCGCACCAGCTTGCGCAGGAGCACGCCGAACAGATCCGCACGAAGACGCCGTCCGTTCGCGCCCGCGTCGGCAGCCTCTCCGGCGGCAACCAGCAGAAGGTCGTCATTTCCAAGTGGCTCCTGCGCGACTGCGACGTGCTCATCTTCGACGAGCCGACGCGCGGCATCGACGTCGGCGCTAAGAGCGAGATCTACAAGCTGATGACCCAGCTTGCGGAGGAAGGCAAGTCCATCATCATGATCTCCTCCGACATGCCGGAGCTGCTCCGCCTGTCCGACCGCGTGATCGTCATGTGCGAGGGTCACGTCACGGGCGAGCTCGATATCTCCGAGGCCACGCAGGAAACCATCATGACATATGCAACCAAGAGAGAAGTGGGGTAATCATTATGGAA
>CAKUND010000074.1 GCA_934668295.1 uncultured Oscillospiraceae bacterium
GCTGCCATCGGCATCACCAACCAGCGCGAGACCGCCATCGTCTGGGATAAGGTCACAGGCGAGCCCATCCACCACGCCATCGTCTGGCAGTGCCGCCGCACGAGCGAATACTGCGACAGTCTGAAGGCCAAGGGCCTGACGGACAGCTTCCGCGCCAAGACCGGCCTCGTCATCGACGCCTATTTCTCCGGCACGAAGGTACACTGGCTGCTCGAAAACGTCCCCGGCGCACGCGAGCGCGCGGAGCGCGGCGAGCTGCTGTTCGGCACAGTCGAAACGTGGCTCATCTGGAAGCTGACGGGCGGCAAGGTGCACGTCACCGACTATTCCAACGCCTCCCGCACGATGCTCTTTAACATCAACACGCTGCAGTGGGACGACGAGATCCTGAAGGAGCTGAACATCCCCAGATGTATGCTCCCGACTCCGATGCCGTCCAGCTGCATCTACGGCGAGACGGATCCGGCGCTGCTCGGCGGCCCGATCAAGATCGCGGGCGCTGCGGGCGACCAGCAGTCGGCTCTGTTCGGCCAGGCCTGCTATCATCCCGGCGAAGCCAAGAACACCTACGGCACCGGCGCGTTCCTGCTGATGAACACCGGCGAAAAGCCCGTCTTCTCCAAGAACGGCCTCGTCACCACCATCGCGTGGGGCCTGAACGGCAAGGTCGAATACGCGCTCGAGGGCTCCGTCTTCGTTGCGGGCGCCGCCATCCAGTGGCTGCGCGACGAGCTGAAGATCATCGAGTCCGCGCCTGACTCCGAATACTATGCCGGCAAGGTCAAGGACACCAACGGCTGCTATGTCGTCCCGGCGTTCACCGGCCTCGGCGCACCGCACTGGGATCAATACGCACGCGGCACCATCGTCGGCATCACCCGCGGCGTCAACAAGAACCACATCATCCGCGCCACGATGGAATCTCTGGCCTATCAGGTCAACGACATTCTCGTCGCCATGCAGGCCGACTCCGGCATCAAGCTGGCTGCGCTGAACGTTGACGGCGGCGCGTCTGCCAACAATCTGCTGATGCAGATGCAGTCCGATATTTCCGGCGCTCCGGTCCAGCGTCCGACCTGTGTCGAGACGACCGCGATGGGCGCTGCGTATCTGGCTGGTCTTGCCGTCGGCTACTGGGCCAGCAAGGAGGACGTCGTCCGCAACCGCGCCATTGACCGTGTATTCCATCCGGAGATCACCGCAGAAGAGCGCGCAGCCAAGGTAAAGGGCTGGAACAAGGCTGTCAAGTGCTCCTACGGCTGGGCGAAGGACGAATAAAAAGCTTTTTCAGGAGAAGAAACGGAAAACAACCAAATATTGATGTATGACAGGGAGGAGTATTCATGTTCTTTACGTACTTATGTGAGTTCCTTGGCACAATGATGCTGATCCTGCTCGGCGACGGCGTCGTTGCAAACGTGACCCTCAACAAGTCCGGCATGAAAGGCGCAGGCTCTATCCAGATCACCATTGCATGGGGCCTTGCGGTCATGGTTCCCGCGTTCATCTTCGGCGAAGCCTCCGGCGCGAGCTTCAACCCCGCGCTGACCATCGCGCTGGCTGTCGGCGGCATGTTCGACTGGGCGCTGGTCCCCGGCTATATCATCGCGCAGATCCTCGGCGGTATCGTCGGCGGCGTTCTGGTCTACATCCTCTTTAAAAATCACTTTGACGCAACAGAGGATCCCGGCACCAAGCTCGGCGTCTTCTCCACCGGCCCGTCCATCCCCAACACCGGCCGCAACATCGTGCAGGAAGCCATCGCGACCTTCGTTCTGGTCTTTGCCATCTGCGGCATGAACCAGGTTCCGGAGCTCAGCGCAGGCGTCGGCAAGCTGCTGGTCTTCGGTATCATCGTGGCCATCGGCATGTCCCTCGGCGGTCTGACCGGCTATGCGCTGAACCCGGCGCGTGACCTCGGCCCGCGCATCGCACACGCCATTCTCCCCATCAAGGGCAAGGGCTCCAGCAACTTCAAATACGGCCTGATCGTCCCCATCTTTGGGCCCATCATCGGCGGTATCGTCGCTGTCCTGCTCTATAACGTCATTCCCTGGGCTGCGTAACATGCTGCCCAAGCATCTGAATATACTCTGCTCTAAGTGAATGTGTCGGGCAGTCCAACCCTCCTACCGGAAGGCTTATTTGGGCTGCCCGACTTTCTTTGGCAGATAAAGGAGGAATCTTTTTTGTACGACATCATCATCATCGGCGCAGGCGTCACCGGCTGCGCGGTCGCGCGGTACCTGTCCCGCTATGAGGGCAGGATGCTGGTGCTGGAAAAGGCGGAGGACGTGTGCTGCGGCACCTCCAAGGCCAACAGCGCCATCGTCCACGCCGGATTCGACGCCGCGCACGGAAGCCTGATGGCAAAAATGAATCTCGAAGGCAATCTCATGATGCCGCAGCTCGCGAAGGATCTTGATTTTGCGTTCAAAATGAACGGCTCGCTCGTCGTGTGCATGTCCGAGGAGGATCTGCCGAAGCTGCATGCGCTGTATGAAAACGGCGTAAAAAACGGCGTGAAGGAGCTGGAGATCGTAGACGCAAAGCGCCTGCACGAGCTTGAGCCCAACGTGTCGAAAAACGCCGTCGCCGCACTCTGGGCGCCGACCGGCGGCATTGTCTGCCCGTTCAATCTGACCATTGCGCTGGCAGAGAACGCCTTTGACAACGGCGTGGAGTTCCAGTTCAACACCGAAGTCACCGGCTTTACGTGGGAGGACGGCTACTGGACGATCCACACCAACCACGGCGATTTCGAATCGCGCTATGTCATCAACGCCGCAGGCGTCTATTCGGACGTGCTGCACAACATGGTCTCGACCCGCAAGCTGCACATCACGCCGCGGCGCGGCGATTACTGCCTGCTGGACAAGAGCACCGGCGATTTCGTCTCGCATACCATCTTCCAGCTGCCCGGCAAGCTCGGCAAGGGCGTTCTGGTCAGTCCGACCGTCCACGGCAACACCATCGTCGGCCCGACGGCCATCGACATTGAAGACCGCGAGGGAACAAACACCACCGCCGCGGGTCTGAACGACCTGATCGAAAAGGCGGGCTCGACCGTCGAACATCTTCCCATCCGGCAGACCATCACGAGCTTTGCGGGTCTGCGCGCACATGAGGATCACCACGAATTCGTCATCGGCGAGGCTGAGGGCGCGCAGCAGTTTATCGACTGCGCGGGCATCGAATCGCCCGGCCTGACCTCCTCCCCTGCCATCGGCCTGCATGTGTCGGAGCTGATGCGCGATCTGATGGGTCTGCGGGAAAAGGAGCACTTTATCGCCACGCGCAAGGGCGTGCTCGACCCGAAGACGCTCTCCAAAGAGGACTATCAGAAGCTCATCCGTGAAAAGCCCGCCTACGGACAGATCATCTGCCGCTGCGAGCAGGTCACGGAGGGTGAGATCCTCGACGCCATCCACCGGCCGCTCGGCGCAAGGAGCCTCGACGGCGTCAAGCGCCGCACCCGTGCGGGCATGGGCCGCTGCCAGGCGGGCTTCTGCAGCCCGCGCGTGATGGAGATCCTGGCGCGCGAGCTGCACGTTGAGCAGAGCGAGATCACCAAATGCGGCGGTGCGTCCCGGCTGATCGTCGGTACCAATAAGGACAAGCTTGGGGAGGTGCAGGACAAATGAAATATGACATCGTCGTCATCGGCGGCGGCCCCGCCGGTCTGTCGGCTGCCATCGCGGCATATGACGCGGGCTGCCGGAGCATTCTGATCCTCGAGCGCGACGTGCAGCTGGGCGGCATTCTGAACCAGTGCATCCACAACGGCTTCGGCCTGCACACCTTCGGCGAGGAGCTGACCGGCCCGGAATACGCCGCGCGGTACATCACGCAGGCGCTCGAGCGCAAAATCGAATATAAGCTCAATACGATGGTGCTGTCCATCAGCGCCGGCAAGCACATCACTGCGGTCAACCGTGAGGAAGGCCTGATCGAGATCGACGCGCGGGCGATCATCCTGACCATGGGCTGCCGCGAGAGAAGCCGCGGCGCGCTGAACATCCCCGGCTACCGCCCGGCAGGCATTTACTCCGCCGGCACGGCGCAGCGGCTTGTCAACATGGAGGGCTTCATGCCGGGCCGCAGAGTCGTCATTCTCGGCAGCGGCGACATTGGCCTCATCATGGCGCGGCGCATGACGCTCGAGGGCGCGAAGGTGCTGGTCGTGGCGGAGCTGCTGCCCTACTCCGGCGGTCTGAAGCGCAATATCGTCCAGTGCCTGAACGACTTTGACATTCCGCTCAAGCTCAGCCACACCGTTGTGAACATTGAGGGCAAGGAGCGCGTTTCCGGCATTACGATCGCAGAGGTCGGCCCCGACCGCAAGCCCATCCCCGGCACGGAGATCCACTATGACTGCGATACGCTGCTGCTGTCCTGCGGTCTGATCCCGGAGAACGAGCTTTCGCGCGGCATGGGCGTGGATATTTCCCCGGTCACAAACGGCCCCGTTGTCGACGAGAGCCTGCAGACGAGCATCCCCGGCGTTTTCGCCGCCGGCAACGTGCTGCATGTGCACGATCTGGTCGACTACGTCTCCGAAGAAGCTGCGGCGGCAGGCCGCGCCGCCGTGCGCTATCTTGCGCAGGGCGAAAGCGCGCAGCGCCATGAGATCCCCGTCACATTCGAGGGCGGCATCCGCTACACTGTCCCGGCAAGCATCGACCCGAAGCTGGTCGCGGACGATCTGGTGCTCCGGTTCCGCGTGGGCGGCGTGATGAAAAAGCGCGTCGTGAAGCTGCTGCTGGACGACGACGCCGTGCTCACGCGCAAGCGGCCCGTCATGGCTCCGGGTGAGATGGAGGAGCTGAAGCTCACGAAGGCCATGCTGGACGCGCACCCCGGCCTGACGCGCATTCATATCACAGTGGAGGAGGCATAACGATGGATAAACGAGAACTGACCTGCATCGGCTGCCCGCTCGGCTGTTCGATCACCGTCACGCTGGAAAACGGCGAGATCAAGGACGTCACTGGATACACCTGCAAGCGCGGACACGATTACGCGCGGAAGGAAGTCACGAACCCGACGCGCATCGTCACGAGCACCGTCCGTCTGACCGGCAGTACGACCGGCGCGGCCGTTGTCAGCTGCAAAACGGCGCAGGATATCCCGAAGGGCAAGATCTTTGAGATCGTCGCGGCACTCCGTCAGGTCACGGCGCACGCACCCGTGAAGATCGGCGACGTGCTGCTGGCAGACGCCGCCGGAACGGGCGTCGATATCGTGGCAACGAAAAATGTACAGTAATTGGGAATGAAACGCGGGAAATGTTCACAAATCCTTTCGGATTCGTTCACAGTTCCGACATGATTGGCCGGTATACTCATACTCGTAAGCAAGCCAATCTTTTCTTTCCTCTCTTCTCTTTCTTCTTTCTTTTCTACACCAACAGGAACGGCCTGCCGCGCATGCGGCAGGCCGTTCCTGTTCTTTGTTTGGGTTGAGGCTGACCGGGTATCTTTCGTGCGCATCAGCCTTCGTTCATGGTATCCATCAGGTTCAGAAGCGCGCGCTGCTGCACGGGGGAAAGGCGCGTCCATTTATCGAGCATCCCGCGCTGCTCGGGCGTCAGGGCGAGGCGTGCCTCGCCGTCGGCAAAGAACTGCGAAAGCGTCAGTCCGAACGCGTCGCAGATCTTTTCCAGCGAGGAAAACGAGGGCGTCATCCCCTTTTGGTACCAGGACGAAATGGTAGACTGCGGCAGGCCGGAGCGCTCGGCAAGCTGATATTCCGTCCAGCCTCTGGCCTCCCGGTTTTTTCGGATCATCCCCAATATATCTGTCACGTTCTTCACCGCCTACGACTTTTCGTTTATTATACTTTAAAAAATCGTTGCATTTTAATCATAAATGTCGTATTATTTAATACGACATTTATAAGTCCTTCAAGGAGGCAGCGAACCCGCATGGAGTACGAACCAGAAAGACGCTCTGAAGCCTGGCTGGACGACGAGCGCCGCGTCATCTCCTTTCACGATATCCCAAACGCCCGCTATTTTACCGCCCCGGAGCCTGTCTTCTGGCCCGCGATCCTCGAGCTCGCCCTGTCCGGTTACCGGATCCAGTAAAGATTTAGGGTGTATCTGAAAACTCCCAACGCACCCGGACGGCGGGCCTTTTCACGCTGCGCCGCGCCATTTTTCCTTGAAATACGTCAGTATTCCTGCAAAAAAATGTCTTGCTCAGCGCAAAAATTCCTCGCTGCCGGTCACATTGAGAGTTTTCAGATACACCCTAGGAAAATTTAAGAGATTTCAGGGAAAAGCTGTGGTATACTGGAAGAAAAATAAGGAGGAACACATCATGAAACGCTGTCTGATTTTCATGCTTCTGCTCTGTCTGCTGCTGACTGCCTGCCAAAAACAGGCGCAGCCAGAGCCGGCAGCCATTTCAGAAGCCGCCGACACGCAGGCAATTGCCAAACCGGATGCAGAAGCGCCGGAGCGGACGCTGACGCTCGGTATGATCGACTTTGACTCGGAAAAGAGCGTGCTCCGCGGCATGATCCAGAGCTACAACCTCTCCGGTGCGCCGGTCAGGATCGACATTCTCAACTATGCTGACGGCGCGGAAAGCCGCGCAGACGCTGTGACGCGCATGACGGCGGAGCTGCTGGCCGGGAATGTGCCAGATCTGCTCGATTGCAGCGATCTGAGCGGCGCGCAGTACGCGGGCTACGCGAAAAACGGCATTCTGCTGCCGCTGGACGGGATGCCGGAAGCGGAGCTTCTGTCCGGTATTCTGAAGCCGTGCTATGTGGACGGGACGCTCTATTCCGTCGTCGGGGCTTTCGCGCTCGACCCGCTGTTCGGCCCGGCGGAGAAGCTCGGCGCGTCGCTGGAAACGTCGGTCGAGGACGTGCTGTGCGGCGCGGTCCCGGACGTCAGCTTTTTCTGGGGCGGCGAAGATCTGCTCAGTGTCTACTGCCGCCACGCGGCGGAGCAGTATCTGGACTATGATACGCAGACCGCTTCCTTCGAGAGCGAGAAATTTTTGAATATTCTGACGGCCTGCGCGGCCGTTTCTTCCGCAGCGCCTGCCCCGGACAGCATCATGCAGCAGCCGATGCGCTCCGCCGCGATGTACCGGTCCATGCAGATTTCCTGGTACCAGCAGACCGGCGGCGCGTTCCGTGTGCTTGCCCTCGATTCGGACGGCGGGACGGCATATCAGCCGGTTCTGCAGCTTGGTGTCTGCGCCGGTTCCGCCATGCGGGAAGCGGCGGCGGAGGCGCTGCGGAACATGCTGCGGGAAGACTTTCAGCAGGCCATTGCAGACGCGTTCCCGGTCAGCCGCGCCGCGCTGCGCGAGCTGATGCAGAAGGAGATCGAAGCGCAGAGGGCCGAACGGCAGACGGCCATCCGCGAAGAGGGCCGCGTTGAGGTCGGCGAGGCAGGCGATCTTGCGTTTCTGTTTGACGAAGCCGCTGCGGATGATCTGATGAACGTGCTGGAGCACGCCGACTGCCGCTCCTGTGACAATCAGGAAATTTTGAAGATCATCCTTGACGAAGCGGACGCCTATTTCAAAGGCCGGAAAACCGCACAGGAGGCCGCACAGGTCATGGACAGGCGCGCGGCGCTGTTTATTGCGGAAGCCGGATGATACAGCCGGTTTTTTGCTGTTGACAGCCGTAACCATTTGTGCTATGCTATGATTACAGACGTAAACAGCAAGATAAAAAACGTGAGCTCGACGAGCTGTATGCGCTGCTGCGGAATATGGAGGAGAAAAAAGCGCCATGGCTGAATGGTTTGTTTCGTCCGCCGTGTTGGCGTCGCTGCTCATCGGAGCACACTATCTGCTGCGCGGGAAAATCAGCGCAAGATTGCAGTACACACTCTGGCTGGTGCTGCTCGTGCGGCTGCTGCTGCCGCTTTCCATCGGGAAAACTGCCGTCAGCGTGGCAAATCTTCTGCCGGAGGCTGAACCGGCCGCTGTCATGCAGACGGAACCTGCCGCCGCACCTCCTGCGCAATCGGCCAGTACACCGGAACCGGCTGCGCCCGCAGCGCCGGTGCAGACGCCCACACAGCCGGTGCAGCGCCCGGCGTCCACGCCTGCGCAGGCGGAAACGGGCAGCGCAGAACCGGAAAAATCTGCGCAGAAGTCCGCCGTTTCCGTGCGGAAGATATTCATGCTTGTATGGGCCTCCGGCGCGGCTTTGCTGGGGCTGTGGTTCCTGTTCTGCAATCTCCGGTACGGACGGCAGCTGCGGGCGGGCGTTTTGCGCGCGATCGCGCCGAAGGAGGGCCGTCCGGCTGTCCGGCTGACGCGAACCGCGCTGTCGCCGTGCCTGTTCGGGCTTTTCCCGCCCGCGATCTACGTGACAATGGACTGCGCGCAGGACGAGCAGCTGCTGCACCACTGCGCGGAGCACGAATATACGCATTATCTCCACCGCGACCACATCTGGGCCGTCCTGCGCGGCGTGTGCCTCGCGCTGCACTGGTTCAACCCGCTGGTGTGGTGGGCAGCGGCGCTTTCCCGCACCGACGCGGAGCTCTTCTGCGACGAGGATACCGTCCGCCGTCTCGGCGAGGACGCACGTGTGGATTATGGCCGCTCGCTCATCCGCATGACGTGCCGCGAGCGGGTCGATCCCCTCAGCGCGGCAACGACAATGTCGGGGCGCGGTGGACAGCTCAGAACGCGCATCATTTCCATCACAAAGCACCCGAAAACCGCAATTCCCGTTCTGATCCTCGTGCTTCTGCTCTGCGCCGCGGCAGTCGGCTGCACCATGACCGGCGCGAAGGATGCCGCGCCAGCGCAGCAGACATCGGAAAAAACAGAGGACACGCCCGGGGAATCAGAAGCGCAGGAGGCCACACGCGAGGAACCGGAAGCGGCAGTGGAATTCACCACCACACAGGACACGGTCACGCTCAGTGTCCCGACACGATACGAAAACGAAATCACTGCGGACGATTCGTTTATGATCGAAGCGCCGGAGGCCGGCGAGCATGACCTGGACGATGTGCTGTTCTCCTTCTACGACAAAAGTCAGGCATCAGAAGACCGCCTCGGCCTCGTCTGGGCGATCCGCGCGTTCCAGTTTGAAGACCCGGCGGAGCTGGTCAAGGACGGCGCAGACCGATGGGTCGAGGAAAATCTTATGGCGCTGAACACGCATCTGCTCGGCACACGCGGCAGCACGGCATATTATTTCTTCTGCCTGAGCCCGTCGGACAAGGCGGTACGGCAGTATGACAGTTCGGACACAGCGGCGGTCAGCTCGTATTACCAGCACGCAGCCGACGGCTTGGATATCTTAAAGGATTTTGTTGTCCGCAACGGCCTTGCGCCGGTGGAGGGCGCGGTCGACTGGGAGGCGTGGTATCAGGAATTCATTCTGCCGCGCATTGAGGCCGAAACGGACCCAGCCGCGGACGCGGCATGGTTCGCCGCGCGCGAGCCGGTGGAGCAGTGGCCCAAATTTACCGTGAACGGCACGTCGATCTATGATCTGACACTGGACGACATCCAAAATGTTTACGGCACATATGAACGCATTTACCACTGGATGAACATCCAGACGTCCTATTATGACATCGTGCAGTTTGCGGACGGCTCGCAGGCCGCGGGCTGGATGAGCAAGGACGGCACGATCCACTATCCGGACGCCGCATATCTGCGGCTGGATGCCGGGGTTGAGGTCTGCGGCATTCCGTTTGGTGCGGATTACCGCGAGGCGGCGAACCGCTTCCCGCGCGACACCGAGCCGGTACTCGAACAGGTCGACGAACACACGGCGCGGCTGATGCTCGGCGGCGAGATCCTGTACATGGGCAAATACAGCTACATCGAGTA
>CAKUND010000075.1 GCA_934668295.1 uncultured Oscillospiraceae bacterium
ACGCAGTTTCTTGACATCAGCAGCAGTAAATGCCATTGTAAATTCCTCCTGTTTTTATCTTTTGAAAAGCGCCCGTCGTGCGGCGGGCGCTATAAATATTACGAATTATTCGGCAGCGGGAGCTTCCTCGGCTGCGGGAGCCTCGGTGTTTTCTTCGCCCTGACGGCCCTCGGTCACGGCATTGGCCATGGTGGCGGCGATCAGGCGGATGGCGCGGATCGCGTCATCGTTGCCGGGGATGACATAGTCGACCTCGTCCGGGTCGCAGTTGGTGTCGACGATGGCGACAATGGGAATGTGCAGCTTGCGGGCTTCCGCGATGGCGTTGCGCTCCTTGCGCGGGTCAACGATGAACAGCGCGCCGGGCAGCTTCTTCATTTCCTTGACGCCGCCGAGATACTTCTCGAGCTTGGCGATCTCGCCCTGATGCTTGATGACTTCCTTCTTGGGAAGCATTGCGAACGTGCCGTCGGCTTCCATCTTCTTCAGCTGGGCCAGACGGTCGATACGGGTGCGCATGGTGCGGAAGTTCGTCAGCATGCCGCCGAGCCAGCGGGCGTTGACGTAGTACTGGCCGACACGCTCAGCTTCTTCCTTGATGGCGTCCTGCGCCTGCTTCTTGGTGCCGACGAACAGGATGGACTGGCCGTTTGCTGCCAGCTCGCGGACAAAGTTGTAAGCTTCTTCGAGCTTCTTGACCGTCTTCTGCAGGTCAATGATGTAGATGCCGTTGCGCTCCGTGTAGATGTACGGGGCCATTTTCGGGTTCCAGCGACGGGTCTGATGACCGAAGTGGACGCCAGCTTCGAGAAGCTGCTTCATGGATACGACTGCCATTGTGTGTTCTCCTTTTGTTTTGACCTCCACAGGGCTGACCGCTTCCATCCCGAAGGACACAAGAAAGCGCCACCGCCCGGTGTGTGGTGTAGTAATGTCGCTGCTTTCGCACAGCGCCTTGACATTATAGCGGAAAAGCGCTCCAAATGCAAGCATTTTTTCACGAAACCCCTGCATTTTTTGCGCTTTTCATCGTTTCAGAACAGACTGCGCTTCTTGCGCGGCGTCCGCCACTCCGAAAGCGGCCCGTCGACCAGGATCAGGTCGTCTCCGATGCGCTTGATGCACAGCCACGGGATCACGTAGTCGTCCTCCCGGCCGAACAGCCCCAAAAACCGGCACGGCCCCGGCACGATCAGCGCCGTCACGCGCCCACAGCAGATATCGACCACCAGATCGTTCACATAGCCCAGCCGCGCCCCCTCGCACACATGGATCACTTCCTTGTCCCGCAGCTCCTGAAACCGGTTCGTCATCGCACAAGCCCCCTTTGCAGGAAGTATATGCGGCTGGTCTCCGCGTTATGAGGGAAGAATCGCCTTGCGGATAGAGCGGATGGCGCTTTTTTCAAGGCGCGAGACCTGCGCCTGTGAGATGCCGATCTGACCCGCGACCTCCATCTGCGTCCGGCCAGCCTCAAAGCGCAGGGCCAGAATGCGCTTTTCGCGCTCGGACAGGTGGGAAATGGCCTCGCGCAGCGTGATCGATTCGATCCACTGCTCGTCGGTGTTCTTCCGGTCGCGCACCTGGTCCATGACCGTCAGCGCGTCGCCGCCCTCGGAATAGACCGGCTCATAGAGAGACACGGGCGCGGTGATGGCGTCGAGCGCGGCGGTGATCTGCGCGGCCGGCAGCTCGAGCGCAAGCGCGATCTCGTCGATCGACGGCTCGCGGCCGTTCTGATCGGTCAGCTGCTGCTTGCACTGCAGCACGCGGTAGGCGGTGTCGCGCAGCGACCGGCTGACACGGATGGGGCTGTAATCGCGCAGGTAGCGCCGCAGCTCTCCGGCGATCATCGGCACGCCGTAGGTCGAAAAGCGGACATTTTTCGTCGTGTCAAAGTTGGCGATGGCCTTCAGAAGCCCGATGCAGCCGACCTGAAACAGATCGTCCGGATTTTCGCCCCGGCTCAGAAACCGCTGCACCACGGATAAAACCAGCTTGAGATTGCCCTCCACCAGCCGGCTGCGGGCATCCATATCCCCCTGCTGCGAGCGCTCGATCAGGCGCATCATTTCTGCGTTCGAGAGCGTCTGCAGCTTCGACGTGTTGACGCCGCAGATCTCGACCTTTCCCTGCATGCCTGTTACCTCCATCTTCTGTTTCTGGATATATCGTCAGTATTTCCCGGCTCTCCCATTTGATACAGAAAACTTCCGGGCAGATTCCGAACTTTTTCGCGGATTTTACTCCCGTACAGTTTACGATAATCCCCTCCGCCCCGTCTACGTAAAAAGCATTTTCCGGTTATGCGAAACCGCGTTTGGATAAAAAAAGTTCATAAAACGCGGGTGTTGACAACTCTGTTGACAGTGTGAAAAACTTTTGACTTCCAATCGTTTTTCCACATTTCCACATCGTTATCAACACCCGTCTGTTTGCCGGGATTTGTTCCCGCGGGGACATAATATAGTTTACATAACTATAATTCGACCTTTTACGACAAAAAAGCAGGAATTTCGCCCAGCGTCAGCCCGCGGTGCAGCGCCAGATCACAGCCGTAGCCGATAAGCCTGCCCATCTCGCGCACCCGCGCGTCCACATCCTGCATCGTGACCAGCACGCCCTGCGGCACGTCGAGCTCCAGCTCCGCCTGGCGGAACAGGCCGATCGCGTCCACGACCGTCGGGACGCCAACGGCGATGACCGGAACGCCCAGCGTCCGCCGGGAAAATTCCTGCCGGCTGTTTCCCACACCGGAGCCCGGCACGATGCCGCTGTCCGAGAGCTGGACCGTGCGGAACAGCCGCCCCGGCTCTGCCGCGGCCAGCGCGTCGATCACGATCACAACATCCGGCTGCGCGGTCTGCATGGCGCATTTCACAAGCTCGAGACTTTCAATGCCTGTCTGGCCCAGTACGCCCGGCTGGCAGGCCGCGACGCGCATGAGGCCCGGCAGCGCCTCGTCCTGCCCGGATCGCAGATGGCGCGTGACGATCAGGTTTTTCACGGCCTCGGGGCCGATGGCGTCGGGCGTGATATCCCGGTTGCCCAGCCCGACGACAAGCGCCTGCCGGCACGGCCCCAGCAGCTCACGCAGCGCCCGGGCCACGGTGCGCACGGCGCCCGAAAAGCTGCCCGGCTCGCGGCGCGAGAGCGCCTCGAGCTCCGCTGTGATATACGTTCCGCGTGGCTTGCCGAGCGCCCGTTCGCCCTCCGCGCTCGTAATTTTTACGACCGTCATGCGCACGCCGTGCCGCTCCTGCTCGCGCGCGGCGACGCCGGAAAGCTGCGTCTGCTCCTGCGCGGAGCGCTCATACAGCGCCTTGGCCTCCATCGCCAGATCCGTTCTTGGCTGCATAGACTCACCCCCCGGCTAGTTTTTCCCGGAAAACGCCGGTTATGTGAAAAAATTTTTTAAAAATCTCCGAAAAAAAGATTGATTTTATCGGACTGTGCCGCTATAATGTATTTCTGCATGAAACGGTATCTGTTTCTATATTCACGCTATTGGAGGAGGTGTAGTTATGCCCAACATTAAGTCTGCAAAGAAAAGAGTTCTGATTGCCAAGGTCAACAGCGAGCGCAACAAGGCTGACAAGTCTGCCCTGAAGACCACCCTGAAGAAGTTTGAAGCTGCTGTCACGGAAGGCAATCGTGAGCAGGCCGATAGCGCTTACCAGGCTGCGGTTCAGTCCATCGACAAGGCTGCCGGCAAGGGTATTCTTCATAAGAATGCTGCCGCCCGCAAGAAGAGCCAGATCACACTGAAGATGAACAAGCTGGCCTGATGCCGAATGCTGCGAAATAAATGCCCCTCGGGAGTTTCTCTTCGGGGGGATTTTTCGCGCACTTTTTTAGGTGTCGTCTTGCGGAAGACCGCGGAAATACTATATAATAGTATATACTGATGCGAGAGCTCTTGTAGGGGCCGATGCCCACATCGGCCCGCGCAGGATGCACTGTTTTTACGGTGATCTTCGGCGAATTCGTAACATTTTTTGGGCCGACAGAGTCGTCGGCCCCTACAGCAAGCCTCCACTCTCCCTGTAGGGGCGGACGACTCTGTCCGCCCGCAGGATGCACCGTTTTTACGGAACTTTTCGGCGAATTCGCAGCTTCCCAACGGGACGATGTGGGCATCGGCCCCTACAAGAGATGCAGCGATATATCGGTAAGGAGCGTGAAATTATGAACCTGTTTTCCCCCGTGACCGAGCTGCGCGGCGTTGGGCCGGCGCGGGCGGCTGTTTTCCACAGACTTGGCATTTTCACGCTCTATGATCTGCTGGCCTATTTCCCGCGCGATTATGAGGATCGGACGAATCCGGTCGAGATCGCGCAGCTGCAGCCGGGCGTTCCGGCGTGCTTTGAGGCGATGGTCGTCTCGCAGCCGGTTTTGCGGCGCATCGGAAAGGGCCGCGACGTGACGAATCTCACCGCCGCGGATGAAACCGGAAAGCTGACGCTCCACTATTTCAACCAGCCCTATATCAAAACCCAGCTGCATTACGGCGAGCGCTATTATTTTTACGGGACGCTCCTGCCGGAGCACGGCATGCAGATGGCGAACCCCGCCTTTGAAGCAGCCGACCGGCCCGGCGTCGTGACGAATCGTCTGCTGCCCGTGTACCCGCTGTCGGCGGGGCTCTCCAACCGGACGCTGTGCGCCTGCATCCGGCAGGCGCTTTCGGAGGCAGGCGCTCTGCCGGAGCTTCTGCCGGAGACGGTGCGGACGCAGTACGGCCTGTGCGGCGTGACGGAGGCGTATGCGACCGTCCACGCGCCGGAGAGCTGGGACGCGCTGCAAAGGGCGCGGAAGCGGCTGGTCTTTGAGGAATTTTTCATTTTCTCGGCGGGGATCGCCGTCCTGCGCGCATCGAGAACAGAGCTGCATACCGTTCCGTATGAGACCGGCTGCATGGACGCGTTTTTCCGCGCGCTCCCCTTCCGGCTGACGGGCGCGCAGAATGGCGCGATCGAGCAGATCCTGCATGACCTGTCCTCCGGGCATGTGATGAACCGGCTCGTGCAGGGCGATGTCGGCAGCGGCAAGACGATGGTCGCGGCGGCAGCGTGCTTCTGCGCGGTCAGGAACGGAAAACAGGCGGCATTCATGGCGCCGACGGAAATTCTGGCCGAGCAGCATGAGAAAACGCTGTCTGCGCTGCTGGGCCCGCTGGGCGTCAGCGTCCTGCTGCTGACCGGCGCAAAGACTCCGGCGCAGAAGCGCGCCGCGCGGGAGAAGATCGCCTCCGGCGAGGCGCAGCTGATCGTCGGGACGCATGCGCTCATCAGCGCCGGCGTGGAGTTTCACGCGCTCGGTCTCGTCGTGGCCGACGAGCAGCACCGCTTCGGCGTCGCGCAGCGCACGCGGCTCACGGAAAAGGGCGACGCGCCGCATCTGCTCGTCATGTCGGCCACGCCCATCCCGCGCACGCTGGCCCTCATCGCCTACGGCGATCTGGATGTGTCTGTCATTTCCGAGCTGCCTCCCGGCAGACGGCCGGTCGAGACGTTTCTGGTGAGCGAGGCGCTGCGTGAACGGCTGAACGGCTTTATCCGGAAGCAGTGCCGTGAGGGTCATCAGGTCTATGTCGTCTGCCCCGCCGTCGAAGACGGCGAGGAGAACGCTATGAAATCCGCCGAGAGCTGGGCACAGACGCTGCGGGACGAGACGTTCCCGGAGCTTCGCGTCGGACTGGTACACGGACGGATGAAAAGCGCGGAAAAGGATGCGGCGCTGAGCGCATTCCGCGCGGGAGACTGCGACATTCTTGTCTCCACGACAGTCGTGGAGGTCGGTGTGGACGTGCCGAACGCGACGCTGATGGTCATTGAGAACGCCGAACGCTTTGGGCTCAGTCAGCTGCACCAGCTGCGCGGACGCGTGGGGCGCGGCAGCGCGCAGTCGTACTGCGTACTGGTCAGCGGGACGAGAAATGAGGAAACAAAAAAGCGCCTGCAGGCGCTCTGCAAAACGACGGACGGCTTCCAGATCGCCGAGCAGGATCTCGCCCTGCGCGGGCCGGGTGATTTCTTCGGCAGCCGCCAGCACGGGCTTCCGCTTTTGAAGGTCGCAAGCCTGCAGATGGATCTGGAAACGCTGCGCGACGCCCAGCAGGCCGCAGCCGCCGTCATCCGCAGCGCAGACAGCCTGAACGCCCCGGAACTTGCCCCGCTCAAAGCAAGAGTCGAGGCCCTGTTCACCCGCCAGGAGGTCAGTTTGAACTGAGCTTTTTGCAGCTGCGGCATCACTTTTTCTTTTGCTTCTCCAAAAGAAAAAGTGACAAAAAGAAAACGAGCCCGGAGGGATTCCGATTTCCCTCCGGACCTCCTTGAAGCGGCCAAGAAAACCGCGGCTCCCCGGATGCGGTCGGGGAGCCGCGATTTTTCTATATGGTTACCGATGCGTTCCGACAAAGAAGACGGAAATGACGCCCGGGCCGGTGTGCGCGCCGATAACGGGGCCGACATAGTTGATGATGATGTCCTTGACCGGGGTCAGGGCACGGATCTGCTCGGCGGTGTATTCCGCGTCCTCGATGCAGTCACCGTGGCAGATGAAGACGGTCTGGCTGGCAGGATCGATGGCCGTGTCGGCCAGCTTCTGCGCGAGAGCCTTGAGCGCGGCTTTGCGGCCTCTGGCCTTGGTGACGTTCTTGAGCGTCCCGGCGTCGTCCGTGTGCATGACGGGCTTGATCTGCAGGACGGTGCCGACGATGGCCGTCGCCGCGTCGACGCGGCCGCCGCGCTTTAAGAACATCAGGTCGTTGACTGTGAACCAGTGGCAAAGATGCGGGATCGTCTCGCGGACGTAGTCCGCGACCTCGTCCATGGATGCGCCGGACTGCTGCTTTTTTGCAGCCAGGTACAAAAGCAGGCCCTCGCCCAGAGACGCGCAGAGCGAGTCGATGGCGATGAGCTTCCGCTCGGGGTATTTTTCCCGCAGCTCGTCACAGGCGATCGCGCCGGACTGGTACGTTGTGCTCAGACCGGAGGAGAAGCCGATAAAGAGGATGTCAAGGCCTTCCTTCAGCTTTTCTTCCATGACGGCGGTAAACTCTGAGACGTTGACGGCGCTCGTGGTGGCGCGTTCGCCGTCGCGGAGTTTATCATAAAATTCCCTGAAGCCGATCTCACGGCCGTCAAGATAGTTGGCGTATGTATGCTCCCCGATCAGAACGTGCAGCGGCAGGACGGCAAGATCGAGCTCGTCCGCCAGCGCCTGCGGCAGATCGCAGGAGGAGTCTGTGACGATTTGAAAGCGTTTTTCCATGTGTGACCTCCGATTCTTGATTTTCTGCTTTGCATTATATCGCGCTGCGCTGCAAAATGCTATCCAAAAATCCTTTTTCGCCGCTCTACATGTCCGGATTCCCGGTCTACCCGCGGTAGAGTCCCTATGCCGCAAGGACTTTCGGCACTTTTTGCATTGCCTCTTTCCGGATGGGCGCGGATGTGGTAAAATAGAGTATCTTGCGAATTCCAGACAGGAGAGCTTCCTATGAACAACGAACCGCACTCGCAGTCTGACTCTGAAAACGCGCCCGCGTTCGACCGTCTGCGCGACCGCAGGCGCGCAAAACGGCGCCGGGTGCTCCGCGTCGTGCTGACGCTTCTTGTGTGCGCGGCGCTTCTGGGCGGCGCGGCCTATTATGCACACCGGCAGATCGTAAAGCCCTATCTCGATACGCCGGTCACGAGCGGCAGGACAGATGCACCCTCCGAGCCGGAGGTCACTGTCTCTGAGACGCCGGCGCAGGAACCTGCCCCGGAACCGCTGCCGGAACCCGAACCGGAGCCGAAGCCCGAGCCTGAACCGGAGCAGCCCGCTCTGACGCTCGCGCAGGCGTCGGAGGAGACAAAAACCCTTGATCTGGAGCTGTACTCGTCCTCCGCCGTGCTGGTCGACGTGCAGACCGGAGCGGTGCTGGCTGAAAAGAACATGGACGAAAAAATTTATCCCGCGTCTATGACAAAGGTCATGACGCTGCTGGTGGCGGCGGAGAATCTGCCCGATCTTGACGCGGCGTTCACCATGACGCAGGCTATCATTGACCCCTTGTATCTTGCGGGCGCATCCATGGCGGGCTATGTGAACGGCGAGACGGTCACGATGCGCGATCTGCTGTACGGCGCGGTCGTGCCCTCCGGCGCGGAGGCGACGGAGGCTCTGGCGCAGGCTGTGGCCGGAGGCGAGGAGGCATTCGTCGCCATGATGAACGAAAAAGCCGCCGCGCTGGGGCTGACCAACACGCACTTCATGAACACCAGCGGTCTGCACGACGAGAACCACTATTCCACAGTGCGCGAGATCGCGCTGATTTTGCAGGCAGCGATGGAAAACGAGACGTGCGCGGAGATCTTAAGCGCGGAAAATTACCGGGCGAGCGAAACGGAGCAGCATCCGGACGGGCTTGCCATGACGAACAAATTCCTCTACCGCGTCCACCACGAATACGCCCTCGGCGGCGCGGAGATCACGGCGGCCAAAACAGGCTACACCGCCGAGGCGATGAACTGCTGCGCGAGCGCGGGAAAAACGCCGGACGGCAGAAGCGTGATCTGCGTGACGGCGAACGCGTGGACGGGTGAGTTCTGCATCGAGGATCATATTGCGCTCTATACAAAATACTGCGGAAGCGCAGAGGCTGAATAACGGGAGGATGCCGGATATGAAAAAGCTTTCCCCGCGGGTATGGCTGACGCTCATTCTCGTCGGCCTGGTCGGCCAGTTTGCCTGGACGATCGAAAACATGTATTTTAACGTCTATCTTTACAACACCATCTCCACTGACCCCGGCTATATCTCCGCCATGGTCGGCTGGAGCGCGGCTGCCGCCACGCTGACGACGCTGCTGATGGGCGCGCTGTCTGACCGCGTGGGAAAGCGCAAGCTGTTCATCTGCGGCGGCTATCTGCTGTGGGGCCTTTCCACGGCGGCATTCGGCCTCGTGACGGTCGAAAACGCGGCGAAGCTGTTCCCGGCAGCCTCTGCGGCAGCTGCGGCGGCGGTGATGATCGTCGTGCTCGACTGCGTCATGACGTTTTTCGGCTCGACGGCCAACGACGCGGCTTTTAACGCGTGGATCACCGACACCGTGCCCAATGAGGCGCGCGGCAAGGCAGAATCCGTGCTGGCCATTCTGCCGCTCATTTCCATGCTCGTCATTTTTGGCCTGTTCGACGGCATGACGCAGCGCGGACAGTGGCAGGAATTCTTCGCGATCTTCGGCGGGCTTGTCGTGCTGACGGGCGTTGTGTCGATCTTCCTCATCCCCGAGCCGAAGCTGGAGCCGAGACGGGACAATTATTTAAAAAACCTTGTCTATGGACTCCGTCCGTCCGTTGTGAGGGAAAATCCGGCGCTCTATCTGTCCTTCGCGGCGTTCTGCCTGTTCTCCGTCGCCGTGCAGGTCTTCTTCCCGTATCTCATTATCTATATGCAGAACTATCTGCATTTTGACGGCTATGCCCTCGTGCTGGGCATCGTGCTGATCTTCGCGTCAGTCGTGAGCGTGCTCTCCGGCCGCGTGATCGACAAACTCGGCGAGCTGCGGTGTGTGCTGCCGGCAGCTGGTGTCATGTTCGCGGGCCTTCTCGGCATGTTCTTCGCGCGGTCGATGCTGGCTGTGATTTTAACGGGCTGCGTCATGATGTCCGGGTACATGCTGGTCACGGCGATCTTGTCCGGTGTCATCCGCGACCATACGCCTGCCGGCAAGGCCGGGCATTTTCAGGGCATCCGCATGATCTTCGGCGTTCTGCTGCCGATGATTCTGGGCCCTGCCATCGGTGC
>CAKUND010000076.1 GCA_934668295.1 uncultured Oscillospiraceae bacterium
CCGCGCTCCCACTTGGAGACGGATTTATCGGAGTAATTGAGCTTGCGCGCAAGGTCCAGCTGGGTGTCCTTATGGGACTTGCGGTAAGCGGCAATGTTTTTTGCGACGGTCCGACGCAGAGTCTGTTCATCCTGGAGCATAGGGACGCCCCCTTTCCAAAAAGCATTGGTATCACAGGAAATTCTACCGCCGGTAGAGTGTCGTTCTCCGACGGGTATCGCGCCTGTCCGCGCCGGTAGGGTGCATTTTGCGCGCTCCGGTGCTAGAATACAGATAGTTCGGAGGGCAGCCGACGGGCCGCCGTCCGGGCGATATACTGTTACATAGTATATCACTTTTTTTCATCCTGTGCAATGAGCATTTTCTGCGCGCTGCACGATACGCTCCCGGCATCTCACACACCGTGCCGGGGGCGTTTTTCTGCGAATTTTTACCGGCGCTTGCGTTTTTTCGCGCCCTATGGTAAGATAGAAACATAAAAATGAGAAGGGAGTTTGAGAGCATGCGCATGATCTCCTGCTGAAAGCTTGGCACGATCGTAACAGTCCGGCGGTGAAGACCGTCTGGTTCGTTGTGCCTTTTCGCGGGAAATCTGCTTTGTCTCTCAGCTTCCGTGCAGACCGTCTGCCCAATTGCGGCAGGCGCAGGATGCCCTTCGGCTGTGGGAGCGTTTCCCGCAGCCAATTTTTTTGATCGATCGATTGATTGGAGGGCATACCGATGGCATTGATCCAAATTACAGACCTGACCTTTGCATATCCCGGCAGCTTTGACAATGTATTTGAGCATGTCAGCTTCCAGTTTGACACCGATTGGCGGCTCGGCCTGACGGGCCGCAACGGACGCGGCAAAACAACGCTCCTGCGGCTTTTGCAGGGGCAGTATTCTCATCAGGGCACGATCACATCCCCCGGCGGATTCGAATATTTCCCGTACCCGATCCCCGACGCATCGCTCACGCCGCTGGAGCTGCTGGAGCGCAGCTTCCCGGATGTGCCGGAATGGCGCTTCCGGCGGGAGCTGGCCCCGCTTGCGGTCGCGGAGGACGCGCTGTACCGCCCGTTTTCCACGCTCTCCGGCGGCGAACAGGCGAAGCTTCTGCTGGCGCTGCTGTTCGCGCGGGAAGGACGGTATCTGCTCATCGATGAGCCGACGAATCATCTGGACGAGACGGGCCGCGCGCTCGTCAGCCGGTATCTGGCGAAAAAGTCCGGTTTTCTGCTCGTCTCGCATGACCGCGCGTTTTTAGACGGCTGCGTCGATCATATCCTATCCATAGGCCGCAGCAGCATCGAGGTGCAGCGGGGCAATTTTTCCTCATGGTATGAAAATAAGCAGCGGCAGGACGCGTTTGAACTGGCGCAGAATGCACAGCTGAAAAAAGAAATCGGCCGCCTGAAACAGGCCGCGCGGCAGTCGCGCGCGTGGGCGGACAAGGCTGAAAACACGAAGATCGGCCCGCACTCGGCCAAGGTGACGGGCGAAGCCGACGCCATGGGTGGCCGGGCCTACATCGGCGAGCAGTCGCGCCGCATGCAGCAGCGGCGCAAGAATCTCGAACGGCGGCAGAACGCCGCCATCGAGGAAAAATCGGCGCTGTTAAAAAACATTGAGCAGGCCGCGCCCCTGAAGCTGCACCAGCTTCCGTATCACGCAAGCCGGCTGGCGCTTCTGCGGGACGTCTCGGTGTGCTACGGCGGCGCGCCCGTCTTCAGCGGCGTGAGCTTTTCCGTGGAGCAGGGCGACCGGCTCGCGCTGCGCGGCGCGAACGGCACCGGGAAGACGAGCCTTCTGCGCCTGCTGTGCGGCGAGGACGTGCCGTACACCGGGACGGCGGAGCTCGGCACACGGCTGCAGATCTCCTATGTGCAGCAGGATCCGTCCGGCCTGCGGGGCGATCTTTCCGCCTATGCTGCGCAGCATGGGCTGGACGAAAGTCTTTTTAAGGCGATCTTGCGGAAGCTGGACTTTGCGCGGGTGCAGTTTGAAAAGGACATGGCGGACTTCTCTGCCGGGCAGAAGAAAAAGGTGCTGCTGGCACGGAGCCTGTGCGAGCCGTCGCACCTGCTCGTCTGGGACGAACCGCTCAATTATGTGGACGTGCTCTCACGCATTCAGCTGGAGGAGCTGCTGCTGGACTTCCGGCCGACGATCGTATTCGTCGAGCACGACCGCGTGTTCTGCGAACGCGTCGCAACGAAAACCGTGCTGCTCTGACGGCTTGACGTTTTGCATGCAGCCGGATACAATACAGAGAAGAAACAGAAACGGAGGGAGCCGGAATGGACAAGCAGGCCGTCGAGCAGCAGCTGTGCCAGCTGCCGGTCAGCCAGTACGCATGGATCGACCCGCGTGAAATTGAATTTTCTGACCGTGTCCGCTACGTCTGCGAGCATGAATGTCCGATGTACGGGACAAGCTGGGCCTGTCCGCCGGCGGTCGGCACGGTCGAGGCCTGCCGAGAGCGGGTGCTGCTATATCCGGGCGCGCTGGTCTTTACCTCGCTGGCCGAGGTCAGCGACATCGCGGACATGGCCGCGACGCTCGCCACGCGGGCTCCGCACGAGGCGCTCACGCGGCAGGTGCGGGACATTCTGCTGCAATACTCCCCCGACGTGCTGACGCTCTCCACGGAGTCCTGCGCCATCTGCCCGAAATGCGCCTACCCGGACGCGCCCTGCCGCCACCCGGACAGGATGTTCCCGTGCGTCGAAAGCTACGGCATCGTCGCGACCGCACTGGCCGAGCAGAACGGGATCGAATTCTATAACGGCAATCTTGTGACGTGGTTCTCCGTGTTGTGTTATCGGTGAAAACAAAGACGCCCCTTGTCATGCGCACTGCATGACAAGGGGCTCGTTCCGTCGAGGCCGTTTCCGATGCGCCTCCGGCGGCCCCATCTTTTCTCTTGCAAGAGAAAAGATGGGGGAGAAAAGAGTGCTTGGACGCGGTTGGTGCCTGCTGCGGAGCAGCCTGATGAGGGCTGAACGCAGCCGCGTTTTGCCGGGCAGCCAGAGTCCCGCCCAACTACATTTGAATTCCTGCGGTTCTCACGCAAAACGAGCAGCCTATGGCCTGAAGTCGATGACATTGCGGTAAAGGGAGCCTTTGGCGGCTAGATCCGGAACAGCCGTCTTGCATTCTCTGCCGTTACGGCGGCGACTTCCTCTGCGGAGATGCCGCGGAGCTCCGCGATTTTTTTGGCCACGAGCGGCACGAGGCTCGGGTCGTTGCGGCGGCCCCTGAATGGCTCCGGGGCCATATAGGGGCAGTCTGTTTCGATGAGAATGCGATCGAGCGGAATTTTTTCCGCGACCTCGACTGCCTTACGCGCGTTTTTGAACGTCACGACACCGGTAAAGCCGATGTACCAGCCGCGCTTTACCAGCTCCTTCGCCATTTCATAGCTGCCGGAAAAGCAGTGGAACACGCCGGTCACGTCCGGGAAGTCGCTGAGAATACGCAGTCCGTCCTCATGCGCCTCGCGCTCGTGGATCACGACGGGCAGAGAAAGCGCCTGTGCAAGCTCCAGCTGCATGCGGAAGGCCCGCTGCTGCACGTCCCGCGGAGGATCTTCATAGTGATAATCCAGGCCGATCTCGCCGATGGCCTTCACGCGTGGATCTTTGCACAGCGCGCGGTATTCCCCGATCCGTGCCTCATCCACCTGTTCCGCGTCATCCGGATGGCTGCCGACGGCGGCCCAGATCCAATTGTATTGATTGGCCAGCTCGACCGCGTGATAGGACGACGGGCCGTCGAAGCCGATCTCCATCATGCCGGTGACGTCCGCTGCGCGCATTTTTTCCACAATATTCGCAAAATCCTGTGCAAAGCAGTCCTCGCCCAGATGGGCGTGAGAATCAAAATACATGGCTTACTCCTTATTTTGCTCCAGCCAGATCAGCAGCACCGCGATATCCGCAGGCGACACGCCCGAAATGCGGCTGGCCTGTCCGACGGACAGGGGGCGGATTTCGCTCAGCTTCTGCCGCGCCTCGACGCGCAGGCCCTGAATGGACAGATAATCGATCGAGTTTGGCAGGAGCCTGCCTTCCTCGCGGGCAAATTCCTCGACCTGCTTCTGCTGACGGGCGATATAGCCCGCATATTTCATGCGGATCTCGACGGCCTCGCGGATGACGGGCGGCAGATCGGGCCGCTCCGGGTCGAAGGGTGCCAGATCGTCATAGCCCAGCTGCGGCCTGCGCACCAGATCGGCAAGACGTGCCGAGCCCTCGACCGGCGCGGTATCATGCGCGCGGAGCATGTCGTTCAGCGCTTCGCTTTCGGCCACGCCCGTGGCCTCCAGCCGCCGGATCTCCTGCGCGACCGCGCGGTATTTTTCCTGCACGGCGGCATCCTGTGCGTCCGATACAAGGCCGATGCGGTGCCCGATGGGGCTTAGCCGCTCGTCGGCGTTGTCCTGCCGGTGCAGAAGCCGGTATTCCGAGCGCGAGGTCATGATGCGGTAGGGCTCATTCGTGCCCTTGGTGACCAGATCGTCGATGAGCGTACCGATATAGCCGTCGGGGCGCGTTAAAACCATCGGCTCCTCGCCTTTTATCTTGAGCGCCGCGTTCACGCCCGCGACGAAGCCCTGCACGGCGGCCTCCTCATAGCCGGACGAGCCGTTGAACTGCCCCGCGCCGTAAAGGCCGGGGATCTTCTTGCTTTCGAGCGTCGGCAGAAGCTCGGTCGGATCGATGCAGGCGTATTCGATCGCGTAGGCCGGGCGCATCATTTCCGCGTGCTCCAGTCCCCGGATGGAGTGGAGCATGTCGAGCTGCACGTCCTCCGGGAGCGAGGACGAGAGGCCCTGGATATATAATTCATCCGTATACAGCCCGCACGGCTCAATGAACAGCTGGTGCCGGGGCTTGTCCGGGAAGCGGTCGATCTTCGTCTCGATGGACGGGCAGTAGCGCGGGCCGACGGATTCGATCATGCCGTTAAACAGCGGCGACCGGTCATGGTTGGCCTTGATGATCTCGTGCGTTTTTTCGTTCGTATAGGTCAGATAGCAGACCGCCTTGTTTTCCGGCGGCGTTTTGGTCGAAAACGAGAAGGGGACAGGGTGCTCGTCTCCCGGCTGCAGCTCCATCTGCGTCACGTCGACCGAGCGCCGGTTCACGCGCGGCGGCGTGCCGGTCTTGAACCGGCGCATGCGAAGGCCGAGGGAGGCCAGCTGCTCCGCAAGGCCGATGCCGGCCTGCATGCCGTCCGGGCCGGAGGAATAGGCGCAGTCGCCGGTAATGACGCGCGCGTCCAGATACGTGCCGGAGGCGATAACGCAGGCTTTGACGGAGTAGACCGCGCCGAGGCGCGTGACGACGGCAGACACGCGGCCGTCCGTCAGACGAAGCTCCGTGATCATGGCCTGCTTGAGATCGAGCCGCTCCTGCCGTTCGAGCGTGCGCTTCATATCCTCCTGATAGCGCCTCCGGTCGGCCTGCGCGCGGAGGGAATGGACGGCGGGGCCCTTGCCGAGATTCAGCATGCGGTACTGGATGCACGAGCGGTCAGCGGCCTTTGCCATTTCTCCGCCCAGCGCGTCAAGCTCCCGCACCAGATGGCCCTTGCCCGTGCCACCGATGGCGGGGTTGCAGGGCATGTTGCCGACGGCGTCCAGATTGATCGTAAACACGACGGTCCTCAGTCCCATCCGCGCGCAGGCAAGCCCGGCCTCAATGCCGGCGTGGCCCGCGCCGATGACGGCAACATCATAGGCTCCAGCGTGAAATTCCATGGTACTCCCTCCAATCGGTGCAGTGCATTTGTTTCCGGAAAAGCAAAAGCAGGGAAGGCCCGGCCTTCCCTGCTTTTGCGCGTGGTTCAGCGGATGGTCACAAGCTCATAATCGTCCTGACCGAGCCCGAGCTTCTTGCCGTGCTCGATCAGATCCTGCCAGTGCGTATTGTCGTGCGCGGCGTGGAAGCGGTCGCAGTCGTGCTCGTGCTTCAGATCGGTGATGGCGCTGTTTGGAAGAACCGGCTGACGGTTGATAGCCTCGGCGCAGGCCAGATCCAGCGCGACAGGGTCGGCGGATGCGAACATGCCGACGTCCGGGACAATGGGGACGTCGTTTTCCGGGTGGCAGTCGCAGTTGGGCGAGATGTCGCGGACAATGTTGATGCAGTAGCTGGGGCGCCCGTCCAGAACGGCCTTGGCGTATTCGGCGATCTTGCAGTTGAGGAGCCTGACGCTGGCTTGGAAAGTCGGATGGATGGCGTCCTTGGGACAGACCGCGATGCAGCGGCCGCAGCCGACGCAGTTGTTCTGGTCAATCCGGCATTTTTTGTTTTCGATCTGCGGGCCGTTGTGTGCGCAGATCTTCGCGCAGGCCCCGCAGCCGACGCACAGGTCTGCCTCGACATACGGCTTGCCGTCGGCGTGCATGGCCATCTTGCCCGCGCGCGAGCCGCAGCCCATGCCGATGTTCTTGAGCGCGCCGCCGAAGCCGGCCTCCTCGTGGCCCTTGAAGTGCGCCAGAGAAACGAAAATGTCGGCGTCCATCACGGCCCGGCCGATGCGGGCGGTCTTGCAGTATTCGCCGCCGGCGACGGGAACCTCAATATCGTCCGAGCCCTTCAGGCCGTCGGCGATGATAACGTGACAGCCGGTGGAGAACGGGGAATAGCCGTTTAAGTAGGCGGTGTCCATATGCTCGAGCGCGTTTTTGCGGCTGCCGACATAGAGCGTGTTGCAGTCGGTGATGAAGGGCTTTCCGCCGCGCTCCTTAACGAAGTCGGCGACGACCTTGGCATAGTTTGCGCGCAGGAACGACAGATTGCCGAGCTCACCGAAATGCAGCTTGATGGCGACGAATTTGCCGTCAAAGTCGATCTGGGAAAACTCGGACTTTTCCAGCAGCTTCCGAAGCTTATCGAGCTGGCTCACGCCGTTGCGGCAGCGGAAATCGGTAAAATAAACCTTGGATGCAGGCATGAAGGTGTCCTCCTTTTATTGTTTTTTCATCATACCGCACCAGCCGGATTTTGTCAACGCAGACACTCAAGTAACCGCTGATCGAATCGGCAAGAGTTGTCAGCGAGAGATTTTGTCCCAAATGAAAGTTTGAAAAGCGCAGGAATACTGTATGTATTTCAAGTTTTTCAAACTGCACAGTTGGGGCAAAAGATCCGCTGACAGCCGCAGACGATTGAATCATCGGTTACTCAAGGGATGGAAAACAGATAATTCTGCAGGCTGAACCCCGCCGCAAAGGGCCGCATGAAATTCCAGTAGCCAAGTCCCAGCAGGCCATATTCTGTCAGCAGGCCGAACTTTGCCAGCGCGCTGCGCGCGTCCTCGAACCAGACCTCGTGCGGCTGACCGGCTTCGTCCAGATAGGTAAAATACGGCGTCTGCGCCCGCTCGTCAAACTGGATCTCCGCGCCGTACTGCGCCGCGAGCAGCGGCGCGGCCTCATTGCCGATGGACTGTGCCCGCGTCGCGCCCGCCGTAAACGGCAGCGTCCAGTCATAGGCGTAGTTCGGAAACCCCAGCAGAATTTTCCCCGGCTCCATCTGCGTCAGCGCAAACTCCACCACCCGCCGCACCGCCCCAATCGGCGCCACCGCCATCGGCGGGCCATAGGTGTAGCCCCATTCATACGTCATCAGCAGCACTGCGTCGCAGGCGGAGGCGACAGCGGCGTAATTGTGGCCCTCGTAGAGGGTGCCGGGCTGGTCGGCGGAGGTTTTTGGGGCGAGGGCGGCGATGAGCGGCAGGCCGTAGGGCTCGAGCAGCCCGTGCAGGCGAGAGAGGAACTGCGCGTACGCTTCTGCCAGCTCCCGGCCCAGATATTCAAAGTCCACGTCCAGTCCCTGATAGCCCTTTTCCTGCATTTTTCGAAGCACTGCCTCGACAAGCGTCTGCTGGAGCACTTCACTCCGCAGTACGACCGCCGCCTGCGCGGCGGAAAACGTTCCGGCGGCGCTCAGCGTTGACAGATGCAGGAACGGCCGCACGCCATAGTCCTCTGCCAGCGCCAGCAGCCGCTCATCGTCCATCGGCACGAGCGTGCCCTCCGGCGTAAAGCCGTAGGTAAACGGCATCAGCGCGCCGGCGAACGGCAGAATGCCGCGCAGAACGGCTTCCTGCACATATGGATACGCGTACCCGCCGACGAACGCTTCGCGCGTCCGGTTCTGCTCCAGCTGCGTCACGAGAACCTGCCCCGGATAGAGCCGGTCGGAGCCGGACAGGTTCGGGTTCATCCGGTACAGAGACAGCACATCCGTCCCGGCTGAGGCCGCGATGGACGAGAGCGTATCCCCTGTCCGCACGGTCACGGTCCGTTCCGGGTACAGGGCAAGCAAACTCTGCCCCACGGCCAGCCGGTACGGCTCCCGCAGGCCGTTATAGCGCGCAAGGAACCCCGGCGCGAGAGAAAGCGCCCGGCCGATGGAATACAGGGTGTCGCCGGGCTTTACCACATAGATCTGCATACGATCACCTCGCAAAACCCTATGCACCGGGCCGCGCTTGTGTTCCGGTATTTTATATGGTATAAAACTTCATGTATGGGCACCGCGAAAATGTGCAGATGCGGTGCATGAAGTTTTTGTGCATCATTTCCGGTTGCCCCGCAGGGGCGAGGAAATGGCACATTTCTGAATATTGCTATGCTTTTGCATAGCAATATTGCGGAAAAATCGGAAATAATAAGGGAGATGTACCATGAAACCGGAAGAACTCGGCGCGTGGCAGGCGCTTTTGCAGGAGGAATTCGAAAAGCCGTACTGGCGGACGCTCTCAGAGCGGGTGGACGCGGCCTACGCCGCGTCGGCGGTTTATCCGCCGCGCGAGGCGCTGTTTGCGGCCTTCCGGCTCACACCGCCGGAGGCGGTGCGGGCCGTGATTTTTGGACAGGACCCGTATCACGAGCCGGGGCAGGCCAACGGCCTGGCGTTCTCCGTGAATCCGGGCGTGAAGCTGCCGCCGTCGCTGCGCAATATTTTTGCGGAGCTGCAGACGGACTGCGGCATCACGCCGCCGGACAGCGGCGATCTGACCGCGTGGGCAGGACAGGGCGTGTTCCTGCTCAACAGCAGCCTGACCGTAGAGGTGGGAAAGGCCGCAAGCCATAAGGATTTTGGCTGGCAGATGTTTACGGACGCGGCCGTGCGGCGGCTGGCCGCGCTGCCGCAGCCGGTCGTGTTCGTCCTCTGGGGCGCGCACGCACAGAAAAAGGCCGCGATCGCGGCAAACAGCCCATATCCGCGCCTCGTCCTGCAGGCCCCGCACCCGAGCCCGTTGAGCGCCTACCGCGGTTTTTTTGGCAGCAGGCCATTTTCACAGATCAACGCGTTTCTCGCGCAGCACGGTCAGAAGCAGATCGACTGGCAGCTATAAGCACGGCGAATCGCCCAAAAAACGCGCGCTGCAAAAAGAAATTTTTATCACGAAAAACTTTATTTTTTTCTGAAAAACAGTTGAAATCTGCGATGTTCTGTCATAGAATATGCTTGCCTGCCAAGATCCGGCGGGCAGGGAGTTTTTCGTATGCTGCATGTTGTACTGGTAGAACCTGAAATTCCGGCCAACACCGGAAATATCG